>CAZBZG010000076.1:0-17369 GCA_964496245.1 uncultured Planctomycetaceae bacterium | reverse complement strand
CCGACGAAGAACCGAAGCCCACACGCCAGGCCATCGCAGCCGAAGCCGAAGGGCTCGGGGAGACCGGCGGACGGAGTTCCGGAACGGAGACGGGCGCGGACCTGGCGCAGACCGAGAGCGGCTCGAGCGGCAACATGGGCGCTCCGGGGTATGCGCTGCCGCTGGAACTCGCGAGCGACCATCCCATGCTGTGGGCCGTCTACGGCCTGGCGGCCGCGGCTCTGATTCTCGTGGTGCTCGCTGTAGTCCCATTCCTCTCGGGCACGGTGGGCATGCTCGTCGGGCTCGTGCTCTCGCTCGGCGTGGTGGGGTGCGCTGTGGTGTCCATGTTGGGGTTTTCGGGGGCGGCCGGCCTCGATCTGGGTGCGCTTTTGGGGAGCGCGGGATTGGGACTCTACTTCACCCTGGCCGGGGCAGCCCTCTGCTTCATCGGCGGGCTGCTCTGCTCTTTCACCGTGCTCAAGGCTGCGCCCGCGTCTGCGCCCGCCCGGGGACGCGGCCGCCGGGAGCGCGGCGGCCGTGCCGAACCCAAGGGACGCGGCGGATCGACCGTGCGCATGCCGGGTCCGCGCACCCGTGCGGCAAAGGAGGAGCCGGAGGAGGAGTCGGAGGAGGAGCCGGAGGAGGAGCCGGAGGAAGAGCCGGCAGAAGAGCCGGAGGAAGAAGCCGAAGAGGAGCCTGAAGAAGAGAAGAAGCCCAAACGGACCAGTCGGCGTCCTTCCAAGAAGGCGCCGATCCGGCCGCCTTCCGGTGCAGCCGGCAAGAAGAAGCCGCCCTTTCCCGGCAAGAAGAAAAAGAAGAGCGGGGTGTCGCGCAAGGCTGTGCTTCGTCCCAAGGGCGGTGCTGGCAAACCGCCGGGCGGCAAGAAGAGCAGCCGCCGGAAGAAGTGAGCGTGTCGGCGGATCGGTCATGCCCGCCCCGCGGTCTGCGGATCGCGGGGCGCGTGCTTGGCAAAGACCGCGTACGTTGCGGATGGGTCGGGCGGCTTCCCCCGCTCCGCCCCTTGACACCTTCCGACCCCCTGCTAGAGTAGACGCGTTCACCCACGGCCGGCCGGAGACCCGGCGCGCAGGTGAGCTGCCTTCCACGAGGAGACGGACGACATGCCGAACTACGACATCGCGATTCTCGGCGCCGGTCCCGGTGGGTACGTAGCGGCCATCCGCGCCGCGCAGTACGGGGCCAAGGTGGCGCTCATCGAGAAGGGGGATCTGGGCGGCACGTGCCTCAACTGGGGCTGCATCCCCTCCAAGGCCCTGCTCGAGAGCGTGCACGCCCTGGGGATTCTCCAAAACGCCGGCGACTTCGGGCTCTCCTGCCGTGAGCCGGGCTTCGATCTCAAGGCGATCTACGACCGCAAGGATGCGATCGTCGAACGGCTGCGGGGCGGCGTGGCCGCCCTCATGAAGAAGCACAAGATCGACGTCGTCCAGGGGTACGGGCGTTTGACGGGCGAGACGTCCATCGAGGTGACCGGTGCCGAGAAGACTGCCGTCAGCGCGGGCAGGATCATCCTGGCTACGGGCAGTACGCCGCTGCGGCCCGAGGCCTTCCCCATGGACGAAGACACGGTCGTCACGTCCGACTACTTCCTGGCGCTGGAGACGCTGCCCGCATCGGTCCTGGTCATCGGCGCCGGCTACATCGGCTGCGAACTGGCCACAGTCCTGCGCGGCCTCGGGTGCGACGTGACCCTGGTCGAGATGCTCGACCAGGCCCTGCCCATGGCGGATGCGGACGTCAGCAAGGAGCTGCGCAAGGTCCTCAAGAAGGCCGGGATCGCGCTCCACCTCAAGACCCGGGTCGAACAGCTCGCCAAAAAGGGCAAAGGGGTCGAGGCCAAGCTCGCGGGCGGAAAGACGGTCCGGGCGGAGAAAGCGCTCGTGGCCATCGGCCGGAGCCGGTGCACCGCGGACATCGGCCTCGAAGCCGTGGGGATCGAGACGACCGACGACGGGGCGATCGCGATCAACGAGCACTGCCAGACGGCTGTTCCCACGATCTATGCCATCGGCGACATCACGGACAAGCCCCAGCTCGCGCACGTGGCTTCCAAGATGGGCCTGAAGGCCGCGGCCCACGCCACCGGGCACGTCGTCCCCCTGCGGCTCGACGTGATTCCAGCCTGCGTCTTCACCCATCCCGAGATCGGGAACGTCGGCCTCACCGAAGCGGCGGCCAAGGAGGCCGGGCGCGACGTCACGTGCGCCAAGTTCAGCTACCGGGCCCTGGGCAAGGCCGCGGCCATGAACGAGACCGCCGGCTTCTTCAAGATCGTGGCCGACGCCAAGACCGGCGAGGTCCTGGGCGTGCACATCATGGGTGCGCACGCCACCGACCTCATCGGCGAGGCTGCGCTGGCCCTGCAGCTCGAGTGCACGGTGGAGGAGATCGCGCATACGATCCACGCTCACCCCACGCTCCACGAAGGGCTCATGGAATGCGCCGAGAGCTGGCTGGGGATGGGGATCCACGGGTAGCCGTGTCAGGGCCTCTGCGCGAGTCCGAACCGCGCGCCCCGGCCCGGCCGGACCGGCCGCGCGCGACCGGTCGCCCATGCGCGGGGGGCCTGCGGAAGGAAGCGAGCGGCCATGCGTGAGACCGGCGGGAACGGGAGCGCGCGGTGGCCGTACGCAGCGCTCTTTCTGCTCTACATCGCGGTCGTGCTCCTGCTCCAGGAGGGGGAACGGCTCCAGGGGGACGAGGGCCGCTACCGCATGTTCGCGGAACATCTGGTCCGCGGACACTACTCCCCGGCCGGCGAGATCAACCTGTGGAGCGGACCCGGCTATCCCCTCCTGCTCGCGCCGTTCATCTGGCTCGACACGCCGTACGTGGGCCTGCGGCTCTGCAACGCCGTACTGCTCATCGGCATGGTGCTCTACGTGCGCGCGCTCCTGGCGGTCTATCTGCCCCGGCCGCAGGCGGGCCGCTGGGCGTGCGCGGTCGGCCTGTACCCGCCCTTCCTCTACCACCTGCCCTTTGTGCTCACCGAGACGCTGGCCGTCTTCCTAGTCGCCGGGTTTGCGCATCACTTCTGTTGCGCCCAGCGAAGGGAGGGGCGATGGCGCGCGCACGGTGCGGGCGCTGCACTGTGTTTTGCCGGCCTCGCGCTCACCAAGGTGCTCTTCGGCTACGTGCTGATCGCAGGCTTGGTCGTGGTGTTCCTCGTACGGTGGGAACGGCGCCGGGCGCGCTGGCAGGCGCTCGGCGTGTTCGTCGGCGCGCTCCTCCTGTGCAGTCCGTACTTGGTCTACACGTATCGCATGACCGGCAAGGTCTTCTACTGGAGCAATGCGGGCGGCCTGCAGCTGTACTGGATGACGAGTCCCTTTGCCGGCGATCGGGGCGATTGGCACTCGCCCGAACGCGTGGCCGCGACCCCCGCGCTACGAAAGAACCATGGGGCGTTCTTCGACCGGCTCGCGCGCCTGCCGGACGCAATCGCGCGGGACCAAGCCATGAAGCAGAAGGCGCTCGAGCGTCTCCGGGCCCACCCCATGGCGTTCGCCAAGAACTGGGGCGCCAACGTGAGCCGCATGCTCTTCGGCGCTCCGGTCTCGCACCGTCCCAAGCCCTGGCCGGAGGTCCTGGCCTATGCGGTCCCGAATCTCTTTCTGCTGATCCCGCTCGCCTGGGTCGCGGTCGCGCGCCGGCGGGGGCCGTTCGGCGTACCGCCCGCGGTGCGCGCCCTGGGATTTCTGGCGCTCGTCGCGTTTGCCGCCAGTTCCCTGGTGAGCGCCTACGGTCGCATGCTCACCCCGCTCGTCCCCCTGGTCGCCGTCTGGCTGCTCGTCGCCGGCCACCGTCTGGGCGGGGCTGCACCGCCTCGCCGCAGTGAACAGGACGCCCATGACAGCCCCGTCGTTCCCCCGGCCGGCTGAACGGCCACCTGCATCCCGCGTGGTTCCCTGCGTGGCCGGGATGGGATCGCTCTTCGTCTTCGCCGTGTCCGCGAACGCCCTGCCGGCCGTGGTGCTGCGGGCCGCGGGCACGCTCGCGGTGACGCCCGAGCGCCTCGCCACAGTGGCTTCGGCCCAGTTCGCCGGGTTCTTTCTCGCCACGGTCGTGGGCGGATTCCTGTGCGACCGATTTGGCAAGAAACATGTGCTGCAGGCGGCGTCCCTCCTCCTCCTCGCGGGCGCCGTGTGCTGGACGGCTGCGGACCGCCTGGCGATCGCGTATCTGGCCGGAACCCTCATGGGCATGGGCGGGGGCGTGCTCGAGAGCATGAGTTCGGCGCTCTTGGCCGATCTCTTTCCCCATCGGCGCAAGCTGGCCCTCAATCTCTCGCAGACCTTCTTTTGCGCAGGCGCGGTGGGCGGACCGTGGGCCATGGCCGAGCTGCTTCCCCGGGGCGTGCCCTGGCAGAGCATCTTCGCTGCGATCGCGGTGGGGGGCGGCCTTCTCTTCGTGCTGTACTCGTGGGCCCGGCTCCCGGCTCCAGCTACGGCCGAGCGGATCACCCTGCAGGGGGTGCGCGCCATGGCCGGCCGCAAGGCCTTCCTCCTCCCCTGTGCGGCTCTCTTCTGTTACGTGCTGTCCGAATCGTGTGTAGCCATCTTCGCCAATCTGTTTCTGCGCAAGTACCGTGGCGCGCCCGAAGCCTGGGCCATCTACGGCATCTCGCTCATGTGGCTCGCCATGCTGGCCGGCCGGACGCTCTGCGCGTTCCTGCCGGAGCGCGCCTCCTACGAAAAGGCGCTGACAGCACTGTTTCTTCTGAGCGCCGCGGCTCTGGCCGCGCAGGGGGGAGTGGCTGCGTGGCCGTGGAGCCTGGTGCTCTTCGCGCTGGCCGGTTTCTTCTTTGCCGGCACCTGGCCCCTGCTCGTGGGGCTGGCGGCCGCGCGCACCCCCGCCCGTACGGGCACGGCCGTGGGGCTGACCGTGGCCGTGGGCGCGCTGGGCGTGGTGGCCGCGCCCCCGTTCATGCGGTTCGTGCTGGCCCATGCGTCCGCCGACGCCGCCTTCACGATCGCGGCCGTGCCCCTGCTGGTGGGCGCCGGTCTGATGGCGGCGGGTTCCCGGTGGCGCAGGGGGCATGAGAAAGGGACCGGCGGCGGCTGAATCGCCTGTGCGCCCGTCCGCGGCGGCGATCGGTCCGATCGGACGCTTGTGTTGGAAGGGGCTGCCGCGCATCCCGTTCCGCACGCGTTTGCGGATTCCACTGGAAAGACTTCCCGCGCCCGGAAATCGCCCTGGCCCAAGCCCTTCCGTAGCCTTTTCAGCGTTGACCCGGCTCGGCCCAGCCGGTAGACTGGGGCTTGTCGGAGGTCAACGCCCCGCACGTGCGTGAAGCCACCATCGAGAGTTTCCCATGACAGACGCCGGAAAGCAGGATAGCACCCCTTCGCTCCAGATCCGCACAGAGGCCGTGGACCGCGGCATCACCATCCTCCGCTGCGCCGGGGCGGTCGACAGCCACACGTTCACCAGTCTCTCCGCAGCCATTGTAGATCTGCTCCGGGAAGGGCAGTGCAGGATCGTGGTGGATGTGTCGGATGTGGGCTACATCTCCTCGTCCGGGGTGCGCGTGTTCCTCGAGCACAAGGACAGCGCCAAGGCGTGCGGCGGCGACATCGTACTGCTCAACCTGGGGCGGAACGAGAAGGCCCACTTCGTGTTCCAGGCCCTGGGCATCGACAGCCTCTTCACCTATGCCGTGACCGAGGACAAAGCGCTGGCTGCGTTCGACTGACGGGCCGGCGCCGCCTCTCCTCCCGCTCTTCGGGTCCTGATCCGCCGTTCCGTCAGGGAAACCGCCGCGCAGTTCCACGCGCCGCAGCCCGGCGCGCGGGGAAATCGCTTTGACTCCTGCGGCACGGACGGATAGGCTGGACCGCGGCCGTTGGGAGGCCGCTTCCGGAGACGGGATGAAGCTTCTGGCTGCAGCCGACATTCACCTGGGCTGTCCACCGGCGCGTGTGCTTCCGGACTGGGCCGAGGCGTTCTCCCCGCGCAAGGCGTTCGAGCGGCTGCTGGATGCCGCGATCCAGGAGGAAGTGGATGCCGTCTTGCTCGCCGGCGACGTGGCGCACGACGAACAGTTCTTCTACGAAGCGTTCGGCACGCTGCGGCAGGGCGTGGAACGGCTGCAGGGCAAGGGAATCCCGCTCGTGGCCGTGGCCGGCAACCACGACACCGCGGTCCTGCCCGAACTGGCCGAGGCAGTAGACGATCCCCATGCCTTTCGTCTGCTCGGCCGGGGCGGCCAGTGGGAGTCCATGGACCTCGCCTGCCAGGACGGCACGCGCGTGCGCGTCTGGGGCTGGTCGTTCCCGGAGGCGCACCACCGCGAAAATCCCCTGACCGACTTCCCCGGACCGGGGGACGATGCGCCCGCGTGGGTGCTGGGTCTGCTGCACGCCGACCGCGACGCCCGGACCGGCCTTTACGCGCCCGTGCCCGCGATCCAGACGCCGGGCGTGCGGCTCTGGGTCCTGGGCCACATCCATCTGCCCGACCCGCTCGCGCCAAAGGGCACGTCCTGCTACGCCGGATCGCTCCAGGCGCTCGGACCCGACGAAACCGGCCTCCACGGAGCGCTGCGCATCACGGGCCCGGCCAACGCCCCGGAACTCCAACGCTGCCGGTGCGGTGGATTGCGCTACGAAACCCTGGACCTGGACGCGGCTGCGATCCAGACCCGCACGGACATGGTGCGGGCGATCCGGACCGCGGTCGAGCGACTGCAGGAGGAGGACCCGGCGTGCGAAGCCCTGAGCCTGCGCATCCGCGTGCGGGGCGAGACCGAGATCGAACCGGACAAGCTCCAGGCCTGGGCTGCGGGCGAGGAGGAGACGGGCGAGATGCCGGTAAGCGGGCAGGTGTCCGTGCGCGTCGAGCGCGCGGACGCGGACGTGCGGCCGCCGCTTGATCTGTCGGCATTGGGCCGCGGGAACGACACGGTCGCCGCCCTGGCCAAGCTGCTCGAGGACCTCGACCGCGGCGCACCCGGTCCGGAAGCAGCCGATCTCGTGGCGGAGGCGCAAGACGTGCTGCAGGAGGTGGACGGCGCTACCGCCTTCGGTCCGCTGCAGGACGGCATTGGCCCACGGGATCCGGACGAGGCCGTCCGTCTCCTCCGGCAGCAGGGGTACCGGTTGCTGCGCACCCTGGTCGGCCAGCGGGAGGGCGGCAATGGGTGAGCCCTTCTTCACCACCGTCGACGTCCGCCTCTTCCTGGGCATCGGCCGCACGGCCGCGCCCGTGCAGCTCGCGGGCCTGGTGCCGGGGCTCAACGTGGTGTGGGCACCGAACGCCCGCGGCAAGACCTGCACGGCGCAGGCCATGATCGCGCTGCTCTGGGCCGCTGTGGACGAGCCGTGGCGCATTCATGCCCGGGCCACGGTCGAGCAGGACGGCGCGTCCGTGCTCCTCGCGATCGAGCACGAACCCGGAACGCCGCTCGCCGGCCTGCCGCCCGCGGACCTGGGGCCGCTGTACCGCATGTCGCTGCCGGATCTGCTGGCGAGCGACGGCAGAGCGCTCGCCGCCCGCATCCGGCGGGAGATTCACGGCAACATCGACCTGGCGCGGGCGCGCAAGGATCTGGGCTTCAAGCGCGATACCCCGGCGCGCGTCGGCGAGTCCGACGAGTGCAAGAGGGCACACGCCAAGGTCGGAGACGTCCGGACCCATCAGAAGCAGGTGCGCGAAGACGAGCGGCGCCTGGCCTCCCTCGCGCAGCAACGGGATCGTCTCCGGGAACACGTGCATCGGGAAGCCGTGTACCAGGACCTGCTGGCGCGGTGGGACGCCCGGGACGCCCGCGACCGGGCCGCCGAAGCGCTGGACGCGTTTCCGGCGGGCATGGACGGCCTGCGCGCGGGCGACGGCGAAGAGCTGGATGGATTGCTCGCCGAGTTCGCAGCGCTGGAAGGGCGGATGCGCACGGCCGAGACCGAACGGGCCAGGCAGGAGGAGGCGCGCACGCGCGCGGGGTTCGGCACGCAACCGCCGCCCGACCGGGTCTGGTGCGAGCAAGCGGCGTTGCGCCTCGACGACTTCAAGCGGAGCGCAGAAGCGTTCCAGAGCGCCGCGGGTGCGTTCTCCTCCGCACGCGTCGAATACGAGAACGCCCAAGAGCGCGAAGCCCGGGCCGCGGCTGCGGTGGAAGAGGTGGCCGCTCCGTTCCGCGCGGCGCCGCGGCCCGCGGACATCGAGCCGCTGAAGAGCGGTCTGGCGGACTGGCGCGCTGCGGAAGCCGATCGCGCCAAGGTCCGCGCAGAGCGGGCCGCCCTGGACGCGGAGCTGGGGCGCCTGCGCGCGCAAGCCGAACCCCTGGCGGATGCAAAGCAGCTCGATGCCTGGCTCGCGGAGAATGCGCCGATCCCCAACCTGTCCGACGCGATCCAGACGGCCCTGGACGCGGGCACTGCCCAGCGGCTCCGGGATTACTGGCGGCAGCAGGCCCAAGAGCAGGAGGCCGAACGCGCAGAGCGGGCGGAATCGGCCCGGCACGCGGACCAGGCCGTGTACCTGCTCGAGCAGTGGCTCGCGGACGCCGCTGGCGCGCCCGGGGCCGGCGGCAAGGCGCGCGCGCCCGCGAGCATCGCGCTCGCGCTCCTGGCTGCCGTGATCGCGGCGCTCGGCGTGTTCGCCAGCCCGTGGTTCCTGCTCGGCTTGCTCGTGCCGGTCGGGCTGGGCCTCTGGGAATGGCGAAGCGCGGGGAGCGGCCGAACGCGCGCGGACGCGTCCGCAGCCCATACGTTCCAGGAGGCCGGTCTCGACCCTGCGCCCACATCGTGGACCCCGCACGCGGTCGCAGAGTGCCTGACCGCGCACCTGAAGGCGCGGGCCAGAGACGAGGCGCTTCTGAGCGGGCGCGAGCAGGCCGCGGCCCTGGCCCGGAGCGCGGCGCATGACGCCGAACGCGCGGCTGCGCGGCAGAAGGCGATCGCCGAAACGCTGCAGAGCCGGCTGGGCGTCGCGCCCGGGGCCTGGGATGCACTCGGCCTCTCCCAGTTCGCGGGCATCCTCGACCGATTGCGCGAGCGCCACGTGACACGCGCGGGATGCGTCGGACAGGAGGAGGAACTGGCCGCAGCCACGGACCGCGCCCGGCAGGCCCTGTCCGCGTTGCTGGCCGCGTACTACGCCGCCCCCGCGGGCGATCTGTCCGCAGCCGCACAACAGGTCTCCGGCCTGCGCGAGGCAGCGGACCGGATCCGCGACCGCCAGGCCGAGCACGCGGAGATCCGCAATACGGTCGAGCGGGACGCGGACGCGCTGGCAGCGGCCGAAGCGCGCAAGCGCGAGGCGGAGGCGGCCTGTGCGGCAGCGCGCGGAAAGCTGCAGGACCTTCTCGCGGGCTGGCACGCCGAACCCGCACAACTCGAGGACGTAGCAGTCATCGCGCCGGTTGTGGACGAATTGCGTACGCGCGCCGAGGCGCACAGGCAAGCGACCGCCGCCATCGAGGGGTTGGCCAAGCAGCTCGCGGACGCCCGAGTGGAGCGGGACCGCAAGCAGGCGGCCATCGACGCGTGGTTAGAGAAGCGCGCGCTTTCCGGCGGGCGGGACCGGTGGCAGGAGCAGCGCGCCGAGCTGCAGCAGCGCCTCGGCCGGCTGGACGCGTATGCGGCCTGCCGGCAGAAGCAAAGCGATGCCGAAGCCGCGCTGCGGGAGATCGATAGCCGCCTGGCGCGGCGCGCACTTCCGCCGGAGACGGACGACCTCTCGCAAGAGGAGCTCCAGGAGGAGCTGGACCGGCTCCCGCAGGTGCGCGCCGACCTGGACGCCTGCGTGGAGCAAATTCATGAGATCGAGAACGACCTCAAACGCGTGCGCCAGGGCAACGAGCTCGAGGCTGCGCTGGCCGACGAGGACCGCGCGCGCGCCGCGCTCGTCCGCCGCCGCGAACAGGCTGCTGCAGCGAGCGTTGGCGACGTTCTGATCGGTGCGCTCAACGCCCGCACGGACAAGGGCGCGTCCGCGGTGCTCGACAACGCGCGGGACCTGTTCGGCGCGTTCACGCGCGACGCCTATGCGCTGCAAGTTTCCGCGGACGCGGACGCCGGCCTGGTCGTCCACGACACGGCCGGCAACGAAAACCTGGCCCTGGAGCAGCTCTCCAGCGGCACCCGGGTGCAGCTGCTCGTCGCCGCCCGGCTCGGCTTTCTGACCGCGCAGGAGACCACGCTGCGGCCGCCCCTGCTTCTGGACGAAGCCCTGGCCGTGTCCGATCCGGACCGCGTGGACGCCATCATGGACGCGGTGGTGAAGGTCGTCGACCAGGGCCGGCAGGTCGTCTACTTCACGGCCCAGCCGGACGAGGTGGATCACTGGCGCGCGCGGTTTCCGGACGGCGAGAGCGATCGGTTTTGCGTGCACACGATCGGCTCCGATCCCGACCGGCGAACGCCGCCGGCAACGCCCTGGCAGCCGCCCGCGCCGCCTGCGCCTGCACCGGACGAAGACGTGGAGGCGTACGGCCGGCGCCTCGATGTGCCGCAGCTGCGCCTGTGGACCGCGGACGGGGCGGAGACCGGCGCAGCGGGCGCCCACCTCTGGTACGTGATGGAGGACGCGGGGCTGCTCTTTCGCGCGCTCCGGATCGCGGGCGAGACCTGCGGAAGCCTGTCGGGGTATGTGGCGCGCACGGGCGTCCCAGCGGCCGCCCGCGCCCTCGAGTGCGCGCCCGAGGAACTCGCAGCCGTGCTGGAACGGATCCGGATTCTCGAGCGCTCTCTGCAGCTCTGCCGCCAGGGCCGGGCGCGGCCGCTGACCGCGGCGGACCTGCGGGGCCTCCGGGATCTCTCCGGATTCGGGGCGGCCACGGTCGAGCAGATCGCGCAGCTGGTCCGCGAACGCGACCTCGACGCTGAGGGCCTGCGCGCAGCCGTCGCCGACGGCGCGGTCCGCAGCATGGGCCCGGCCAAGCAGCAGGCGTTGCGCGCGTTTCTGGAGGAGAACGGTCTCCTCCCCGCCGGCCCCGCGCCTGCGGGCAACGACGTCGCCCGCCGGCTCCGCCAGGAGTTCGGCGACCAGGAAGCCGTCGAGCGGATCCTGGCGCGATCGGGTCTGTTCGAGGGCGCGTAGGCGCCTGCGGTTGCGGGGCGGGCCGCGGCCGCACGGCAGAAACGGCCGAGCAAAACAGCGCGGTGTGCAGGCCTCAATCGGTCTTGTGAAAGCTCCGATCGTCCTCTTCCACGTCCCGGGCCATCTCCGCACGATAATCCGCCAGCTGCTGAGCCAACGCGGCGTCGGTCAAGGCGAGGATCTGTACGGCGAGCAATCCGGCATTCTTGGCGCCGTGCTTTCCGATGGCCGTGGTGGCGACGGGAACGCCGCCCGGCATCTGCACGATGGAAAGCAAAGAATCGAGTCCGCCCAGGTCGGACGTATCCATGGGAACGCCGATGACGGGCAGCGTTGTCAGTGCCGCGATGACGCCCGGAAGGTGCGCAGCCTTGCCGGCGCCGGCGATCACGATGCGCACGCCCCGGCCTTTCAGGTTCTGGCCGTAGGCCACGGCGCGCTCCGGTGTCCGGTGCGCCGACAGGATCCGCATCTCGAACGGAACGCCGAAGCGATCCAACATCTTGGCGGCCGCATCCATGACGCCCGCATCCGACTTGCTTCCCATGACAACCGAGACAACAGGTTCGCTCATGTCGCTCCTCCTCCGGCTGCAGCGCACGCGTCTCTCTTGCGGGTGCCCAGCAAGGTCAGACTTCCCGCGATCGACACCGACAAGACCACGAGACTCAGGATCAACGCCCCGGAATAGCTCTGCGTGCGGTCGTACATCCAGCCGCCGACCCAGGGCCCGGCCAGTCCGGAGAGTCCGTAGGACAGAAAGACCAGCGGATAGATCGCGCCGAGATGATCCGCGCCGTAGTGCGACGCGGTTTGGGCCGCATACACGATGAAGCACGCGCCGAATCCCGCGCCGAGCAGGGCGGAGAGAAGAATGGCCCCGGTCGGCGAACCCAGGAAGAGCCATGCGAGCGCGACCATGGCCGCCAGGAACGCGAGCGAGAGGGGGATGGCGGTTGCGCCGCGCCGGTCTGCGATCCAGCCCCAGGAGATGCGCCCGATGGCGTTGCCCGCGGCAAAGGCGCTGATGGCGGCCGTGGCGACCGACGACGCCACGCCTGCAGAGAGGATCATCGGCTTGAGGTTGCCGATCACGAGCAGGCCCGCGAACGTGCCCGCAAACATCCCCAGGGCCAAGCCCCAGAAGTGGCGGTCCCGGGTCAGCAGGCCGAAATCGATGGGCGGGCGCCCGGCCGCTTCGCCCTGCGGAAGGTGGAGCGGCAGTGCGGCCGCGAGGATGGCGGCCCCGTACAGCAGGCCCACGGTTTCGAAGATCGACAGCACGCCCATGCCGCGGGCGAACAAGAGCTCGCCCAGATAGGAAAGCAGGACCGCCCCGCCGCCGAACCCGGCGACAGCGATGCCGGTGACCAGCCCCTTGTGGCGCGGGAACCACTTGGCGCACATGGTCAGCGGGCAGACGTAGCAGAACCCCGTGCCGATGCCCGCCACCACGCCGATGCCGAGCAGCAGCAGAAGAAAATTCCCGCCGGACCGGGACGCGATCCAGTAGCCACCGCCGAAGGCGAGCCCGCCGGCCGCGGCGATCCAGCGGGGCTGGACGCGATGAAGCAGGCGCCCGGCCACGACCATGGCAACGGCGAACATCGCGATCAGGCAGCCGAAGATCAGCTGGGTCTGCGCCGTGGACAGGCCGTGGGAGGCCTTCAGCGCCGGGACGAACTCGCTCCATGCGTAGAGGCCGCCGATACAGGTCTGAATCAGAACCGATGCCAGAAGAATCGCGTACTTCATCATGCCTCCTCCTCTGCAGGCGATTCGGAAATCGTTCCGGAACAGCGGCTGGCGAGCGTTTCGCTGACGCGTCTGCTCGCGTCGCCGATGCTTTCGGCCACCATCACGCTGGCGGGAAGCTCATCGCGGTGCTTACGGCCGTGGCCGGTCAGCAGATAGATGCCGGTCGCGCCCGCGCGGCGGGCGAGTTCGACGTCATGCGGGTGATCGCCGAGCACGAACGAGCGGTGCAGGTCCACGCCGTAGTCCCGCGCGGCCTCGTGGAGGTGATGGGGATTGGGCTTGACGCATGGGCAGCCCTCGGCGCGGTCGTGGGGGCAGCAGTAGACCTGTTGGATCGGGACGCCGGCTTGCGCCAGGCGTTCGGTCACATGGCGGTTGACCGCGTCCACCTCGCCGGCGGTGACCAGACCCTTGGCGATGCCGGACTGGTGGGTGACGATGAAGAGGAGCGCCTGCTCCTGCAGGTCCAGCAGGGCGGGGATCGTATCCGGGAAGAACACCACCTCGTCCGGGTCGCGCAGGTGTCCGCGATCCTCGATCAGGGTGCCGTCGCGGTCCAAGAAGACGGCTGGGCGCATCTCAGTCCTCCCCTTCCAGCAGGGCGGCGAAGTCCTCGACCGATCCGCCGGCCAGACAGCAGTCGATGATCGTTCGTCCCAGCCCATCCAGATCCGGTTGCATGTACTTCCCGAGTTGCTTTCGGAAGAAATCGGTCAGGATGCGTGCGCCGGCGTCGTAGGCTTCGGGGGCGACTTCGGGCTGCGTATCGACCTGGAGGAACCAGCGCGGGATCATGCTGCCTTCGATGCGCATGCTCTGCAGGGCGTATCCGAGCAGCGGGCAGCGCGACGGCACAATCTGATCGGACGTGAAGCGCGCATGCCCGCGCCGCGCCAGATAGTCGCGCACGAGCCATTGCGGCATGAACCCGGTCTGCCAGGCGCCGACGTGCTGATTCGGGATCAGCACGTACCGCGTCGCCGGCGCGTTGCGGAACTGATCCAGCAGGAGGTTGGCTTGAGCGACCTTCTTCCCCGGTGTGAACGGCCAGTAGCTGCCCACGCCCTCGCTGCTCATGCCGCTGGTCTTCACGATGCTCGGGTTGGCATGGCCGCGCGGGGCGACCAGCCGCCACAACCACGCCAGCGCGGGCGGCAGCACGTGAAACAGGCCCATGATTCCGTAGCTCGGGTGCTCCCGCGTACAGGGGGGCGTGCGCACGCCGAAGGAGCGGATGTCGACCTGCACGTCGCCATCGACCGCGTTGGGCACGATCGCACGCGGAATGACGACGCGGGGATTGGGGCAGGGCGTTCCGGGCGCATCCTGGATGTGCTCCCAGATCAGCCCGGTGCCGCCGGGGACGGCAGCGATGTTCAGGAAGAGCTGGCTTTGGCCCGGATGGATGGTCAGGTGCTCCAGGTCCGGATCGGTCGCGTATTCCGTGATGTGATCCACCCGCACGAACCATCCGCTCTCCGCATCTGCGACCGAGAGCATGCCCCGGCCTTTCTGGATCGAGGGATGGCAGAGCGCCATGTCGTCGCAGACCGGGTGGAGGTCGCACGTGCGTGGGATTTCCAGGAACCGCTGTTCGTGGGTTGAGAGGTTGCGCCCCAGCAGCAACCGGCCGTCTGGTACGCGGTGAGGCTGTTGCAGCATCTCGCTCTTGCCGCCGCCGCTCGCCCCTTCGTGCATGAAGGTGACGATGTTGTCGTACGGGGTGACGACCTGTACGGCGGAGCAATGGGCCGTGACCCAGCCCTGCTGTTCGCCCAGTTCGATCAGCGCCCCGTAGACGCCCTTCTTCGCGCTCGGGCCGGGATAGAGGTTGTAGGAGAAGATCTCGTGCACCTCTCCCCGGTCATGCACCACGACCTGCTTTCCGTCGAAATGGGAGTGGCGGAAGGGCGGTGCCACGTAGATGATCGTCCCGGTCTTGAACTCGCGTCCCAGCGCTTCGACATCGACCACGCCCTGGAGCAATCCGAGGCCGAACGCGAAGAAGCCGGCATTGGCCGGGCAGATCGCGAGCGCGTCGGCTCCGAGCCCCGGCTGCCCCATGGCGAAGGCAAACACCGCCAGGTCCTGCGTGCCGAGCCAGGAGAACGTCTCCTGCTTGAGTTCGTCGAAGACAAAATCGTATCGTTCGCTGAAATGCGGCTTGTCGGACGGGTTGCGGTCGGCCACCACCATGCACTCCGGATCGCGGCGGCGCATGTAGGCTTCGCGGTAATTTGCGCTTATCCCGTTGCGCATCCGTACCACGTCCACCTCGTCGATGTGTCCGGCCTCAGACACGTCATAGGAGACGGTCGTCTGGAGAGCGTCGTTGCGGCCGCAGGCCAGGTGTTCCAGGTCGCCAATGCTGCGCGCCACCGTCGTCGATGGCGCCTCGCGCAGAAACCGCGCGACTGTTGCGGGCAAGCTGGTGCACGCCAGAAATGCTTCGATGTCCATGGTGCTTGATCCTTTTGCGCTCTGTTCGCGATGCAGGAACATGTCGCCGATGGGTTTGCCGCCGTCGGTCACGCAGTTCATGTTTGCGCTCCGCAAGATTGCGCCCAGTCCGGACGGAGGCGCGCTTGCATTTCCCATGCATCCAGGAGCGTCAACGCCACCATGGCCTCGACCACCGGTACGATGCGGGGCACGATGCAGGGGTCGTGGCGCCCCTCGATGTTCAGCCTCCGATTCCGTCCATGCACGTCCATGGTCTTCTGTTCTGTCGCCACCGAAGGAGTGGGCTTGACCGCCACGCGCGCCAGGATGGGTTGCCCCGAAGAGATGCCGCCGAGGATGCCACCGGCATGGTTCGAGAGGAATGCGCCGTCCTCCATGGGGTCGTTGTGTTCCGATCCCCGCAGGGTGGCGCAGGCGAAACCGGAGCCGAACTCGACCCCTTTGACCGCTCCTAGGGAGAAGAGCGCCGCAGCCAGCCGCGCGTCCAGCTTGGAGAAGACCGGGTCGCCCAAGCCGGGCGGCACGCCATTGGCCTCCACCTGCACGAGCCCGCCGACCGAGTCGCCCCGCTCCTTGGCTTTCAGGATCAACGCCTCCATCCTCGGGGTTGCGTCAGCGTCCGGGCAGCGCACCGGATTCCGGTCGATTTGATCGTGATCGATGCGTTCGGCCGCGATGTCGCCGATCTGCGTGGTGTAGGCTTGGACCGTCACGCCGCGTTCGGCGAGAAGCTTCCGCGCTACAGCGCCGCCGGCCACACGGGGCGCGGTCTCCCGGCCGGACGACCGTCCGCCGCCGCGATGGTCGCGGATGCCGTACTTCTGCCAGAAGGTGAAGTCCGCGTGTCCGGGGCGAAAGAGGTCTTTGATCGCCTCGTAGTGCGAAGAGCGGCTGTCCGCATTCCGGATCAGCATGGCGATGGGAGCGCCCGTGGTCTTCCCGTCGAACACACCGCAGACGATCTCGACCGCGTCCGGTTCCCTGCGGGCGGTGGCGACGGGGCTGTGGCCGGGGCGGCGGCGGTCCAGATCCCTTTGGATGTCCGCGGCCGACAGGGGCAGGCCGGGCCGGACGCCGTCGAGCACCGCGCCGATCATGGGCCCGTGGCTTTCGCCGAAGGTGGTCAGGCGGACGATGTCGCCGAGCGTATTCGGGGCGTTCGCCTGCACGGCCAGTTCCTGCTGGAGGCGCTCCACGATTTCGTCGAGGATGGCATCGGTGTCGTCCGTTTCCGTGTGGATGTGCAGGTCGCAGCGGGGCGCGAGCACCTCGTCGATGCATACGACACGGCGCGCGAACTGCGCGCGCGGATCGTCCGTGCCCTGCAGATAGGCGGGCAGCGTGTTTTGCTCGATGCGCTCCCACAGGCGGTCGGCCCCTGCTTTCAGGTAGACCCAGAGCGATGCGGGGCGCAGGAGGTGGCGCGAGCGGTGGTCGAGAAGCGTGGAACCGCCGGTCGCGAGCACGAAGAACCCCTGCCGATCGAGCGATGCGAGGGTCTCCCGCTCCAGGCGGCGGAACGCGTCCTCCCCGAGCGTGCCAAAGAGCCGGGCGCAGGAGTCTGCGGGCAGGCCCTGTTCACCGGCCCGGGCGAGCACGAGGTCGTCCAGGTCCGCGAACGGGATGTTCAGCCGTTGGGACAGAGCGGTGCCGATGCGGGTCTTCCCCGAACATTTGGGGCCGGTCACGACGATTCGCATGGGGTTGGCTTTCCGTGCAAGACGCCTTCGTACGGCTTTGTTCCGACAGCGCGGACCGACGGGCACAAAAAAAACCGAGAGCCGCCTCCAGGGCGTCCTCTCGGTTCCTTCTGCCGGCACGCTTCGCGTGACGCGCTTCGTCCGGCCTCAGTCCGTTCTATCTGTCCTCGGCAACCCGCTGCCTGGCCGCAGCCCTGCCTCAGATCGCCGGGGGCTTACGGTAACGAATCCACTGGCAAAGTCAAGGGGTTTTCGAAATGCGGTCGCGCAGACGGACCTTCGGACGCGTTCTCACGCGCGAATGTCGCCGTTCTACGGCAGGTCGGGCCGCGATTCGAGCGTGAACACGATCCGCCGTTCGCCGGTTCGGGTGCTGATGTCCGTGTGCAGGCTCTGGATGCCGAC
>CAZBZG010000075.1:0-17605 GCA_964496245.1 uncultured Planctomycetaceae bacterium | reverse complement strand
CCCCCGTTCGTCTTGTGCGACATGCTCCGCCGCCTTGTCGTCTTGCGGCGCAGGAGCGTCTGCTGCGGCATCGTCTCCGGACGCGGTCTCCTCTTCGCGATGAATCACACGCGTCTTTTCTTCGCGGTCCACTCCGTCTTCTTCCCCGAGCGCCGCCTCAGAGCGTCCGCCGTCCGACTGCCGCGCCTCCCCGCCCATGTGCCCGAGGTCCACGGCTTCACCGACCAGGGTCGTGTCGTCCACGGTCGCGTTCCACGGATAGTCGCCGCGCTGCTCCTCTCCGGAGGCGGCCGGCGGCTGTTTCACCCGGGGGGCCGTGAAGGCCAGAATGTCCTCCTCCGCGGTCACGGACTCCTGCGGCCGCTTCTCCCGCTCGATCGCTTCCGCGTCATCATCCGGTTCAAAGTCGAATCCAATCTCGTCGAGCCAATCCACGGCCACAGCCTCCGCCGAGGCTTCGCGCGGCTCCGCGTCACTGGTTGACGAGGCATCGAGGTCGCTGAAACGGATCCCTCCGCTTCCACGACCTCTGGGAGAGGGATGTTCTGCGCTCATGGCATCCGGTCCCATTTGGATCGACGCGGACAGCGCGGGCCTCGGATGCGATCCCAGGCATCACGGTGCGCAGAAAGGTGACGGCGGCGTCAGCCGTCCATATCGGTCACCACCTGCTGCACGATCGCATCATCGACGACAGGGGCTTTCTGTCCGAAGCCCACGAGCAGGGACATGTCGGCGAGGTTGTTCATGCGCCGGGGCACCCCCTCGCCGGCGGATGCGATGAGGCGTTCGGCTCCGCGCGTGAAGAGTTCGTCCGACGCCCCCGCCACGGCCAGCCGGTGGCCGAGGTAATGTATGGCGTCCTCTTCGCCGAAAGGCCCGATGTGATACCGAATGCTGAGACGCTGTCGCAGCTGCGGCATCGCCTCCACGCGTTCGCGCAGTTCCGGCTGCCCGAGGAGGAGCAGCGTGAGGCAGAACCGCCGATCCTGCTGGAAATTGAGGAGCAACCGGATCTCCTCCATGGTCATGCGCTCAAGCACCACTTGGGCCTCGTCCACGATGATCAGTGTACTACATCCCCGGGCCTGGTTGTCAAGCAGGCAGTCGCCCAGCCGGTGCAGCAGCTCCACCTTCGTCAGGCCCTGGGTTTCGCACCCGAACTGGCGGAGGATCTCCTGCAGCAGCTCGGTGCCGGTCAGGTTCGGATACGGCACCAGCGCCACCTCGAACCGCTGGGGATCGAGTTCATCCAGCAACACCCGGCAGAGCGTGGTCTTCCCGCATCCGTAGTCGGCCGTCAGCATCATGGCGCCCTGTCCTTCGGCAAGGGTGTAGAGCATCCGCGTCATGGCCTCTTCGTGCTCTTGCGAGAAGAAGAGATAATGAGGATCCGGGGTGTTTCGAAACGGCTTGTCGTTGAGATGCCAGTAGTCTTCGTACATAAATGCAATCCCCTTCACACCCGCGTCTGCCGAGGGATTCTCCCCCTTCCTGCCATACGCTACGTGCTCTTCCGTCCCACGGCGTGACGGGCCAGCGCCTGGCGGGCCTCCGCCAAGGCCTGCGTCCGCGCCGCGCCTCCGCCTGCTGCGGCTTGCGATGGCTCGCCCTCGGACTGTGTTCCCGCGGTGCGGGGCTTGGTCGGCCGGACCCGCGTGACCAGGGCCCGCAGCATGGGACTGCGGGCGTGGTCCAGAATCCGACTGCCGCTGGCGTGCGCCGAACCGCGGTGGGTGGCCTGCAGGCGTTTGAGGCTGCCGGGCCGGAACCGCACACGAACGGTTCCCTCCTCGCCCCCCGTTCCCGCTTCGTCCGCAGCCTCGGCCACGCCGACCTCAGCCACCACGATCTTGGCGTCCTCGCTCACCACCCGCCCGCCGTCCCGGCGGACCAGGCGCGGGCCGTCGCGGCCGCGCCGTTTGCTTTCACGCCGCGCACTTCGCCGGCGACGCAAGCCCAGGCCTCCCGCGACCAGGCTGCCCAGGGTCAGCAACACGGCAGCGGCCACCAGCCCCGCCCAGCGCGCATCCGCCTCCAGCATGCGCTGCACGCGCACCCAGAGCGCGGGATCGGGCACGGCCATCTGCATGCCGATGCGCCAGGAACAGGGATGCAGGTCGGGCAAGGTATCGAGCCGCGTGACCTTGGGCGCCCCGCGAGAGACGGTCCGGGTCCAGGACCCCAGCTTCGGTGGCAGCGCCAGCTGCTCTGTCGACGGCGCATCCGCGGGAAAGAGCAGAAGAGGTTCGCCGTTCGGTTCGTAGAGCACACCGCGGATGTCCGACCGCCCGCCCAGCGCCAAGTCGCTCTCCAACCGCTCGGCCAGTTCCCGGGGAGCGGGCGGAGGGGGCACGCGCACATCGTACGCCTGCACGCGCAACCGCCAGCGGCGTGCCTGCGGTTTCACGGGGAACAGGAAGGTCCGCTCGGATTCGGCCACCATCGCCTGCGTCTCCGGTTCTTCGGCCCCCAGGCGCAGAACGGAATGCCCGAGCTCATTGGTCACGGTCAGCACGCAGCCGGGCTTCACGAGCGTCGCCAGGTCCCGTCCACATTTTGCCAGCAGGCGTTCCGGCCAATCCGCGTCGTCCGGTTCCGCCTGCCACCGGTCCGCATCCCGTGCCCAGTGGGACGCCCCGGTCGGCCGGCGCCTTCCCGCCTCAACCACGCCCCCGGATTCGCTGGATGGCACGTCCCCGACGGTCAGTCCCTCGCCCGCAGCGTCTACCTCCTCTCCGGGCGGCTCGGTCCCCTTTCGAAGCCCCCCACCCGTTTCGTGCTCCCCAACGGAACCGAGGGCGGGCGTCTCGATCTCCGCTGGAAGCAGAATCTCCGCCTCTTCGACCGGCGGCCGCGCAGCCAGCCCGGATTCGTCCTCCTCTTCCTCGCCGAGCGCCGAAGGCTTGAGGCTGGGTTGCGCGCGGAGCAGCTCGAGCACGAGTTTCTTGTACTTGGCCAACTCTTCCTGCTCGCGCTCCCGCTGCTGCACCAGCGCCCTCTTCTCCTCGGCGAGGCGCTCCGCCGCCCGCTGCGAGCGCAGCGCAGCCTCGCGCGCCACACGCATCTGCCGGTCCGCAATGGCCGTCTGGAGCCGCGCCTGCACGTCGGACGCCACGGCATTGGCCAGCGCCGCCAGCCGTTCCTGGGCATCGGTCCGCTCCGCCTGGCGCTGGCTGACGTACGCCGCCCCCAGTTCGCGGGCCTGGCGCAGGAGACGATCGAGCTCCTGGCGCGCGCGCTCCTGCTCTTCGCTCCGGCGCGAGCGCGCCTCGTTGAGCAACACCAACCCGCCACCGCCCGCGGTCAGCAACAGCACCAGGGGAACGACGGCAAATCCCAGCCAGCCGCCCCGCCCCCGGCCTTGCGGCTGGGGCTCTAGGCTCTTCTGTGCATCCACGATCTCCCCCCCATCGGTCTGAGGACCTGTCCAGCGATGAGTATATCCGGAGGAAGTTGCCCATGCAAGAGGTAAGCCGTGGGCAGGAGGAGACTTGCGGTGCGCCAGCTGAGAAGCGGTGTGAGGATTCCCGCTGCGTGGCGGCGGGCCGCCTCGCTAAGGATCCGTGTGAGACGCCTCGAGACGCGCGAGTTCCTGGCGTCGCTGCTGGTCGGCCGCTTCCAGGGACGCGCGGATGGACGGGGACTTGGCCATCATGGCCTCGAGATCTGCGCGCTCCAGTTCGTACAGCGAGCAGGGGGTGACGGCCCGCACGTCAGCCGCGCGCGAGACGCCCCGCGTCGAGGGCTTCGCGCTGGTGCCGTCAATCCTGCGCGGCATCGGCCTCTGCTGCCCGCGACCGGAGCTACGCGTGGCCGTCATCCGCCCGTCTGCGACGCGCGCGCGGCTTCGTCGGCCTTTCCCGGCCCTGCAGCCGCTTCCCCGTCGTTCAGGGGCGTCCAGTCGCGCGTGCGCCGCAGGTGGCAGTAGGGTTCGGAGCCCTTGCGCTCATAGTAGTCCTGATGGTAGTCCTCGGCGGGCCAGAAATGCGCCGCGGGTTCGAGGCGCGTGGCTACGTCCAGCCCCTGCGCCCGCAGCCGGTCGATCAGGGCGCGCGCCACGCGCTCCTGCTCTTCGTCCTGCACGAAGACGGCCGAGCGGTACTGGTTGCCCCGGTCCGGCCCCTGGCGGTTGACCTGCGTAGGGTCGTGGATCTCGAAGAAGAGCTTGGCCAGGCGCTCGAAGGTCGTGCGCACCGGGTCGAAGCGCACCTCCACGGCTTCGGCGTGTCCGGTCCTGTGGCTGCAAACCTGTTCGTAGGTCGGCTGCTCGGTGGTGCCGCCCGTATAGCCGACCGTGGTCTCGAGCACGCCGGGCGCCTGCTGGAAGAGGTGCTCCACGCCCCAGAAGCAGCCGGCTGCGAACACGGCGCGCCCCAGCTCGACCTTGTCCGCCGGCAGGAACCGCATGGAGATCGAATTCACGCAATGCCGCGTATTTTTGGGCGTGAACCCTTCTCCCCCGAACACGTGGCCCAGATGCCCCCCGCACGTGGCGCACACGATCTCCACACGCCGGCCATCTGCGTCCGGCTGACGCTTGACCGCGCCGCGGATCGCGTCGTCGAAAGCCGGCCAGCCGCACCCCGCGTGGAATTTGTCCGACGAACGGAAGAGCAGCGCGTCACACTGGCGGCACGCGTACAGGCCTTTCGCATCGCAGTCGGTATATTCGCCGGAAAACGGGACCTCCGTGCCCTTGTCGCGGATGACACGGGCCTCTTCTGGCGTGAGCTTGTTGAGCGATACATTCGGCATGGGG
This sequence comes from uncultured Planctomycetaceae bacterium, assembly GCA_964496245.1. Classification (GTDB taxonomy): domain Bacteria; phylum Planctomycetota; class SZUA-567; order SZUA-567; family SZUA-567; genus CAZBZG01. The sequence goes on along the minus strand of CAZBZG010000075.1, from coordinate 12,843 downwards.
GCCTCCTCAGGATGGGATGATCGGTGCCCGGCCGCTTTGTTGGGGGCAGGGCCATCCGCCACGGCGGACCAGTCAGCGTAGAGCGTCAGAAGCAGGACAAGGCCCAGGCAACCCAGGGCCATGAGGGTGGTCGGTATACGCACGGGCGGTCTCCTCAAAGGCACGAGCCGCCCCCTCACCGCTGCGTTCACCCTTTACTGTACCCCATTCGTATCAATCCCGCAAATTTCGCTGTGCGGCCGCGGAACAAGGCCCGCCTGCCCGCAGGCGCGCGCAGCCATCTCATGCTGTGCAGAGCCCATTGCGCGAGCGCTCCACCTGCGCGGCAAACCGCCGCAGTCGCAGCTCCAGCCGATCGGCCACATCCGGCTCCCGTGCGACCAGATCCTCCCTCTCCGCGGGATCCTGCTGGCGGTGATAGAGACGATGGGGCAAGCCCGCGCCCACGTCCAGGAAGAACGCCCACTCCTCGGTGCGGATGGACCACTGCCGGTTGTGCCAGCCGCTGACCGCGAAGTCGCGTACGGCGGCCCGTTCCCCCCGGAGCACGGGCATCAGGCTGCTTCCCTGGAGCGGGAGATCGGTCTCCAGGCCCAGCGCATCCAGAATTGTGGGCAGAAGATCGGGCGGCTGCGCGAACCCGGAGAAACGCTGCCCCGCGCCGAGGCCCTCGGGATGGCGGATGATCCACGGGATGCGCGTCAGGTAGTCGTGGTTCCAGGCGCCTGCCTTGCGGATGATGCCGTGCTCGCCGAACGGCTCGCCATGGTCGCTCATCACCATGATCAGACTGTTGTCCCACAGCCCGAGCGCCTTGAGCTTGTCGAGCAACCTCCCCATCCAGGTGTCGACCAGCGTTACCACGCCGCAGTAGAGCGCGTGCGTGTGCCGAACTTCCGCGGGCGTCAGGTATCCCTCCACGGCTCCGGGCACGGGATCGATCAGCTCCTGACCGGTGTAGTCCGGATCGTACTGGGATCGGTACGGCTCAGGCGGATCCCAGGGCTCGTGCGGGCTGAAGCTGTCCAGCCACAGGAAGAGGTCGTCCTGCTGGTGGGAGGCGACGCGTTCGAGCCACTGCATAGCCGCGGCAAACGTCCGCGGCGCGCAGTGATCTTCCTCGGTCTCGAACCGGGTCCGGTTGCGGAGGTACTGCGTGAAACAGGACTTCCAGCGGTCGTCCGAAGCGTCCCCGCGCAGCCGATGGAAGCGGTCGAGATCCACGGCCACCGGCGTGACCACCCAGGGATCGTATTCCTGCCCGCGGATGAACTCGACCGTGTCGAAGCCGCGTCCCGGATTGTACGCCGGCTTGTGGAAGTGATACGTGTCCGAGATGAGCGCCGACCGCATGCCTTGGGAGTAGAGCGCCTCGGCGAGCGTGCGATCCGACTCCTTGAGCGGCGTCCAGCCGCGCGACGGAAAGAGGAATTGCCCCGTCCACCAGGCCGTGCGGCAAGGAAAGGTAGGCAAATTCTCGGCATAGGCGTTTTCGAAGAGCGCGCTCTCCGCAGCCAGGCGGTCCATGTGCGGCGTCTGGACCGTGCCGCCATAGGCGCCCACGTGATCGGCCCGCAGGCTGTCCAATACGATGACGATGACGTTCATGGGGGCTCCTGGGGGTGGTCGGCTGCGGACCGGTGGACAGGCGCGCGCAGCGTACGCGGCGTGCGGTCCAGTGTAAGGCGCAACAGATGCCTGTCAACGGCCGTCAAGGTCCTTGTCCGCGCGGACTCCGCCTCTTTCCCTGTATTTGGCCTCAAGCCACGCACCAGGCGTCCGATAACGCTACGGGAGAGGCACCGCGCCTCTCCGTGCGCCCACTGGTCGGCCGGAGTCACTGGCATGCAAGTCAGCGCCCCCAGCTCGAGCCTCGCCCCCACCCAGACCGGGTCTCTCATCCAGCTTCTCCGTTCCGCCCAACAGATGCAGGAGGAACTCGCCAAGGAGCTCCTCACCGTGCAGATCGAGAATCAGGTGGCTGCGCAGAAGATGGAAATCGCCGGGCAGATCATCGACGCGTACGCGTAAACAGAGGCCGGCTACTCTTCGTCCTTCCGGGTGCGCCTGTAGGAAGCGGGCAGCAGGATCTGTGTGCCCAGGCGGGGGGCTGGGTCGCGCGCGGCGCTGCCACGAGTGCGCCCGGCAGAGGCCATGCCCGCGTGTCGCTGTCCGGCCGGCGCTTTCCAATCCGGACGGGCCTGGAGCCAGGCCAGCCGGGACCATCGGCCGAGGGCTCGCGCCGACTTGGCGAAGAACTGCTCTTCCTCCGTGAGCCCATGGCTGCCGCAGAAGTCGCGTAGCCGCTCGAAGCGCCGCACCGGGTCCGCTCCGCTTCCCCAGCAGACCTTGGCCGCGCAATGCGGGCAGAGCCACAGGGGCTTGCGGTCCATCTCCATCAGGGAATTGCGCCCGTTCAGGTTGCAGGCCATGCGCTTGCAGTGACGCATGGACAGGGCATGCCCCGTCTCGTGGGTCACGAGTTTCAGGGTGCGGCGGAGGCACCGCCGGAACGCCTGCCGGCCCCCGTCCGGACTCCCCATGCGATGCACGGACGCAATGGCCGTGCGGTGGTAGAGGTACGCCATCCCGTAGACGCTCGTCAGCTTGCGCCCCGCCGGCCGCTTGAGATCCGCGCTCGTGACAGCCACGCGCGCAGCCGCGTCCGCGGGAAAGGCATGGCGCAGGTACGTGCCGAGCATGTAGGCGATGTTGAGTTGCGCCGCCCCGGAGGTGGCCCGCACCGGCCGGAAACGCGCGGGGATCGCCTCCAGCGGCTCACGCTTCTGCAGCCGGACTTTGAGATGGAAGTAGAGGCACAGGAATTTCGCCGTCAGAACCAGGATGCGCCGCTGGTCCTTGGTGAAGGTGCCCAATGGCTGCACGTAGATGACACGCCGCTCGGGCGTTGGCAGGCTGCACGCGCCCTCCACGTACTGACGGAAGGTCTGCCCCGGCTCGCGGTGTGCGTACAGCCAGTCCCCGGCCTCGGGCGCTTCGAGTTCTTCGTGGAGCGGCATGAGGCGGGGAATGACCGTTGAGAGCATGCCCGCCCGGGCCTGCTGCTTCTGAAACCGGCTCTCCCGTTCGGCGCCCGCCGCCGTCAGCATCAGCGCGGCCCACGCCACCAGCCCGAACAGACAGATTGCAGGAAGACGCACGCCTGCACCTCCTGGGAAAAGGCGCCTTCCTGTTTCTTCGACGTTTTCGGTACCGTCGGCCGGTCTTTTTCCGCACGCGTATTCCGCGACCGCGACGGCGTCCTCGTTGCCCGCCCAACCCCGGCCGGGGGCAACGAAAGCCTAGGGCTGTCAACGTGTTAGGGTCCGCGAGGAATCAGCGCTTGCCGTCCTTGCGGACGACACGCTCGACCAGGCGACGGTGCTTGTCCACCAGGGCGGTTGCGCGCTTCTTGGTACGCGCTTCGGCGTAGACGCGCACGATCGGCTCCGTGTTCGACGCGCGCACGTGTACCCAGCCGTCTTTGAAGTCGAGCTTGACGCCGTCGCGGGCGTCCACACGTTCGGCCTTCTGCTTGGCCAGCGTGTCGAGAACGGGGGCGAGCTGCCGCTTGGTACAGGCGACCTTGGCCTTGATCAGATAGTACCGCGGGATCTCGGATACGAGTTCGGAGATGGAGAGCCCCGATTCCAGCATGAGCTGGAGGATGATCGCCATGCCCGTAAGGGCGTCCCGGCCCGGATGGACCCGCGGGTCGATCACACCGCCGTTGCCTTCCCCGCCCACGGGCGCACCGAGCTCCTCCATCTTCTCGGCCACGTTCACCTCGCCCACGGGCGTGCGCACCACCTCGCAGTCGAAGGACGCGGCCACGTCGTCGATGCGCCGCGTGGTCGAGAGGTTGGTCACGACCGGCCCGGGCGTGTGATCCAGGATGTACTTGGCCGCGAGGCACAAGCTGCATTCCTCGCCGATGTACCTGCCTTTCTCCGAGACCGTGGCGATGCGGTCGGCATCGGCGTCCATGGCAAAAGCCACGTCCACCTTGGTGCCCTTCACCAGCCGCACCAGGTCGGTCACGTGCTCGAAGGTCGGTTCGGGATCGTAGGGAAAGTAGCCGTTGGGCACACAGTGGATCGGAGTGACACGTGCGTTGATGCGGCGCAGAAACTGCTGGGCGAGTTCCACGCCCGCGCCATTGCAGCAATCGAGGGCCACGCGGAACTTGCGCTTGCGCAACGCCCGCACGTCCACGATGTTGAGGACGCGCTTGAGGTGCCGCTCGCAGGCGCTGCCGTCGAGCTCGACCGCGTGGAGCTTGTCGTACGTAACCTTCTTGGCGTCGCTGCCGTAGTAGATGTCCAGAAGCGCCCTGCCCTGCTCCTCGTTAAGGTAGATCCCGTCCTCGCGGAAGAACTTGAGCGCATTCCATTCGATGGGATTGTGGCTCGCCGAGATCACGATGCCGCCGTCGGCCTTGCGTGCCTTGATCATCATGGCGGCCGACGGCGTGGCGCAGACGCCCACGTCCACAATCTTGCAGCCGGCCGAGAGCAGTCCCGAGAAGACCGCGTGTTTCACCATATCGCCCGAGACCCGCGTGTCCCGGCCGACCACCACGGTGCCGGAATCCACGTACGTCCCGAAGGCCTGGCCCAGGCGCACGAGCAGTTCGGGCGTGAGATTGTCGCCCACCACGCCGCGCACGCCCGAGATGCCGATCATGAGTCGTCCCATGCACGCTCCTCTTCCGCCGGGCGGCGGGGCCCGGACGCCGGGCCTGCTCCCGTTTCGCGCCCCGTGCAGCCATCTTCCGGTCGTATATAGCCAGAACGCCGCCGCGCTGCAAGCCCGGAAACGTGAGCCCTGCCAGGCAGAGCGAGGCATTCCAAAAATCCGGGCGAATTGTAGTAGCGGGCGACCGCAGCGGATGCTACCATGATAACCAATGGACGCATGACGAACAGGCGCGCCCGCGGCCGCGTTTGTGGGCCGCCAGCGGACCGCGCAGGACGAGAGGAGATCCTCCCATGGACGCGAACAGAGCCAGCAGGGGATTCGGCTGCGCCATCGCATCGCTGGCGTATCCCGTGCTCTTCGTACTCTTGCTCGTGGTACACGTCTGGACCGTACTCGTGGCCTATCAGGCCTCCGGCATCTTCCCCGCCGTCATCAGTTTCATGCTGCCGATCCTGGCGGAACTCTACTGGACCCTCCAGCTCGCGCGCGAGACCGGCGACTTCGTCGGTACCAACTACTGCATGGCCAACGTCACCCTCCTGGTGGCGTGGGCGATTGTATTCGTGGGCTCGCGCATGGCGGGCGTCGCGGATCCGGACGCCACCGCCCAAAATGCCGGCCGGGACGGCGACCGGGCAGAAGATGGCGTGGTTCCGGGGGCCGGCCAGGACCGTCAGGCCGACGCAGGAGGCGACTACAACCGGGACGCCTAGCCGGCGCAGCGCGCCGAGGATTTTCTCTTGGGCGCCGGTGCACACGTGTGATAGAATCGCGCACGGCATGCGCAAGACGAAACGGGCGCGTGCGCGGGCGCTAGTCGGAGACGGTCAAAGGCAGGGAGGATGTATCATGGGGCTATGGGACAAGGTCAAAGGCCAGCTGATCGACGTCATCGAGTGGGTCGACGCCAGCCAAGATACGCTGGTCTCGAAGTTCCCGCGCGGGGACAACGAGATCAAGAACGGCGCGCAACTCATCGTGCGCGAGAGCCAGTCGGCCGTCTTCCTCCACGAGGGACAGCTGGGCGACATCTTCGGGCCCGGCCGGGTCGCGCTCACCACGCGCAACATCCCCGTGCTCACCTCGCTCGCCAGCTGGAAGTACGGCTTCAATTCTCCCTTCAAGTGCGACATCTACTTCGTGAACACCAAGCAGTTCACGGACCAGAAGTGGGGCACAGCCAACCCCATCATGCTGCGCGACCCCGAATTCGGTCCCATCCGCCTCCGCGCCTTCGGCACCTACTGCTTTCGCGTGGAGGACCCCGGCCAGTTCATCCGCCAGATCGCCGGCACCAACCCCGACTTCGACACGGACGGTATCAACGACCAGCTTCGGAACATCCTGGCCAGCCGCTTTCCCGACGCTTTGGGCGAAAGCAAGATCGCAGCGCTGGACCTGGCCGCCAACTACAACGAACTCGGCGATCTACTGACCGAGCAGATGCAGCCCGAATTCACGGAGTATGGGCTCCAGCTCACCAAGTTTTTGATCGAGAACATCTCCATGCCCCCGGAGGTGGAGGAGGCGCTCGACCAGCGGGCCAAGATGGGGGTCCTCGGAAACCTGCAGGCCTACACGCAGCTCAAGACGGCCGACGCCATCGGCGACATGGCGCAGAACCCGAACGCCGGCGGCGGCCCCATGGGCATGATCGCGGGGCTCGGCATGGGCGGCGTGGTCACCGGCGGCATGCAGGCGGCCATGCAGAACCAGAATCAGCCCGCTCAGCCTCAGCAACAGCAGCAGCCCGGGCCGCCGCCCATGCCCCAGCAGGCCGTCTTCTATGCGGCCATCAACGGCCAGCAAGCCGGCCCCTTTGACATGAACGCTCTACGCACCCAGGTGGGCCAGGGCGCGATCACGGCCGAGACGCTGGTGTGGAAGCAGGGCATGGCCAACTGGACGCCTGCGGGCCAGGTGGGCGAGGTGGCGTCGCTCTTTGCCGCGCCCCCGCCCATCCCGGGCGGCGCTCCGCCACCGCCCCCACCCAAGCAGGGGTGACACTGTAGGGCGAGGCGCCACATGTGGCCCTGTGGCTGCGCCGGCAAAAAACGGGTTGACGCGAGCGTCCTCTCATTCTAGACTGTCGGGATCTCGATTCGGAAGCGCTTGACATGGCTCCAGTTCCGCTGGACATCCGGCGGCGGTAGACAAGCATGGCCGAGTACAAAAACATCAACTGCCCCAGTTGCGGCGCACCGGGCGAGGTGGACCGGTTCGCGGCCATGGCGGTCTGCGCGTATTGCCGCGGGGCCTTCTACCTCAAGGACGAGGCCGTCCTGGCCATGGGCGAGATGGCCATCCTGGCCGAGACCGACAGTCCCCTCTACCTCAATGCCACGGGCAAGCTCCGCGGCAAGCGCTTCACCATCATGGGCCACATCCAGTACCGGTACTCTGAAGGCTTGTGGGAAGAGTGGTTCCTGCGCTGCGATGACGGTAGCGAACTGTGGATCAACGAAGACGAGATGGAGTACTCGCTGGAAGAGGAGGTCCAATCTCCGGGGGTCATTCCGCCCGTCGAACAGATCGAACCGGGGCAAGCGATCACCATCGCCGGCAAGAACGTGTCCGTGGACGAAATCGACCAGGCCGAACTCGTGGCAGCCGAGGGGAGCCTCCCCTTCCAGCTTGGCCTGGACCGCACCTTCCCCTATTTCGACGCCTCGGGCGAGGACGCGGTCTTCACCGTGGAATACGTGGAGGACGGCATCGAAGTCTACGCAGGCACCTGGCTCGATGCCGAGGAGATCAAGCTGGAAGCGCCCAAGCCGGACAGCGACCGGCTCGGATGGTCGTAGGATTGTCGGGGAGTCGCGCTCATGTTTCGCAAAGCAGCATTCGACGGATCGAACGGCAACCAGAAGAGCGACGGGGACCAAGAGGGGACCCAGAAGCCGGCCCGCCGACGTCTCGTCAAACGCAAGGTCAAGGCCAAGAGCGAACGGATCGCCTGCACGTCCTGCGGCTCGCCCATCGATATCAAGAACGTCGACCAGGCGGAAATGGTCACCTGCAAAGCCTGCGGGTCGGTGCTCGATCTCGAATCCGACGACCACAAGATCCTGAGCAAAATCCTGGCCGACCAACGCCCCCGCCCCCATCTCCCGTTGGGATCCAAGGGCCGCCTCAAGGGCAAGGAGTGGGAGGTTATCGGCTGGCAGCGCATGCGCGAGGGATCCGACCGGTGGGACGAATTCCTCCTCTTCAATCCGACCGCCGGCTACGCCTGGCTCCAGCTCGAGAACGGCCACTGGATCCTCATGAAGAAGAGCAAGCAGAAAGCCCCGATCGATGCCAAGAAGGCCCGCCCGCAGCAATCGTTCCGCCTGTTTGGCAAGAAGTTCACTGTCGTCGAAACGTCCCAGGCCCAGATCGACCACATCGAGGGCGAGTTCACCTACCAGGCCCAGAAGGGCGACAAGGTGGGGTACCTCGACGCGGTCGCCCCGCCCGACATCGTATGCGCCGAATGGACCGAGCGGGAACTGGAGTGGATGGTGGGCCAGTACATCTCCCCGGACATCATCAAGAAGGCCTTCGAACTCCCGGCAATGCCCACTCCGCGCGGCGCCCACAAGTGCCAGCCGTTCAACATTCCGCCGTGGCGGAAGCATCTCGCCTGGACCCTGGCCGCGTTCGCAGCCGCGCTCTTCGTGCTGATCTTCGTCTCCCTCATTCCCGGCTCGCGTACCAACCAGTTCACTGTCCGCGCGGACGAGTACCTCAAGCAGAAGAACCCCAAGGGCTTCGTCTCCGAGCCGCTCGTGGTCAAGGACAACACGGTCATGCAGGTCAAGTGCCACGCGCCCGTGGACAATTCCTGGATCTACCTCGAAGCCCTGCTCCTGGACGAACAAAAGCAGCCCGTGGTCTCCTTCACCCAGGAACTCTCCTACTACCACGGCTATTCCGGCGGGGAGAGCTGGTCGGAAGGGAGCCGGAGCGACAGCCAGTCGTTCCGCATCGACAAGCCGGGGGCCTACCGCCTCGCGCTTCGCGGCGATGGCGGCAAGGGCAACTACGGCAACACGCCACGGCGGGAGACCGTGACGGTGAGCGTCTACCAAGGCGTCATGCTCCAGCGGTACTTCATCATCGCCACCATTCTCGCGCTGCTGCTGCCTTTGTTCGAACTTGTGCGCTACGGAAGCTTCCAGGGCCAGAAGCACGCGGACGACTAGCGGAAGAGGAGCGCCTGATCATGGCAGCCAAGATCGCGATCGGAGCAATGACGGCGATGACCGGACTGGCGTTCTGGGCGAGCTACGCCGGCTGGGGCCTCGCCAAGCCGGTCAAGCAAACCAAGAGCGTGCGACACGGCAGCCGGCACGTGAGCCGCGGCCCCTACTACCACCACTTTGGCCGCACCCACGGACACTACCACGGCAAGTAGCGGAATTCCGCTTCGCAGGATTCGCTTTCGCAAGAAGGTTCGAGAGGAGATCGTATGGAGGGGTTGCTTTCTGACGTGCAGCTGTCCGGGCTGGTGTCGACGCTGATCTATTCGGCCGTGGGGCTGCTCTTCTTCCTGATCGCTTACTTCCTGATCGAAAAGCTGACGCCCTTCTCGGTGCGCAAGGAAATCGAGGAAGACCAGAACACGGCGCTCGGCGTGATCATCGGCTGCATGATGATCGGCCTGGCCATCATCATCGCCGCCGCCATTGCGTCGCCGTCCGAGTCGAGCAGTAAGGCCAGGGCCAAGATCCAGGTGCCGCCGCTCGAGGCCCCCGAAGCGCCGCCGAGCCCCTGAGGCGCGTTGACGGATCTGCGGCCCCCTGCCCTCGTCCGCCCCCTGCCGTTCGCGCATCTCGCGGCCGCGGCCAGGTCGCGCCGCAACGGACGGATCGCGAGGCGCCTCGGATTCTGCGGAGCACGGCTTGACCATGCCACGCAAAGAATCGACCGTACTGCTCGCCAGCGTGTTCCTGGTAGCTTCCTGCGCCCTGGTCTACGAACTTCTGGCGGGCGCGGTGTCGAGCTATCTCCTGGGCAGTTCCATCACCCAGTTCTCGCTGGTGATCGGCATCTTCCTCACGGCCATGGGGCTGGGGTCGTTTCTCACCAAGTTCATCGAGCAGAACCTCATCGCCCGCTTCATCCAGATCGAGATCGCCATCGGTCTCCTGGGCGGCGCCTCGGCGCTCATCCTCTTCGCCGCGTTCAGCTATACGGACGTCTACACCACAGCCATGATCGCCGTGTCCGGCGGCATCGGCACGCTGATCGGCATGGAGATCCCGCTCATCATCCGCATTCTCCGGGCCCGGGAAGACTCTCTGCGGTTGACCGTGGCCAACGTCATGACCGTGGACTACGTGGGCGCTCTGGTCGCGGCGCTGGCCTTTCCGTTCCTGCTCGTCCCCCACCTCGGCCTCATGCGCGCCGCCTTTGTGGCCGGCCTCCTCAACCTGGGCGTGGCCTGGGTGGGGCTCAGGGTCTTCAAGGGCGAGGTGGCCCACGGGCCGCGCCTCCGCGGCGCAGTCCAGTTCGCAGCCCTCCTGCTCGTGTGCGGCATCGTCTTCTCGGGCGAACTCGTCAGCTTCCTGGAGGAACGCGTCTACCCCGACGAGATCATCTACGCCAAGCAGACGCCCTACCAACGCATCGTGATCACGCGCTGGCGCAACGACACGCGGCTCTTTCTCGACCGCAACCTGCAGTTCTCCTCCAAGGACGAGTACCGATACCACGAGAGCCTGGTCCATCCGGCACTCGGGCTCGTGCGCCGGCGGAGCCGGGTCCTGATCCTGGGGGGCGGAGACGGCATGGCAGCGCGCGAATGCCTGAAGTACCCGGACCTGCGGCGCATCGACCTCGTGGACATCGATCCCGAGATGACTCGCATCTTCACCGAGGAACCCCTGCTTGCGGAGCTCAACGATTACGCCCTCCGCAGCGAGCGCGTGCATGTCGTCAACCAGGACGCCATGAAGTACCTCGAAAAGACCGATCGCGTGTACGACGTGATCCTCATGGACCTGCCGGACCCGAGCCTGCTCGGCCTCGGCAAGCTCTATTCGCGTTCCTTCTTCTCGCTCGCCGCGCACCGCCTCCACCCGCACGGCATCCTGGCCGTGCAGAGCAGTTCGCCCTACTTCTCGGCCAACGCCTTCTGGTGCATCGTCAACACCCTCGCCTCGGTCCCCGTCTCCCACGACGGGGAAGCGGCCCAGCTCCACGTACGGCCCTACCACGCCACCGTTCCGTCGTTCGGCCTCTGGGGGTTTGTGCTCGCGAGCCCCGAACCGCTCGATCTCGACCGGCTCCGACTCGCCGTGCCCACGCGTTTTCTCAGCCAGGACATGCTCGCCGGACTCTTCGTCTTCCCGGCCGACCTGCAGCCGCGCCAGACCGAGATCAACCGGCTCGACAACCAGATCCTGGTCCAGTACTACACCGAAGGGTACGACGAGTTCTACGAGTAGAAGGGAATCCCATGCCTTCCGCGCCGCGCATCGCCACGCATCCACCGTCGCCCGCAGGCGCGTCCGCCCCGGTGGGTGAGCACCTGCTCGCGGACCTGTACGGCATCGATCCGGCCCGGCTCACGAACGAGGCAGCGCTCACGGCCTGTCTGGGCGGAGCCCTCGAAGACGCCCGGTTCACGGTCGTGGACCAGGTCGGCCACGCCTTCCCGGGCGAACCGACGGGGGTGACGGTCCTGTTCCTGCTCGCGGAAAGCCACGCCTCCCTCCACACCTATCCCGAACGGGGCTACGCGGCCATGGACGTCTTCTCCTGCGGCGCCGCGCGACCGCAAGACGTGCTTGACGCCGTGATCCGCGTCCTCGAACCGGAAGCGGTCCGGACTTCGCGCCACGCCCGCGGCGGCCCGGCTGCGAACGAAGCGTGAGGCGGAGACCGCGCCATGTTCAGACTGATCCTGCAGGTCTTTCACAAGACGCGCGGCGCGTTCGCTCACCAGTGGCTGCGCACGGTCATCGCCTGCGCCATCATCTTCGTTTACGCCACGATCGGGTACATGGTCTTCGAACGCGAGACCAAGCCCGATCTCACCTGGACCGACGCGGCGTGGTGGTCGGTGGTGACCATGACCACGGTGGGCTACGGCGACTTCTTCCCCGAATCCACGGCCGGGCGTCTGCTCGTGGGCATCCCCACCATGCTCCTCGGCATCGGCATCCTCGGCTACCTCGTCTCGATCCTGGCCACGGCCATCATGGAACACAAGCGCAAGGAGATTCAGGGCATGGCACAGATCACGTTTACGGATCACATCATCATCTGCCGGTACAACGGACTCGGCACCTGTATGCGCCTGGTGGAGGAGCTCCGGTCCGATCCCTCGACCCGTGAGGCCGACCTCGTCCTGATCGACGAGGACTTGTCCGAACTCCCCGAGGAACTCCGCCGCGCGCGCGTGCACTTCGTGAGCGGCGATCCGTCACGGCAGGCCGTGCTCGAACAGGCCAACTTCCGCAAGTGCAAGCACGTGCTCATCCAGGCGGACGCCGCCGACCTGGCGCATTCGGACAGCAAGAACCTGGCCGTAGCGCTCACGGTCGAACGCCTCTGCCCCGAGGTCTGCACGATCGTCCACTGCGTGGACCCGGACCGGGCGATCTTCTTCGAACGCGCCAACTGCGACAGCGTAATCTGCACCGACGCCCTGAGCAGCCAGCTCGTGGTCCAGGAACTCCAGGACCCGGGCGTCAACGCCGTGCTCGCCGAACTCACGAGCAACGCGGAAGGCAAACAGTTCTACATCGTCAACATCCCGCCGGGCATGCAGACGGCCGGTGCGCTCCGAACGGCCTGCGCCAAGCAAAAAGCCGTGCTCATCGGGCTGCAGCGCGCCGCCAAGAACGTCCTCCTGCCCGAGGAACACGATCCGGTGGAAGCCGGCGACCGCGCCATCCTCATCGCGCCCGAGCGACCGCGCACCCTGTGAGCTGCACGGGTAAGCGCCGGCTGGATCCGTCGCCGTGCTCTGCACAGGACTTCCGTGGCAGCCTGCCGATCAGTACTCGCGGCGCTGGGAGTGGTTGGGGAAGCCCAGGTTGGCGCGGTACTTGGCGACCGTGCGACGCTTGATGTCGATGCCTTCCTGCGCCAGGCGGGTCTGGATCTCGTCGTCCTTGAGCGGCTTCTTCTTGTCCTCGGCGTCGATGA
>CAZBZG010000074.1:7833-17650 GCA_964496245.1 uncultured Planctomycetaceae bacterium | reverse complement strand
TCGGCGGCGACGCGGTCGCCCGTTTCCAGCACCAGCACGTCGCCGGGCACGATCGCCTCGGCGTCCACCTCCGTGGCGTGTCCGTCGCGCAGGACCCGGGCCTGGGGCGCGGCCATCTTGCGCAGGGCGTCGAGGGCTTTGTCCGCCTTCCACTCCTGGGCGGCGCCAATGAGCGTATTCAAAAGAACGACCACGCCGATGACCACGGCATCGACCACGTGCCCGCCAAGAACCGATACGCCCGCCGCACCGAGGAGCAGGTAGATCAGCGGGTTGTGAATCTGGTGCACGAGCACCTGCAGGACGCTTGCACCGCCTTCGGCGCGAATGGCATTCGGCCCGTGCCGTTCGAGACGATGCGGGATCTCGGCAGTCTCCAGACCGCTCTCGCCGGAGCCGACCCGCCCGTAAAGCTCTTCCGGGGATCCCCCGTGCCAGGCGATCGGAGTGTCTTCTGTAGGCATGCCGCCCTCCATATCATGCGCAATTCCGGGAGAGTGAAGGGCAGGGATGCCCGGAATGCGCTCGCCGATTCTACTGTATTGTGACACCGCCGTCAAATCAGAGCGTGGTTCAGATCCGGGTCACACCCAAAGGGCGCTGGTTGTAGCACAGGCGCTCTTGCCTGTGCAGCGCATCACGGGTTCCGCCACAGGCAAGAGTGCCTGAGCGACAACCTGCTCCGTGTCGCGTGTGTCAGCCTGATTCGCGTGTCTCTGAACCATGCCGCTTTGGTGACCGCCTCCCGACTTTACCCTCCCGTTACGTCCCTGCGCTCCTTCGTGCGATAGACTCCAGACAGAGGCCGCCGGTCGGTGGCGGCTGTCCGGAGTCCCCCTGAGGAGGTGCGCTATGTCGACGCCTGTACCCGCTCCCGTCCGCACGCCCGTTCGTACGCTCGTCTGGATCTCCACCCGTACCCGTACCCGTACACGTAAACGTACACGTACACGTACACGTACACGTACACGTGCACGGACACGGACACGGACACGAATCGCCACCGGCCTCGCCCTGCTCGCCGCCGCATGGGCCTCGGCCGCGTCTGCGCAGGTCGCGCACGCCCGGCCCTACCGTTTCGCCGCCAACCTGGTGGTGCCCCAGTCCCGGACCTTTGGCCTGCACGCGTCCAAGGCGGTGCGGATCACGGGCGTGCGCGCGGGTGTGGTCATCGTGGAGCAGGCGGCCATCACCACCCTCCAGATTGCGCTCCAGAATCCCACCGGCCGGCGGCAGGAGGCCGAACTGCTCGTGCCCGTGCCACAGGGCGCAGCCGTGCGGGGCTTCGCCTTCCAGGGCACGGCTGCCGACCCCACGGCCCGGCTGCTTCCCAAGGACGAGGCCAAGGCCACGTACAGGGCGATCGTGGCCAAGATCCGCGACCCGGCCCTGCTCGAGTTCGCCGGGCTCAACCTGATCCGGTCGAGCGTCTTTCCGGTCGCAGCCCGTGGCACGCAGACGGTGCGGCTGACCTACGAGCACGTGCTTCCGGCCGACGGCGCGCGCGTGGACTACGTGCTGCCGCGGAGCGAATCGATCCGCATGAACGTGCCGTGGCAGATCTCGGTCAAGATCAAATCCAAGCAGGCCGTGGCCACGGTCTACTCGCCCACGCACCCGATCGAAACCGTGCGCACGGGCGCGGGCGTGGTCTCCGCGCGCGTGGCCGCGTCCGCGCGCTGCGAACCCGGGGCCTTCCGTCTGAGCTATCTGCGCAAGACCGGCCCCCTCTCAGCGTCCCTGCTCGCCTACCCCGATTCTACTGAGGGGGGAGGCTATTTCCTCCTGCTCGCCGGCGTGCCCGAGGCGCATGCTGAGGACCGGGCGTCTGTGCGGCGCGAAGTCACGCTGGTGATCGACCGCTCGGGCAGCATGCGCGGCGAGAAGATCGCGCAGGTGCGCGAGGCCGCGCTGCAGATCCTGGCCGGTCTGGACGCGGGCGAGGCGTTCAACCTGATCGCGTACAACGACAGCGTGGACCGGTTTTCCGACAAGCCCGTAGAGAAGACGCCCCGGACGTTCGCGGCAGCGCAGACATTCATCCAGCACCTGGGCGTGCGCGGGGGCACGAACATCCACGCCGCGCTCTTCGAAGCCCTGCGCCAGCCGCCGCGCAAAGGCTTTTTGCCCGTGGTGCTCTTTCTCACGGACGGCCTGCCTACGGTGGGCGAGACCCGGGAGGCGGTCATCCGCAAGCGCGCAGCCGAACACAACCCGCACGAGCGGCGCATCTTCACCTTTGGCGTGGGCTGCGACGTGAACAGCCCGCTGCTGGAGGGGCTGGCCATGAGCGCGCGCGGCCACGCCACGTTCGTGCTGCCCGAGGAGGACGTGGAGGCCAAGGTGGGCGGCGTGTTCGAGCGGCTCTGCGGGCCGGTGCTGACCAAGCCAAAGATCCGGTGCGCGGACGAAGACGGCACCGCGCGCGTGCAGGATCTCCTGCCGGCGGCCCTGCCGGATCTCTTCAGCGGCGATCAGCTCGTGCTGCTCGGCCGGTACCGGGGCGAGGCGCCGCTCCGCTTCACGCTCACGGGCGGCTACTTCGGCGAACAGCGGACGTTCCGCTTTGCGTTTCCGCTGGCGAACGCCACCACGGAGAACGCGTTCGTGCCGCGCCTCTGGGCGAGCCGCAAGATCGCACAGCTCGTGGATGCGGTGCGCGATCTCGGGATCGAGCCGCTGGGAGACGCCTCCCGGGCCTCGACGCACGCGTACGCGCACGCAGCGCATCATTTGTCCGCCCGGCCGCTCCTGCCCGCGGCCCGCCCGCCCGCCGATCCCCGCCTCGAGGAGCTGACCGAGGAGATCGTGCGCCTCTCCACCGAGTTCGGCGTGCTCACCGAGTACACCGCGTTCCTGGCCCGCGAGGGAACGGACCTGACCCGGCGCGGCGACGTGCTCGCCCAGGCGCAGCAAAACTTCCAGGCGCGGGCCATGCGCACGCGCGGCGGAATGGCTTCGGTCAACCAGAGCGTGAACATGGGCCGGCAACGGACCCAGCAGACCCTCAACCGCCGCAACGCGTACCTGGACGAACACCTGGACCGGGTGAGCATCAGCGCCGTGCAGCAGGTGGCCGACCGCGCCTTCTTTCGGCGCGGCGCGCGCTGGATCGACAGCCGGCTCGTGCGCGAGCGCGGCCGGCGCGAACCGTCCCGCGTGATCCGCTTCGGCTCGGCCGCGTACGAAGCGCTGCTCGACCGCCTGGCGGCAACCAATCGCCAGGCGCTGCTCTCTCTGCCGGGCGAGGTGCTCCTGGCCCTCGATGGCGAGTCCGTGCTGGTATCTGTGGCAGGTGAAGGGTTCAAGAAGGGGCGCCACAAGGACCCCGCGCGGTGACGGTCCAGGCATGCGGATCGGGCTTGCGTCCGGGGAGCCAAGCGCTATAGTGAAGAGTGGGCGGCTTGCGATCAGGCGCGGAGGAGAGAACCCTGGACATCACTGAACGGTCGGCCATGCGTCGGCAGACACTCGAGACGCATCGGGCTCGCGATTTTGCAGATGCAGAGCGCTGGGATCTGGCCTTCTGGCAGCGGCGATCTCCCGAGGAACGCCTCTCCGCGCTCGTGGCCATCCGCCGGGATGTGGACAGGGTGCAGGCTGCCCGCCGCGCGCAGGAGGGGTGATGGAAGTCAGGAAGCTGCGCAACCCGTAGCGCTGAACCAGAAGCAGCCAGGAATCCTCGCTCTGTTCGGGCGTCCTTTTCTGCTGCATTGAGGTTCGCTACATGCCCAAGCGACAGATCCTGATCGTGGAGGACGACGCTGCCATCCGGCAGGGCATTGCCGATGCGCTCGCGTACGAGGGCGCGGAGGCGATCGAGGCGTCGGACGGCGAGGACGGGCTCGCCAAAGCGCTCCGCTTCACCTACGACCTCCTGCTCTTGGATCTCACGCTGCCGGCGCGGGACGGGCTCGAACTCCTGGAGGCGGTGCGGGACGCGCGGCCCACCGTACCCGTGATCATCCTGACCGCGCGCGGGGCAGAGGACGACCGGGTCAAGGGGCTCAAGCTCGGGGCGGACGACTACGTGGTCAAGCCCTTCAGCGTCAAGGAGCTGCTCGCGCGCGTGCAGGCTGTGCTCCGCCGGAGTCCGGACCGGCCCGCGGACGTGAGCGATGTCGCCTTTGCGGGGGGCGTAGCCGACCTCGCGCAGGGCGGGATTCGCTATGACGACGGCGGACGGGCCGACCTCTCGGAGCGCGAGGCAGAGCTCCTCCGGTACCTCGCCCGCCATCCGGGCCGCGTCGTCAGCCGGGAGGAGATCCTCGCCCGGGTCTGGCGGATCGACGGCGCGCACGTGGAGACGCGCACCATCGACATGCACGTGGCGCGTCTGCGCGAGAAGCTGCGCGATCCGGCCGGCGACCCGCAGCTCATCCGCACGGTGCGCGGCCGCGGATACCTCTTTGCCGGAAGCGAGGCGCCATGAAACGCGCCTGGCAGGTGTGGACGGTTTTTGCCGTGTGCGCGGCGCTTCTCGTCGGCGTGCTCGGGTGGATGAGCTGGCAGCTCATGGCGCTCGACCGGGCCCAGGCGCGGGCCCAACAGCTGGCCGCGTTCGAGGAGAACGTGCGCCTCGCGCTCTGGCGCATGGACAGCCGCCTGGGCGCGCTCGTGGCCCGGGAAAACGCGCGGCCCTACTTCGTGTACCAGGCGTTCTACCCGGCCGAACGCGGCTACACGCGCATGTTCGACCCCGTGGACCCGGCTACCCCGCTGGTGGCTTCGCCTCTCCTGAACGAACGACCGTCGTTCGTGCGGCTGCATTTCCAGGTGGCGCCCGACGGCGCGCTTTCCAGCCCGCAGGCGCCGACGGGTGAGTGGCGCACGCTCGCGCTGCGGGAGGCGGACGGCGGCGTCTCGTCCGCTTCGTTCCAGGCGCAGGCGCAGGCGCTCGAACGTCTGTCGAACGGGCTGCAGCGTGCGCGCCTGCTGGCTAGCCTGCCTGCGCCCGAGCCGACCCAGGCGCTGGCCGACCGCCTGCTCGCGCGCGGCCCGGACGGGAGCGGCCCCAATCAGGCTGCGCCCGTTCCCCTCGCGCTCGCCCAGGCGCCCGTCGAGCGGGCCGTCCCGCCGGTGAACCAGGCCGAGAGCCAGCTCCTGCAGCAGACGGGCCCGCTCGCGCAACAGACCGAGCAGGTGATGGAGGTGAACCAGGCCGTTCAGCGGGCGCGGAACGCGCAGGAATTCAGCCGGCGGGCGCGGGACACGCAAGCCAATCTCGCGGCCTCGGCCCAGAGCCGCAACGCGTACGCGCAGACCAAGCAGACGCGGCTCCGGCAGGAGCCAAATGCACAGGCCAAGCCCGCCGTAGGCAAGGTGCGCCGCGATCCGATCGAGGCCCCACGCGATCCCAAACCCGAGACCGAGCCGACGTCCGGCCCCGCAGCCCCCGAGCCCGCCGCGTCCGAACCGGAACAGGCTGCGGCTGCGCCGGGCGAGGAGGTCTCGCTCGCCGAAGGCATGCTCCAACCGCTGTGGCAGGATGACACCCTGCTGCTCGCGCGGCAGGTGCGGCTGAAGGACGCGACCTATGTGCAGGGCTGCGTGCTCGACTGGCCTGGGCTCGCGCGCGCGCTCGTCCGCGACGTCCGCGACCTGCTGCCGGCCGCACGGCTGGAGCCGGTGCGGTCCCAGGCAGCCCCGCGCACGCCCGAGCGGCTGCTCGCCGCCCTGCCGCTCCGGCTGCGGCCCGGCGAGCCAGCGGCTCCCGCGCATCAACGGGCTTCGCCCCTCCGGCTCACCGTCTACATCGCCTGGGCCGGTGTGGTTTTCGCCATTCTGGCCGCGGGCGCGCTCCTCTACGGTGCGCTGGCGTTGAGCGAGCGGCGCGCGGCGTTCGTCTCAGCCGTAACGCACGAGCTGCGGACCCCGCTCACCACCTTTCGCATGTACGCCGAGATGCTGTCCGAGGGCATGGTCGCGCCGGACAAGCGCAAAGGGTATCTGGACACGCTCTGCCGCGAAGCGAATCGGTTGGGGCATCTTGTGGAGAACGTGCTCGCCTACGCGCGGCTCGAACGCGGGAAGTCCCGCCGCAGTCTCGAAGCCGTGCCGCTGGGCGCGCTCGTCGAACGCGCGGCCGACCGGCTGCGCGACCGCGCCCAACAGAGCGGCATGGAACTCGTGGCGCACGTGCCGGCCGACACGGGTGCGGTGCGGGTGCGGGCCGAGGGCACGGCTGTGGAGCAGATCCTCTTCAACCTGGTGGACAACGCCTGCAAGTATGCGGCGCGCAGTGCGGACCACCGCATTCATCTGGAGCTCGCGGCCGCGCTCCCGCGCGCCCGGATCCGTGTGCGCGACCACGGCCCCGGTGTGGCGGCCGACGAGGCGCGCCGCATCTTCCAGCCCTTCAGCAAGTCGGCCCGCGACGCAGCCGAGTCCGCGCCCGGCGTAGGCCTGGGCCTCGCCCTCTGCCGCCGGCTCGCCCGCGCCATGGGCGGCGAGCTCGTTCTCGTCCCGGCGGACGGCGGGGGCGCGTGTTTCGAGCTGCGCCTGGCTGGCGTGTGAAAACGGCTCGCGCGCGCGGTTCCCTTCCGGCGTACACCCCGAGGGTGCGGCATGTAGCACAGGCGCTCTTGCCAAAGGGGCCGGGACCGACCCATCGGTTTCACTTCACGGTCGCGGCGGTATGCGGGCTCACGCGCACGTAGTCGAACTCCATGGCATTCTTCGAGCCCTTCGCGGTCTTCATGTGCAGTTGGATATGCCTGAGTTCCGCTCTCTGGGCGTCCTTCACCTTGGCTAGAGCGAAGGGATCCACGACGAGCCGTCGCCAGGGGCTGCCCTCCTGGTCCTTGCGGTTGTCATAATGGGTTCCGGTATGCGCCTTGCCGTCCGGCGTCTTCAGTCGGACGCCGACCTGGAGGCGCTGCTGCCCGCCGACCGACCTATCCAGCGGCCCGCGGTAGCGGATCTCGAGGCGATCCCCGGGGCGAATCTCGATGTTCGGCCGCGCGGTGATGAGCGCGATGTAATAGCTGTTGCCCACCCGGCCGGAGAGACGCCCCACGCCGTCGGCCACCGTCAGTTCGGCATGGGCTTCCGGCGTGTCCTTGGCGTTCCACACGGAGGCGCTCCAGCGTTCCTTCACCTCTTCAACGTCGGAAAAGGTCTCGCGCCACTTGTCCCGGGCGATGAAGATCAGCGTGCCGTAGAAGTTGGCGTTGTGGTGGCTCGTGCCGAGGTGAGGGCTGTAGTAGTACCGCGTCACCTTCTTTGAGCCGGCGAAGCGGTTGCGCATGACGTTCGCCTTCCGCGATTCGCCCGGCTTCGGGGCTTCCGTGTTCATGTCGCTCCAGGGGATGCTGAGTTCAAGAGTCCAGGAGGCATCCTGCTTTGTGATCCCCACTTGGGCATTGGGAAAGTTCTTGGCTGCCGAGAAGACCGCTTCGGCAGGCTTCCATCCGTCGAAGACCGCCCCCGCCGTATTTACGGCGAACTGGAGGTAGTGATCCGGATCCTTGACGGGAGCCAGGAAGAACTCGATGCCGTCGTCGTCCCACGCCATTTTGTCCAGTCCGGCAGCTTTCTCCTTGAGCGCGTCCATGTTCGGCTCCTCGGCGCGGACGGCCACGTATATCGCCGTATCGTCGTAGACGAAGCGCACCCGCGTCGCCAAGCCGGCGGGCTTGTCGAAATTGGTCACCATGGTCGCGGGGTCGATGCGCCAGCAGGCGTCGTCCAGTTTTCCGTCAACGGCAGCCGGCGTGCCGGGCTGCACATAGAAAATTGCTCCCCGATCGAGACGTTCGAAGAGCTCTGCCGTTTTCTGGAACGGGCGGTGGGCCTCGACGACCGCCTGCACGCGGGCGGCGTAGGGCGTCCCTTCCGGCGCGGCGGCGAGGGCGGCCTCGCCCATGCGGGCGATCTTCTCGCGCACGTGCTTGGGATAGGTCTTCGTGAAGAGGTTGTTGTAAGACTTGGTGACGGTTCCCCGCACATTCGAGGCCGCGCCCCACCGCGCATCCATCCAGCGGTCCTCCATGTAGTCGTAAAAGCGGCGCATCCGGCCGGCGGCGGGACCGTAGCAAAGGCGGTGATACTCGTCCAGCGCGGATTCGACGTCGAAGTCCGGATTCCACATGGCGCGGAACCAGAAATACATGGTGAGGTGATCCAACGCCCAGTTCCGACCGACCCCGCAGAGAAATTCGCCGTCGATCAAGTCGCGCACCTCGCGGTGCCAGTCCACGATCATGCGGGGAAAATGGGCCGGCACGCGGGCCGTGAACGACCAGACAGGATAGGTCCAGACGTAGGATTCGTTGCCCGTGCGGCGCTTGTATTCGGTCAGGACGCCGTGCCAGAACTTGCGTGTGCCCGGTTCTTTGAAGAGGGAGTTGCCGTCCATGATGCAGACTTCGCCAACCATGTTGCTTTCATATTCCACCGTGGGTGGCGGCGGGAGCGTGTAAGCCGCGTAGGCGCCAAAGAGGAGATACTTCTCGGGCCAGAGCCCCTTCATCTTCCGCGCGACCTTGACGTAATGGGAGTGGACGAGCTCGCTCTGTCGGGCCAGTTTTGAAAAAGGTCCGTTGTACGACTGAATCAGGGCCTGGCATTTCTCGCACTGGCAGTCCGGGAGGCAGTCCTGCGGAAAGACGGCTACGTGGGCGTCGTGGGGATACATGACCCATTTCCCCCACGCCTCGCGCCACCCGGTTTCATAGAACCTTTTCATGTGTTCCACCTCCATGTCCGCCACGTCGGGATGGGAGTAGCAGAGGTGGGCGCCGCCGAAGCTGCCGCCGAGGTCGCGTTTGCCGTTTTTCTTGACCAGGAAGATGTCCGGCTTCGACTCCTTGTACAGTTTGCCCCAGCCGTTGTGAGTATGGTTGCCTTGCATCCCCGCACTGTTGCCGTAGCGCCAACGCCAGCGAAAAGAAGTGCCCTTGTTCGATCCGTCCGGCTTGAATTGGGACGGATACACCGTCCGGCGCTTGAGGACAGGCCCGTCGACGTAGTCCGCGGGCGGAATCGATACGGTATCGCGTTTCGGAACGATGGTCCCGAGTTCGCCGGGAAAGTAGAACCGGACGCCGAGGAAGCGTTCGAGCACGTCATACACGCCGAAGAGCGTCCCTCGATTGGTGAAGAAATTCGATTGCGCGCTCACCGGCTCGCCGTTGGCGCCGGGGATGGTGGCGCCTTCGGAGCTGTTGCCCAGAATGGCGAGAGAATCTCCTTTGGTCATGACCCGGAAATGCTCGGCCGGCAGATCGATTTCCGGGAATCCCGCGGTTTTGCTCGCCTCGGAGACACCGAGAAAGATGGCCGGTCCGCCTTCGAAATCCTTGGCGTTGACGACCGGCAATTTCGCGCCGGAGGCCTGCTCGAGCAGCGACTGCAGTTCCCGGGCGGCGAACGAGAGCCTGCGGCGGATCTTTTTGTTGTCGCTGTCCGCCACCACGATTGTGGCCGCCGGTTCGCCGTCCGTCAGCAGCACGACCGGCGCAGCATCCTCTGGCACGGCATGGGTCTCTTTGGGCTCGTGCAACGGATTTCCTTGCGCGGCAAAGGACCAGGAGGGCAGGGCGAAGAATGCAGCAACAAGTGAAAGTCTGGCGGCGCAGGCGGTACTCCGGGCGATACGCATGGTCGTCTCCTCCGAGGAAGTCCGGGACGGGGCTACCAACCGGGATCGGGGCCCCCGTAGAAATTCTTGTTCGCGTCGTGCGGCAGCCACGTGGCGTTGCCGGCCACCATGGTGAAGTTGCCGCCGTGCCGGTGCCAGATGGGCTGGCTCATCTCCGGGTCGTGCCAAGGGGAGATGAAGTAGCCGAAGTAGCCGTCGCTGTTGCGTGGATGC
>CAZBZG010000074.1:0-7823 GCA_964496245.1 uncultured Planctomycetaceae bacterium | reverse complement strand
TCCGCGATCAGGATGGTCACGCTCGGGTTCGGCACTTTGCCCATGCGGATGGGCCGTGAGTTGGTGGCCGTGAAGTTGTCATTGTACCCGAAGTAGTTGCTGCTGGCGTAATTGGTCCGTGCATTTGATTCGTTGTAGCAGATATTCGGGTTGGACAGGCAGAACCAGATGCTGCTGCGCCGTTGGGCGGGCGTATGCTTGGGACAGGGATGATACTTGCTGAGTGCGGAGAACCACATCCCGTGCGTGTCAGCGTCATAGGCTTGCGCGATGTATCCGCCGAACGTATCGGCGTAGGCCATGTGCAGCAGATAGATCTGCCGTTGGTTGTTTACGCAGTACACCTCGCGCGCTGCAGCGAGCGCCTTGCCCACCACGGGTAGGAGCAGGCCGACCAGGATGCTGAGAATTGTGATCACAACCAGGAGTTCCACAAGGGTGAATGCAGGGCGTGCTCGCCACCAGGACCGGGTGGGCTCTGAGGAGAGGCTCGTGCGGAAACGGAAGGTGTCCGAGGCCTCGTCGAGGCGGTCGGGATCGCCTTCCGTGGCCAACGTCCGGGCGGTCTCCACCTCTTCCACGGGCGGGTCCGCGGAGACCGGCAAGCGAGCCGATTCCGCGTATGTCCGTAACAGGCGTGTTTCCAATTCGACATCCGGATGTGGATGAACGGATTGCGTGTCAGGCGGCGTCACGGAATGTCCTTTCTGCTCTGGAGTACGAACGGCAGCCCCCGGACGTGGAATGCGGGGGAGGGAATTTTCTCAAATGTCCTGGAGCCTTTTTCGAAGTCTTTGCAGCGCATGGCTTTTCGTGCTCCGAACCGTGGCATCGCTGACGCCCAAGACCTCGGCCACGCGGGCGGTGTCCATCCCGTCGCGAAACAACAGCAGGATGACCTCCCGTTCCCGCGCGGGCAGTGTCTCTACGAATGCCTCCAGAGCCCAGTCACCTGAGGCAGGATCCTCGGCCGGGGCATGGGCCATGGTGTCCGGCTCGCGCGCTCCCTCCTGCGATCGAGCCGCCAGGGGGTCGCGTTGTTTCCGCCGCAGCCGGTCCAGCGATACGGAACGGGCGACCAGGATTGCGTAGGCGTCCAGCGATGCCCGTCTGGGGTCGTACTGCCACAGGAGTTTGTGGTCGTCGCGAAGCAAACGGACGAAGACGTCCTGGAACGTGTCTTCCGCTCCCGCCTGTCCGAGTGCGGGGCCGACAAGGCGGCGCACCGTTCGCCACACCACCGGGCTCAAGCGGTCCACGAGCAGGGACCATGCCGAGGGATTGCCCCCGAGGCACGCTGAGATCAGATCGATGTCGTTCATGCGGTTGCCAGACCACGCCGCCCCACCGCATGTGCCTGCAGCGGAGGGGAGCCCCGCCCACATCCGTCGGCCTGTGTCGGGGCGGAGCGGAGGCGATGCGCCGTTACAAGGAGACTCGGCGGACGTGACAGAAGGTATCGTGCGATTCCGTCCCGTGCAAGAGGAAATCGCCGGCAAGGTCAGATCGCCGCGTTTGCATAGGCCGCGCCGCAAGCCTATGCCGGACACTCCTCGTATTGCCTGTTATGATTGCGGAAAAGATGCCCCTTGCAGCCAGGCCAAGTTGAACCGGTAGTGCAGCCCGCTCGAAATCAGGTGGATCACGTTGTCCGGGCTCTGGGTGGCTGCGAGGTACCCCAGGGGTTCGGCTTTCGCGGGCGTGGCCTCGAACGCGCGTGTCCAGCCCGCGCCGTCGAACGTGCCGGTCCCGGGCGTCAGGAGTCTGCGTACGGGCCAGGTCTCGCCTTCGTCGAACGACAGGGCCCCGTACAGGCCGAACCCCGTGAACGTCTTGCCGTCAGGAGCCGTGAATGCCATGCCTGTGCCTGCGTCGCGGGAGGAGCTGCGGGCGGGATCCGTGAAGGACGCCAGCAAGAGCGGGCCTTCGCGCAGGCGCATGAGCACGAGCCGCTGCCCGCCGTTGATGGGGGGGAAGGGCGTGGGCCGGTAGGTCCACGTCCGGCCCTTGTCGTTGCTGAGGCTGGCGGGCATGCGGCCGTCCATGGCTTGGCTGCGGCCGAACGCGAGCAGACGGCCGTTGGTGAGGCCGACCACACCCGCATGGATGCCGCGGATGTCGCCGCCTGGATCGGACCACGTCCGGCCGCCGTCCTCACTGATATGCACCGCACTCGGCCCCTCGCCGCCGGGGGTGCCGTCGCATGCCTGCAGCCAGAGCCCGTCCGGCGTGACGCTCGTGCCCGCGATCACCTGGTGGCGGCGTTGATAAGTTGCGCCCGAAGAGATGGGCTGCGGCGGCGTCCAGGTGACGCCGTTGTCCGTGCTGGTACGCAGCAGCAGGGCCAGGCATTCCCATCCTTCAGCGCCTTCCGGACCCATCCCGTTGAAGTGGTAGAGCGTGCCCTCTCCGTCGTGGAAGAGCGCGGTGCCCGTCATGTTGCGGTCTGGCGCGTTGAAGAACTCGGATGCTGGCTCCCACTGGGGTGCCCCGGCCCGCAGCCGGCTCGCGAGGATGGTCATCTCCGTGCCCTGCTCCCGGGTGGTGGAGAACCAGGCGGCCAGCAGGTCGCCGTTGGCGCACCAGGTGATGGCCGGGCAGTGGTTGTGCTGGAAGAACGGCTCGCCTGAACCTTGGGCCGGCGGGAGGACGAACGGGACGGGCGGTGCGAAGTAGGATCTGCCCTCGGATGCAGGCGACGACCACGTCGCCTGTTCCTGGCTCACGCCGTTCGCCCACAGCGGGAGTGGGTCGGCTGGCACGGGGTCCAACCCGGCTACGCGTCCGTCACGATCGGTGACACGGAATTGTCGATACGTCAGCGGCATGTTGTCTCCTATTTGGACGCGGGAAGCTTCAGTCTGGCCCCGCGCGTTTCCAGGCACTCGCGTACACCGCCCGCGTCCACATCCCGCGCAGCGATCCCCTTGCGCGCGCACCGGGCCGCGGCCACGCCCACGGCCTGTCCCATCATGGCGCCGCTCGTGGCCACGCGGGCTGAAGCCATGGCCAGCGCGTCGGCCGACAAACAGCGGCCGGCCATCCATAGATTCTCGCCGTCACGCGCGCGGAGCGCCCGCAGCGGGATGTGATACGGCGGGACCTCGCGGTCGCGCTTGCTTTCGATCTGCGCCACGCGCTTGTCCGTGGTGGGGTCGTGCGCGTCGATGTAGAACGTGCCTACCGCCACGCCGTCGTCGAACGCGCGGCCCGCGCGCACGTCTGCTTCCGTGAGCACGTAGTCCCCCTTGATGCGGCGGCCCTCGCGGATGCCGAGGATCGGCGAGGCATGGTCGAAGTGCCAGGGCTTGCCCTGGACCCGCTGGTGGAAGTCGAGGACTTCCATCATGCGCTGCCGGCCGCGGATTTCAGCTGCGGTCATGCGTTCGGTGTCTGTGGCGTCGAACCCCGTGACCTTGACCTTGATGGCCTTGCTTTGCGGGCCGTTGGGCCACACGCTCGTCATGGGAAGATCGTCCGGGCTCGCGATGGTTTCGAACCAGCCGTCCGGGACCTGGGCGCGTGCCTCTCCCGCGCCGAGTTCGCGCACGAAGTACATGAGCGACATGGGAAGCTGCAGGCCGTCGCTGTCGCGTCCCTTCATGGTCTCGCATCCGGCGAGGTGCGCGACCTCAGCCTCGCCCGTGCAGTCGATGAACTGATCGGCGCGCACAGCCTCCGGTCCCGAAGGCCCGCGGAGGACGCAGGCGTCGATCCGGCGGCCGTCCATGAGCACGTCTACGAACTTGGTGTGGAGAAGCAGCTTGACGCCGCGCTTCAGCAGCACCTCCTGGAGCACGACCATGAGGAGTTCGTGCTCGAAGGGGCGCTTCACCTCGAAATGCTTGTAGGGTCCCATGTAGGGGTGGATCGCGCCAAAGGCTTCGAGCCCCGCGATGATGTCGTCGAAGACCTGCCCCTGGCCGGCGGTTTCCCCGCAGAAGTTGTTGACGCCGCCCACGGTCATCATGCCGCCGAGCGCGGCAAAGCGTTCGACCAGAAGGACGGACGCGCCTTCGTCCGCAGCTGCGCACGCTGCGCACGCGCCAGCGATGCCGCTGCCCAGCACAGCGACGTCGGCCTTGTAGCGCACGGGCACGTCGCGCGTCCAGGAGATCACGTCCGGGGTTGCTTGCGTGCCAGGCATGTCAGGCTCCCTCTGCAGGCAGGTTGCTGAGCGCCTCGATCGGAACAACGGCCACCTCTACGTCCTCTTTGTTGACCGAGTAGATCACGAACAGGGTCTCGTCCACAACCGTGGCGTGCGGGTACTGAAAGCCCGGGCCCTTGGCCACCCCCTCGAACCGGCGGGGCGGGGCGCCCGAGGCGAGCACCGCGTGCCGGTCGAAGGTGAGACCGTCGGCGGCCAGGGAGATCACGATCGGATCGCGTCCGTTGCCCGGATTGCTGATCACGTACGCGGTTCCGTCCGGCAGATTGCCTGCGGCTGCGCGCGAATAGGCGTCCGGGAAGTCGGTGCGCACGGGCGGAGCCCAGTCGGTTGCGCCCGCGGGCCGGACCTGGGCGTACTGGACGCCGGAACCGCGGGTGAGATCACGCCACAGTCTGGCCATGGATCCGTCCGGCAGGTGCCACGCCTGGGTGGGTTCGCAGAGGCGGTGCCCGTCCGGCGCCCACGGCCGGGTGGTCTGGTGCACGAAGTCCCAGGTCGGCCAGTATTCGGGCCGGGCGAGGTAGGCGTTGATGGCTGCCGCCAGGCCATTGAAAGCCGGTTCCATGGCGCTGGGATATGCGGGGAATTCCTTGAGGGGCGGTGGCGGGTTGGGCACGAGCCAGAAGATGGGGCCCGCCTCGCCGTTTGCGTCGAGACTCCGGGCGAGACGCCCCAGGCCAGGACGGGGCTCGACCACGCGCGACTCTGCATCCGCAGGCGGATCCATGCCGGGCGGAGGCGTTACGGCGCACATCTCGCCGAGCATGTGCACCTCGGCGATGGCGTAGAGCGTATCGTCGACCACGGCGAACCCGTTGGCGATCACCACGCGGTCGCGCACATCGTCCTGGTCGGCGCGCGGTTTGACCCGGTCGCGCGGGGGAAAGAGCTCTGCGGGTTCTGTCCAGGTCGCGCCGTTGTCCGTGGACCGAGCAAAGCGCACGCGCTGCCCGGCGCCGTCCTCATCACGCGCGTGGTTGGACCAGGTCGTGAAGAGCGTGCCGTGGTGATGCACGATGTAGCCGTGATGGCTGAAGCGGTCCTCCTCCTCGGAAGGCGAATACAGGATCTGCTTCTT
The DNA here is from genome assembly GCA_964496245.1 of uncultured Planctomycetaceae bacterium. Lineage (GTDB taxonomy): Bacteria > Planctomycetota > SZUA-567 > SZUA-567 > SZUA-567 > CAZBZG01. The sequence continues at coordinate 2,571 of CAZBZG010000074.1, read as the reverse complement.
GACACCGTCGAGCGTCGGGAGTCCCAGAGTGGGCGATTCCCGGTCCAGGGGACCGATCCATGCGAGGGTCTGCGTCCGCGTCTTCGTGTTCATCATGTCTCCTTATGTGCCTCTGCGTGGGCGAGTGCCGGATCACCAATCTTCTGCATCTCTTCGAGCAGTCTTTCGTTGAGACGGGCCCGGTGTTTCTGGACCTGCGAGTCGTCTGCGTCGATGATGTTGCGGGTCTCCTGCGGGTCGTCGTGCAGGCAGTACAGCTCATCCTGTACCGTGCGCTTCATGTCCCGCACCAGCTTCCATGAGGGCGTGCGATAGGTGCGCAGGGACGCGCCTGTCTGGTGCCAGTCCCACATCTCGTACTGGGCGAACAGGTTGTCATCCCAGTGTTCGGCCTTGTCTTCGAGAACGACGCGCATGTCGCGTCCGCGCACGCTTTCGTCCGCGACATCGGCGCCGGCCGCCGCGCACAGGGTCGGAAACCAGTCCAGGCTGGTGAGCGTTTGGCGGTATTCGCTGCCCGGCGGCACCACACCGGGCCAACGCACGATGGCGGGCAGGCGCAGGGAATTGTCGTACAGGTTGGGCCGGGGCCCGTCGCGGTTGTCCGTGAGGATCCATCGGCCGTTGCCCTTGTGCCAGATGCCGTGATGGCCGATGTTGTACCCGTTGTCCGAGGTGTAGACCACGATGGTGTTCTGGTCCAGGCCCAAGTCCTCGAGCAGAGCCGTCAACCGTCCCACGTTGCGGTCTACGCTGTGCACCGCGGCCAGGTACTCGCGCATCATGCGCTTGACCCGCGGGATATCGAGCTTGGGAAAATCGGGATTAGGGATCACTGGATCGGCGTCTTTGAACGGGGCCCAGTCCTCCTCCTTGAGCGGATGCCAGGTTCGGTCCCCGTCCGTTGTCGTGACACCCGTATTGGCGTGGGGTGCCCAGAAATGCAATGAGACCAGGAAGGGGGTGTCTTTGTGCTGCCGGATGAAGTCCGCAGCATAGTCCGTGATGATATCCGGCGTGTAACCGTCCACCTGCCGGTCTTCGCCTTCGATTTCAATGACTGGGTCCCGAGAGATCCCGGCCCCGAACCGCCAGCCCTTGAACTCCCCGTAGCCGTGGCGGGTCGGGTGATGGCGATCCAGGCCACCCAAGTGCCACTTCCCGAAGAGCGCGGTGGCGTAACCGGCATCCTGCAGGCGTTGGGGCCAGGTAGCGAGGCCGGGCTCCAGGCCGGCCCGATGCCCCTGGAGGTGGGAGACTATCGGAATGTAGTCCGGGATGCCGTTCTCCGTAGAGTAACGTCCGGTGATCAGGCAGGCTCGGGCAGCACTACACACCGGCGACATACCGAAGTAGCTCCGCAAAACGCCTCCTGCTGCGGCGAGCCGGTCGAGGTGCGGGGTACGAGCGTTGGGATCGCCGGCCGCGCCGAAGGCCCAGGGGCCGTGATCGTCGGTCATGATGAAAAGGATGTTGGGCTTTCTTTTTGTGTCCATCGGGTGTCCTTTGCGTATGGTCAGGCCTTGCGCCACGCCGCTTCCCATGGCGTTCCTGTGAGCGGATGTCCGCCCTTCTTCTTGTAGTCTGCGAGCGAAAGCTTGTCCGGCGCGAGCGTTGTCTCTTTGGCGATGGCGCGGGTGAACGCCTCCGCATGGGTCTCCACGCTTGTCCAGTCGTCTTCGGGCAGGTTCTCGGGCCACCGCCCTTCGTTGATATTTACGCCCCGCGGCACGTCCGTTGCCGGCGTGGGGAAGGGATGCGTCCGGAAGACGCCCTTGTCGAAAGATTCTGGCAGGCCGTGTGCGCGCTCCCAGTCGAGCACGCGTGCACGCATTGCAGCCGCCCGCTCGGGTTCGCTTTCTATCAGGTTGTTCGTTTCATGCGGATCAGCCTGCAGGTCGTAGAGCTCCTCGTACCCGCCCCTTGCCCAGAGGGCGTACTTGTGGGTCTGCGTGCGCATGCAGATCCAGCGCTCTCGCCCGCTGCCGTAGTCCACGAAGTAGGCGTCGCGCGGTGCGGCCAGGCCGCCGCCCGCGCGGCCTAGGAGCGACGCGCCCGCGAGCGGTGGCGCGTGCGGATCGCGTTCGAGGCCGATTTCGTTCGCCAGCGTGGGCAGGACATCGTCGAGCCCCACGAGATCGCGGCACACGCGCCCTGCCTCGGTCCGGCCGGGCCAGCGCAGCAGCATGGGGATGCGCATGGAGGCCTCGTAGGGTACGTTCTTCTGGCTCAACCCGTGGTCGCCCAGCATATCCCCGTGGTCGCTCACAAAGAGCACCGCCGTGTTCTCGTCCAGGCCGAGTTGCTGCAGCGTCGCGAGGATCTCACCCACGCCGTCGTCGATCTGGCTGACGAGGCCGTAGTAGAGCGCGCGGATGCGCTGGATGCGCGAAAGGTCCAGGTGCGCGCCGTCGAGCCGCACGCGCATCCCCCAGCAGGGCAGGGTGGCGGCCGGCCGTTCGGGAAACACTGGCGGATCCATGGTCTCGGGGTCGTACATGCTGCCGTACGGCTCGGGCGGCGCGAACGGCGGATGCGGCGCGATCCAGGAGTACCAGAGGAAGAAAGGCT
>CAZBZG010000073.1:0-17804 GCA_964496245.1 uncultured Planctomycetaceae bacterium | reverse complement strand
GGCCGAATCCGTGAGGCGCTCCCCAGGCAGGAGTGCCTGCGCTACAAACTGCACCCTTCATGTGTGACCCGAATCTGAACCAGGCTGCAGACCCGGGCAGGCTCTCCTCCTCGCTCCCTGCCTGGCGGCGAAAGAGCCGCGGCGAGATGGCACCCTTATTCCATCGCGGACCCTTACCAGTCGTACTCGACGCGGAAGAAGTGGCCGACGTTTCCGGTCGTACGCAGGTCGAGCGTATACCCCAGCGTGAACATGTCCTTGAAGTAGCTGATCCCGCCGCTGATGCCAGCCCAGTCATCGACCAGGCTGCCGGACGGCGCGTTGCGGGCATTGTAGCTGTCGCGCGTGTAGTAGATGCCCCCGCGCGCGAGCAGGGTATCGGGCACCACCACGTGCTCCATGCCGGCCGAGAGCGTCCAGATGGAGTGCTCCTCGTACATATCCCTCTCCAGGTCGGTCTCGAAGACCGCGTGCACCACGTCGCCGACCAGCAGCGTAGCCGGGGTCAGCTGGTAGGCGGCGCCCCCGCGGATCTCCACATGGCTGAGTTCCCCATCCTGGTCGAGGCGGGTGCCGGTTCCGTCGAGCTCGCCGCGCGCCAGCGCCAGCACGCCGCCCAGGGCCAGGGTCTTTGTCGCCCGGTAGATGCCGCCCAGGCGGAATTCCCAACGCAGGATGTCGGTGTCGATCGTCGCGTCGTCGTCCGCCTGATCGCCCTCGTCGTAGGCCAGGGCCATCCCGCCAAAGGCACGGCCGCCTCGGAACGAACGGCCGTAGGCGAGCACGATGCCGTCCAGATCGGTGGTCAGGGCGTCGCGCTCGCTGAATTCGACCCCGTTGTGCCGGATCACGAAGCCGGCCGTGTGGTTGCCCACATTCTCCCGCGGCCAGTAGTGCGGCGCGCAGGCATTGATGTTGAAGGCCCCGCCCGCATGGATGGTCACCCAGGTCGCCTCGTTCGCACCTTCGTCCAGCTCGTCGATGCCGAGATCGAAGAGGACCTCCCGGTCGGTCTGCGCGCCCAGGCTCGCGGGGTTCTCGTAGACGCCCGAGGCGCCGTTGCTCAGGGCCGCATAGCTGTGGCCCAGGCCCCGCGCCCGGGGGCTCAGACCCGGATGCCAGTACGTGGCCCGGTGGGTGCGTACGTGGAATTGATTCTCGCCGGCCGCCAGGCGGCGCGCAATGCCGCCCGACAAAATCCCGACCATCAGGAACGCGAGCAGAACGCGTGGACGCATGAGCTTCTCCGCAAGGGACTCCAAGATCGACTGCTCCGCTCGCGGGAGCGGAGTCAGGGAACTCCATACGTATATCGACCGGTCGCAACGGACGCATTCAGCGGATCACCGGCTGGTCCGCATTCCGGGCTTTGCCGCTCGTTATCGGACGGCGCGGGACGCCGGTCCTTGACGGGGACCCTGCAGGGGCTACAATCCGTCCGGAATGGAGGAGAGTTCCTTCCTTTGCCGCAAGAAGCGAGGAAGATCGTGCCGCACGATGCATCGCCTACGAAACCGCTACCGGACGTCCAATCGCCGCCCCGCTACCGGCGTTCGGCTGTGCGACGGTGGGCATTTCGAACGGCCGCCGTTGTCGGCTCCTTCGCAATCGCCTATGGTGCAGGCGAACTCCTTCTGCGCGTCCTCGGCTACTCGCCGGCGTTCGTCAATCCCGTGAGCTCGTTCCACGAGCCCGACCCTCGCCTCGGGTTTCGCGGCCGGCCCGACCTCAAGGCCCGTTTCGTACGGCCCGACTTCGACATTCGGATCGAACACAACCACGCCGGCTTCCGCAAGGTGGCCAACCGCATTCCGCCCGAGCAGGCCGCATGCCGCGTGCACGTGTTCGGCGATTCCTTCACCTGGGGCTGGGGGGTCGGTCAGGGAGAGGTCTTCACCGATCACCTCAGCCGGCTGCTCGCGGAAAGCCATGTCGCCAACTACGGGATCAACGCCAGCGGCACCTGCATGCAGTACGTGCTCTTCAAGCATGAGGTGCTGGAACGACTGCACTCCGGCGACATCGTATTGCTGCTCTTCTGCTTCAACGACTTCTTCAACAACACGAGTCCGCGGCGCGCGCATGGGGTGATCGAAGGCGACCGTGTCGAGACCCGCCGGCCCACCATGCGCTTCGAGAACCACGCGCACGAATGGATCAAGCGGCATTCGTATCTCGCGAACCTGTCGATCTTCCTCTTCGACTTCTACCGCAAGCGCGGCCGGGTCCAGCGCCAGCTGGAGGTGGCCAAGGCCGGTCCTGCGCTGCCACGAGACCTCCCCGAGGTCGTCATCACGCGCCACTACCTGGAGCAGTTCCGGGACCGATGCCGGGAGAGCGGGGCCCGCTTCCTGATCGTGCGCATCCCGCACCCCACGGAGATGGACGCCGAACGCGTGCACGGGGAGCCCACGCGCATGGCGCGCACCCTCGAGATCCACTGCCGCGAGCTCGACATCCCGCTTCTCGATCTCCTCGGTCCCCTCTACGCGGCCGCGCAGACCGAAGCCGGCCCCCTCTACTTCCCGCTCGATCATCACTGGACCCCGGCCGGTCATTGCCACGTGGCCCACATCCTGGCGGCGGAGTTCGCCGGGCGGGGCTGGGTGCGCACGGCAGACCACGTCGGAGCGGGCGACAGGACCGAATGAAGGTCGCAGAAGGGACTTCGCAGCGCCCTCCTCCTGCGAAGCGCTTCGTGTCGGGATCCGGGACGCGGGCGTTACCGCCTGCGTGCGCCAGCACAGGAGGTGAGGTCCGAAGCGCCGGCAGAAAATCGCCCGCAGCGCGCAAGTCGCAACCTCGCATCCTCCTGCGCCTGCGGCGCGCAGACGTGAACGTCTGCGCCACCCCCGGTCACGGATCGAAATGCGTGCACCTTGATCGCGATCCCGCTGCCGATCCCGCGAGCAGCGCTGGCGTGTTGGACGAACAGACCCTAGCCCTTCCAGCCGAGCACGGCCTCGACCATGGCCCGATACTGCGGAAGGCAGGCCCGGCCCTGCCCGCGGATGTAGGGGGAGGCTGTGGGGCAGACGATGAGCCCGCGCCGGTCATCGAAGGTTTCGCCAATGAGCGCCTCGGTCTGCGCAGCAATCTCCTCCGGCGACTGCTCGTAGAGGTCCGCGATCTGGAGATTTCCTTCGAGCGTCATGCGCCCGCGCGCCGCCTCCTTGGCTTCCCCCGGCTGGATGTCGCCGGACGGCGGCGCTTCGAAGGGATGGAGCACGTCCACCCCCATCTCCACGAACTGAACGATGAGCGCGCGGATGCTGCCGTGGCAGTGGACGTGCACGCGTCCGCCGGCTTCGTGGATGCGGTCGAAGATCGGCTTCTCGTACTTGACGATGAAATCCGCGAAGTCCTGCGGTCCGTGGAGCGGGGGCACGATGTACTCCTCGCCCGCCATGCCGAAGAAGGGCCCCACCCCGCGCGTGAGCAGGACCTCGGTGACGGATAGGGTGACCTGCCTCTCGCGCTCGCACAGGGCATGGAGCACGTCGCGGTCGGTCGCGCTCATGAGCGCGAAGCGTTCCGAGCCGAAGAGCTCGGCCACGTGGCCGCCCGGGCTGCGGCCCGGCGTGACGCTCACGATCCCGGCGTCGCCGATGGCACGGTCGGCTTCGAAGAAGGAGGCCACGTCGTCCCGGATCTGCGGCAGCGGGAGGGAGAGATACTTCTCCGCGTCGTCTCGATCCTTCAGGAAGAACTCCTCGTGCAGGCCCGGCTGGCCGCGGAGGCTGACGAGGTGGCTCGCGCGCAGGTCTCCCTTGGGCGTGTGGAGGACGCGGATCCGGCGTTCGAAATCCTCGGAATGCGGTTCGGTCGTGGCCTCCACAGGCAGCGGCTCCACGAGCTGCCACGCGCCCCACTTGGCCTTGCATTCGGTGTGCGCCTCCATGTAGGCGCGCAGCTCGTCGTAGGTGGGGTCGTTGGGCGGATAACCGGTGCGCGTATACACCCCGGGTCTGTCGAGTTTTTCGTGGAAGTAGCACCGCCGCAGGCGTTCGCGGCGGGTCAGGCCTTTGCCTGTATGGATGGCAGGAGCTTCGGGGGCGTTCGTCATGGGATCCCCGCGTCCTCGCAGCCGTTTCCGTCCGACTTCCCTTGCACGCAGGTCAGTGCATCTCAGCCTGACACGTACCGATGCCGGGACGGTAGAAGCTGAAGCGCACGTTGGGATGGTCGGCCAGAAGCGACATGGGCACAGCACTGTCGGGACACTTCTTCCCGATCATGAGCGTGGTCAGCCGCATGCCGAACGGATTGTCGTGGCACCCGGCCTGCCAAATGGAGACGCACTCGGCCTTCCATGTCTCGTAGGGGCCCACGGTGATGGCCTGCGTGGGCACGTCCGCCACCTTGCCTCCGCCCGAGGTGCGCGCGTTCTGGATGAGCGTCATGGGATGGAGGTCGACCACGCGCGTCTTGAGTTTCCGGTACTCCTCGGGCGGCGGCGGTTCGTCCTCGTACGGCGCCTGGCGGGGCAGCGGATCGTTGAACGCCCAATGCTTGACCTCGCCCTGCCCGCCCTGCATGAGCGCGCAGCGCACCTGCTCGAAGCTCTGGGTATAGGGGGCTGGTTCCGCCTTGGGAAAGTGCCGGTTCGCTTCGGGCATGCGCCGTTTCTCGTCGATGCGGTCGAAGCAGAGCTCGCGGTCGGCCCGCTCGAAGGAAAGCTCGTGATCGACGGGCACGGCCGCCCCGTTCTGGTACCACTCGTCCATGCCCCAGAAGTGCGCGTGCCGCAGATCGAGCTCCAGGGCGTTCACGAGCTGGGCCACGAGCGGCAGCTGCTCGGTGGGGCCGATGGGCCCGCAGATGCCCACGGGCTCGTCTTCCGTGGCCTGCTTCCAGGCTTCGATGTACTCGAGCGCCTCGGCCAGGTAGAAGCTCTCGAGCGTATCGTAGAACCGCACCGAGAAACCCGGACGGCTCAGCGCTGCCATGTCGTCCACGGTCAGGGCGGCTGCGTCCCGCAGGATCTGTTTGTCCAGCGTGGTGTAGTCCCACCAGTCGGGGGCTACGATGCTCCGTGCGCGGGCCATGGGGTCTCCTTTCTCCCTGCTCGCCTTCTCGATCGATGCTTCAATCCAGCGGCGCGCCGCCTGCCTCCAGGGACGCGCGGTAGGCTGCATCCGCATGCACTTCGTTGCCAAGCGTTTCGGACAGCGGGTCGAACGCCTCCGGACCCAATCCGAGCGGAAGGTGCCGGCGCCAGCCTTCGGCTGCGGCCAGCCAGCCCGCCATGCGGCCGACCTCGGCCGTCATCTCCCGCATGGTCGTGAGGTAGGCGTCCAGGCCCTGGCTCTTGTCGAGCCACTCCTTCTGGCTCTTGTGGAGGGCCAGGGCCGCGGCCTTCTCCTCCAGCACCGCGCTGACGTCCACATACAGCTCCGCACGCACGCGCCGGCGCAAGCCGTCCCGCAGGCCGTAGGGAAGCGCGTGGTAGACCGCGATGTCCGGGCTCGCGGCCGGGACCTCAGGTGCGGACGTGAAGTTGCGCATGCCGCGCACGAAGGCGGCCGAGACCGCGAGGCGCGACGTGTTGGCGTGGTCTTCCATGTAGTCCTGCGGAGACGGAACCAGCAGGATCGCGGGCTGAACCTCGCGCACCACGGCGGTCACGCGCCGCAGCAGGTCCACGTCGTACACGATCTCGATGTCGTCCACGAGCGGCTCGTGGAAGACCGCTCCCAGCTTTGCGGCCGCCTGCTCGGCTTCGGCCGTACGGATGCGCACGATCTCCTCGCGCGGAAGCTCGACCGTGCCGCACGAGCCGTTCGCGAGGTTCATGGTGTGAAGCTTCCAGCCCGCTCTGCCCAGGAGGAGGAGCGTACCCGCCATCATGAATTCGATGTCATCCGGATGCGCTCCCATGGCCATGGCCACGTGCCGTGTCACGGAGTTCTCCTGCCCGGACTACGCCGGCGTTTGCGCCGGCGGACGCCCTCTGGCGGGCGCCCTCTCGAACTACGCGGGCGCGCAATGCCAGCCTACCGCCGCACGCGCGCGTTGCCTTCCCAGATGCTCCAGATCTGCTCTTCGTCGGCCGGCTGCGCGTAATCGGTGAGGAGCGTCACGACCAATGCGCCGCTCGCCCAGCCGAACTGGATCCACCGTTCCGGCTCCCAGCCCTTGAGGATGCCGTAGAGCAGGCCGCCCACGAATCCATCGCCCCCGCCGATCCGGTCGCGGACGCCGATCTCGCGCGGTTCGACCACGTGCCAGTCCTCGCCCTCGGCCATGAGGGCGCCCCACTTGTGGGCATTCGCGTTCACCACCTCGCGCAGCGTATTCGCGAACACGCTCGCGTTGGGATAGGCTTCCTTCACGCGGCTGATCATGCCCTTGAAGCTCTCGATCTTGGCAGCCAGGTCCTTGCCGCCGGCCTCGGGCCCTTCGATGCCCAGGCAGAGCTGGAAGTCCTCCTCGTTGCCCACGAGCACGTCGGACATGCCGGCGATCTCGGAGAAGATGTCCCGCAGCTCCTGCTCCCGGCCCTCCCAAAAGGACGCCCGGTGGTTGAGATCGAAGGAGATGCAGGTCTTGTGTTGTTTGGCGACCTTGGCGATTTCAAGGCAGAAGGCGCTCGTCTCGGGCGAGAGCGCGCCGACGAGACCGGAGATGTGAACGATCTGCACGCCTTCCTCGCCGAAGATGCGCTCGAGATCGAAATCGCTTGCAGCGAGCGTGCGCCCGACTTCGCCCGCGCGGTCGTTGTGCACGCGCGGGCCGCGCGAGCCCGTGCCGCTGTCGGCCAGGTTGAACTGGTGGCGGAAGCCCCACGGCCCGCCCTGGTCGACCTCCGGGCCTTCGCAGTCCATGTGCCGGGCCGCGAGATTGTCCCGGATGAGCCGGGAGATGGGGCTGTCCTTGACAAACTTGGTGAGCACCTTGACGGGCAGCCCCAGGTACGAGGAGACACTGGCCACATTGGATTCCGCGCTCGTGACCTGCAGGCGCAGGAGTTCGTTCGTATGCATGGGCTGGCCGCTGAGCGGCGCCAGGCGGACCCCCATGCTGGTCGGCACGAGCAACGCGTAACGGGTTCGGTCGCGGAGTTGGATGGTCATGGCGTCTCCCTTTGAATGACGGATTCCTGGAGGCTGCGCGTTGCGAGCCGCCGAGAGGCGACCCATCCGACGGCGTGTCCGTCACGCCGCACCTGACGCGCGGGGTCTGGTGTAATGCGCGTGTTCAGACCTGTCAACGAGAAAAGCGTCCGGGGAAGCGCGTGTCTCACTCTTCAAGCTCGAGATCGGCGGGGGCATCCCAGTCGTCGGCCGGCGGCGGCGGTCGGAGCCGGCCCTGGCGGAAGGCGGTCCGCAGCTCTTCGAGCGCTTTCATGCGCGCCGCAATCAGCTGCTGGCGCAGCCGGTGCTGATCGGCGTAGGCAGCGGCGATCTGCCCGGCCGATGCCAACGGATCTCCGTGCCGGGCGAGCGCGCTCAGAGACTGGAGCAGCTCCTGACACGCGCTGCGCCGCTCAGGGGTGAGCGCGAGCCTGTCGAGCAGCTTGGGCGCGCGCGCCAGCAGCGCGCGGTCGAGCACCTGCTCCGCGCGCGTCTGCTGCCAGCTGGCATCGGCCTTCACTTGGGCGTGCAGCGGCGCCATGGCTGCCAGCCGCGCGAACGCGCTCGCGCCGCCGAGCCGGCGGTAGTCCCAGAACGCGAGATGCACCACGCGCGCCTCCGATTTGAGCATGAGGCACAGCGGCAGCTCGGCCCGGTCGCCGCCGGGCCGTTCCATGGACAGGCGCGCCACGGTCGCGGGGTCGTAGAGCACGCCCACACCGCCGTGGTACGCGTCGATCGCGCGCGTCCAGATCGCGGCCGGCGCCTGGGGATCCGCTTGCGCGCGCCAGGGCGTGATGGTCTCCTTCCCATCGAGGCTCCGGCAGGTCACGTGCCGGCCGGCGCGCGTGTGGACCACGTTCTCCCAGTACCGGCCGAGGCAGAGGTCGTACGCGCGGGCCGAGAGGTGGAGCGTCACGGGCTTGCCGCCGCTGGTGGGGAGTGCAAGCCGCAGGAAGAGCAGACCGTCCGCCTTGCGGCGCATGAACCGCGCGTGCACAAGACCGCCACCAGCCTTGTCCGGCACAGACCAGAAGACGTCGGCGATGGCAGATGACGGGTGTTCGCACGCGCCCGCAGCCCGCAGCGACTGCAGCCAGGACTGGCCGCCGCAGCGGATGTCCAGCCAGCGGACGAGGTTCCAGTTGACCACCGGCCCGCCCCGGCCCTGCCCCCACGGCGGCAGAGCATAGAGGCGCAGGCGCCCGCCGCTGCTCGCCCATCCGCCGGGCCCGAGAGCTCGTCGCTCCTCCCACTTGAGCCGCAGGCTGTCTCCCAGCCGCGCGTCCACCGTGCGCTCGGCGCCCTCGGCCTTGTCCTGCCAGACCACGGATGCGCGCGGCCGCGCCGGTGCGCTACGGGGCGCAGTTGCTCGGTCCGCACCAGCGGATGCCGCTCCAGCCAGGACCGCTGCGCACGCGCACCAGGCCCCCGCCAGGCGCGCCACGCGCCGGCCCCCTTCTCGAATCCGCGACTCGGCCACCGTCTAGTCCTCCACCGTGAACGTAGCCTCCCCGACCACGCCCGTCGGGATGTCCTGGACCCGGACGGTGTACGCGCCAGGCGCCTCGTTGTACGCAAGGGGAACGTGCAGCGCAGCCGCGCCCTTGTGCGCCCACAGCTTCTGTTCGAAGACGTGGAGCGGTGCGCCGTGTTTGTCGAGCACCTGGACGAGCAACACGTGGGGCGCAGGCGCGCCGCCCGCGGTTTGGAGCGCTACGCGCCCCTCCAGCACCTCGCCCCTGTGCGCGCGCTCGGGGAGTTCGATGGCGAGGCCCTCCACCTTGTAGGGCAGAAGCGCGTAGAACCGCGTCTGTGACGCGCGGAACGCGTCCGTGAACGTCTCGGTCTTGCCGAAGTACTTGCCGTCGCGCATGCCGTAGATATGCCGTGGGGCGGGAAGCGTCAGGGTGACCTCCACGGGATAGGTCTCTGCACCGAGCCCCCGCTTGCGCACGCCCAGGAGCTCCATGGATTCGTTCGTCCAGGAGACGCGGCGCACGGCGATCGCGGGCGCGCCCTTCTGCTCGGCGCGGATGCGGTCGGTTGGTACGCCCGCCTCTTCCACGACCCAGCGGTAGAGCGCGGTCCACGCCTGTGACTTGCCGTCCGCCTGGCGGAGCCGGTACCGGCCGATGAAGGTGTTGAGCAGCACCCCGCGGCCCTCGCCAAACGCATTCACCAGCACGGCGGGCGTATCGCCGAGCTTGGCATGGGCTTGGGCGGTCGCGGGCGCGACCGAGCTGTCGGCCGTGGTGCTGTCGATCACGGCATTCGCGTCCAGACCCGGCACGCCGCGGGTCAGGGTCAGGTCGCCGTAGACCACGTACGCGTCGGCCTGCGTGCGCTGGATGCCGAAGACGTCGTCGAGCCGTCCCCGTTCGAGCGGCCGGCAGAGCTCGTCCCACACGGCCGGCCGGGTGTCTGCGAGCACCGTGCCGCCGGCCTCGACGAACGCGCGGATGGCATCGGCTTCATCCTGGCCCACGGCCTGGCAGTAGGGCAGGACGAGCAGGCGCGTCGCCGTCCTGTCCAAGACGCCGGCTGCCACCTGCGGGCCGGAGACGTACCGGTACTGGAGCCCGAGGTCGTGGAGGATGCCGTTCACGTTCTTGCGCGAGTTCGCGATCTCGCTGATCTGGGAAGCGTGTTTGTTCGCATACCCGCTCTCGCGCGAGTAGAGGATGGCCACCGGATCCACGCGGCGCTCGGCCCGCAAGACCTGCATGCCGATGCCACGCTTGATCTCGGCCGCATTCCGCCACCACACGCCCGCGCGCAGCGGATGCACCGAGAAATCGCCCTCGAGCCGCGCCGGGGTATACCAGAAGTGCACGATGTTGCCGCCGGACAGCAGGGTGTACCACGGCTCGTTGGCCCGCAGGTCGGGCGAGCCGGACGTACCGAAGTATCCGCCGTTGCTGCCGTAGTAGCCGTGCGGGAGCTTGCCGTGAAAGGCGCCCAGGATCTCGACCTTGACGTCCCGGTAGTAGGGCGCGAAGTAGTCCACGTTCTGGAGGTACGCGCCCAGGCCCATGCCGAAGCCGCCGACCGCGAACTGGCCGATGCGCACCTCGGGATGCTCTTCCCGCCCAGCCGTGCGCAGCCGGCCCAGGCCGTTGAAGAAGTGGTCCTCGCAGAAGAGCAGGGCATCCGTGATGGGCGCGAAGTTCTTCTCCTTCTTGCGGTCGTCGATGAACGCCTGGTCCACAGCCTCCCAGCCAGCCACCTCGACGCCCCACGCCTTCTGGAGGCCGGCGAGATCGCCGTGCTTCCTCTTCAAATAGGCGCGGAAGGCTTCGTGGAAAGCCTCGGGCACGGACGTGGCCGGATGGGTGTCGTCGCCCGTATTCACGTAGAGCAATCCCGTGGGCGTGAGCGCGCGCACGGTCGCCCGGAGCTTGGCTTCGAACTCGCCGAACCTCTTCTCATCCACGAGCCCGCCGTAGAGGAACGGCCGGCCCTGCGCGGCAATGCCGTCCCGCCCCAGGAGCAGAGCCTGGTAGGGACGCGCCCCGAAGTAGTTGTCCGCATCCACGCGGTACGGACGCAGCACGCGGCGGCGCAGACGGGCGAGGAACCAATCCTGGTTGTCTTCAGCCAGACACAGATTCCAGACAAAGTCCGGGTCCGGCCGCCGGATGGGCACGTAGACCGTGGCCTCGGCCTGCTCCACGCCCTCTGCGATCACGGCCGCGCGCAGCGCAAAGGTGATGCCGTTTACAGCCTCCGGAACCGCGAGCTCGAACGTGGACGCGCCCGCGCCGGCGAGCATTTCGGTGCGCGCGAGCACGCGGCCGCGGCCGTCCGCCAGGCTCACGGCGAGCCGGCTCTTGGGGGGCGCGTCCGCGATCCATACCGTGCCCGTGACCCGCTCCCCCCGGTCGAACCCGGGCTTGGCCGTTTCGATCGCCTCGATGCGAGCTGCGCCGCGCACGCGGAAGAAGCCCGACCCCCAGTCCACGGTCTTGCCGTCGACCTGGAGCTGGACGTCGAGGTAGTAGCACCCTGCGCCGAGCGCGGGCAGCGTGAACGCGGCTTCCTGCGCGCCGGCTGCGATCTCGATCGCTTCCGTGCCGTGCGCCACCTTGCCGAGCGCGCCCGTGCGAACCGTCCAGACGAGACGCGCAGCGCCGAGCGCCTTCCCTGCATCGAGGGCGACACGCGCTTCCACGGCTTGCGCGGGTGCGCAGGTCTGGCCCTCGGGCGTGACGTGCAGCACGCGCACGGCCGGCGTCTGGCCGGCTGCCCAGCGAATGGCCTTGCAGAGCATGGAGAGGTAGGTTTCGTCGGTGATGCGCAGGGCGGGCGAGGACACGCCCCCGGCCGGCGCGCTGATCAGGCTCGCCTGCACGCCCCAGCCCGCACCCCGGAACGGAAGACGCACCACGCGCACCTGTTTGCGTGTGGTGCCGTCCGCCTTTTTGCGGTAGTCCTTCGCAAAGCTCTTCCACTCGTACCCGGCCGGGATGAAGCGGCCGAAAGGATCGAGAGAACCCTTCGCGTTTTCCGCGGGCGCCTTGCGTTTTGACGGGCCTTCGAACGCGCCCAGCGCCACGCCCGCCAGCACGGTCTCTGCCGGGACCGTCTCCATGGTGCCCACGATCTCGCGGGGAAACGGGTGCTCGTGGGTAAGCACGACCACGCCCGTGCCTGCGATGGCCTTCTCGTACAGGGCGTGCTGCACCTCGGCCGGGAAGTGGCGGAAGGCGAGCCTGCCGCCCACCACGATCACGTCCCAGTCGCGTTGGAGCGCATCGAGCGCGCGCTGGATGAGCTCGGGCGAAGGCTTGTGCCAGAGCTTGCACCAGCCCACCGCGTCCCACTCCATCTCGAGCCGCCGCGCCACACACGCGGCCGCCCCGATGCTCGAGTCGTAGATCACGAAGAGCGCGCGCAGCTTCGGCCCGTGCACGGGCCGGGCAAACACGATGCCCGCCGGGTGCAGGGCCTCCACGCGGGCCAGCGTAGCCTGGCGGGCCGCCTCGTCCATGGCGCTGCCTCGTGTGCCCACAGATGCCAGCAGCAGACACGCGAGACTCGCGCGCAGCACATGGGTTCGCATCATACTCGCTCCTCCTCCTTGCCGCACCGCGCGCGGCGCGGTGCAGATGCCTTCCGGCCGAACTCAATAATTGGGATTGAGGTACACGCACCACGCAGCCGCGGACTCGTCGTCCGCGCCACCCGGGTACCAGGGGCCGAAGGACTGGTTGACGAGGGCCGGGTCGTAGGCCCGTCCGCGCACGCTCCCGTCGGCCTGTACGGTGGGCGCGCGGTCGTGGTGACGCGGATTGTAGTAGAGGTTGGCCCAGTGGCCGCCCCAGGTGTTGACCGCTTCATAGGCGAGGATGGCCTTGCTGCTCTGCCGGATCACATTGAACCGGCGCCAGGCCGCGCTCTCGGGCAGGCCGTAGTGCTTCCATTCACGCAGCCAGTTGTTGTCCCGACAGGTCACAAACGACCAGTAGGCGACGCGCGCGATGTCGGGGTAGGGCGCGGGCTGCGGAAGGCCGGATGTCGTAAGCCAGGGGTTCTCATACGACGGGCACATGGCCGCGTTCGCCTCCACGGATGCGGGCAGGTCGTGCCACGTGCTGTCCGCGCTCCTGGCGCCGCAGTATTCGCCCACATACGGCCGCAGCCGCACGGTCCAGTCGCCCGAGCTAGGCATGTACCCGCTCCACTCGTCGCAGTAGAGCATCCAGCCCACGCCGATCTGCTTGAAGTTGTTGTGGCACTTGGCGGTGTAGGCCGCATCCCGCGCCTTGCTGAGCGCGGGCAGCAGGAGTCCCGCCAGCACAGAGATGATGGCCATCACCACCAGGAGCTCCACCAAGGTAAACGCGGCCCTCTTCTCGTCTGCCCGTCGCATGTTCTTCCTCCTCGGACATGCCCGGTCCCGTTGAACTGTCCCCCCGGATCGGGCGGTCACGCACGCCTCATTCCTTGTCCTTCGTCTTCAATGTCGCCAGAAGCGCTCCGATGCGCAATGTCCATTCGGCGTGCTCCAGCGTCCTGTCGACTTTGTCGAGCGACGCTGCCTGCGCGAGATACGCGCTCTCGGTCACGGTTCCAGTGGCCGCCGCGCGCTCCCCAATGGCGGCGCGCGCCTCCTCCGCCTTGGCGAGCAGCTGTCGGGCCCGCTTCTGGTGGCCGGAAGCGGGGGCGTCGGCCAGCCGGGCGGTGAGCGTCTCGAGACGATCCGCAGCTGCTGACAGGCGGTCTTCGAGCATTTGCCGATAGGTCACGGCCGTGCGTGTTCCCCCTTCGAACACGGCGATCGAGTCGCCCTGGGGCACGTGGATCGTCATCCGCTCGTAAGCCGGGTAGAGCCTGGCGAGCACTGGCGTGACATCATCCGGCCGGTCGCCGAGGACCATGTGCCCGTAGAGCTCGGGCTGCTTCTGGCTTTCGCCGATCGTGGACCAGCAGAGGAACTGGACCGGTTTGTGACTGAAGCGAAACCGGCACGGGTTGAAGCCCATGATCAGACCGGGCCGGGGCTCTACGTCCATGTCCTTCCAGGCCACGCGGCCCTCCACGATCCACGCGGCATCCGTGACCTCGGCCGCGTAGTCGTAGCGCGCCCACAGCCGGAACGAGTGGTCGGTCACAATGGCCCAGTCCATGTCGATCCGCCGCTCGCTCATCTTCTCGCCTTTGGCATTCGCCCACACACAGACGTACCCCCGGTCGTCGTTCTTGGTATCGATGTAGATCTCCAGGCAGTCCCGGGCGAAGATGGGCGCCGACCGGTTGAGCACGGGCTCAAACCGGTCCATGTGCGGTTCCGAACAGCGGAAATTGAAGTACAGGTAGTCCTTGTCGTATGCGACCTGGCCGCGCGTCGCGGGGAACTGATCCGGGGTCTTGCCCTTGGGGCTGCCCCACTTGAGAAACCCGAAATCGTCGAACGCATAGGCCCGCTGCCAGCACGGGTCGTCGAGCCGGCCGTCGAGCACGGGCGCGCGCTTCACCGCCCGGCAGAAGGTCAGCTTGGTCCGCACGTGGGTGCCGGCCGTTGCCGGACGTGCGCCAGCCGCGAGCACTGCGACGAGAACCATGGCGCAGAGCGTCGTCTTCTGCATGGTCGTCTGTCCTTTCACAACCCGTGGCTCGGACATTGGCCGCGGTGGATCCCATGGCGATCGCGTCATGGGGCCTACCCGCCTTCCCGCTGCCGGCACGTGCGGCCGGGCAGCACGTCGCCGGCGAACGCGGCGTGCGGCGGCTCGCCCCCGCCCGCTGCAGCCGATTGCGCGAGCGCGTACTCGATCATCTCGCGGTATGGCACTCGCACGGACGTGAGATACGGCGGCTGGCGCACGGCGTTGTCCAGCCCATCGTAGCCCATGACGCTGAGGCCCTCAGGCACGCGCACGCCCCGCTGCCGCAGCAGGTCGATCACGCTCAACGCCACCAGGTCACTGTCGATGAAGACCGCGTCGCAGCCGCGCGCCGCTCCGGTGAGGCCCTCCACGGCCGCCTCCGGATCGCGGCCTCGAAAGACGCCGGAGGCGGGCGGGGCGAGACCGGCTGCCGCGAGTGCAGCCGTGTATCCTTCGTACGACAGCCGCCCCACGTCGTCGGACGAGCCCACGTACGCGATGCAACGATGGCCGAGGTCGATCAGGCACCGCACGCCCCGGCGCACGCCCTCCACGCGGTCCTGCTCCACGGTCAGGCACGCCACGTCCGGAAGCCGCGGACCGATGACTACGAGCCTTGGATGCTGAACGCCGGCGACTTTGCGGATGAGATCCGCGTACAGATCCATGCCCAGGAAGAAGACCGTGTCGTACCGCTGCAACCGGCGGACCGTTTCCGCATCCACCCGGCCCGGTACCGCCTTGGCCGTGGAGAAGGTGCCCCGGTCCTCCAGGCACTCCAGGAAGACCCGGAAGAGCCGCTGCACGTACGGCCACGCATGAGGGTTGCGCTCGGGCCGGTCCAGCCCTTGATCCGGCAGCACCACGCACACGTCCTGCAGCGCGCTCTCGGATGCGGGCGCAGGCACGCGGCGCACGAACGTCCCCCGGCCCTGTTTGCGCTCGAGCACGCCCTCGTCCTGGAGTTCGGCGAGCGCCCGGTGCACGGTCAGCGGCGTGACCCGGAAGTAGGCGGCCAGGCGGTTCTGGGAGAGGATCTTCTGACCCGGACAGAGCCCTTGCTCGCGGATCCAGTCGCAGATCTGGTCCTTGATGATCTGGCGCTTGTCAACCTGTTTGAGCGCTGGAGGCATAGCTTCCCTTGTTTGGCGCTTCTATACTTCTTATCTACCATAGCGACTTCCGCCTGTCAAGCTCCTTTTCCATGGAATCCCGGACCCGGTCTCAGGCCTGGTTCAGACGAGGGTTACAGTTTGGCGTAGGCCGGATGAAGGAGCGCAGCGCCGAATCCGCCTGCCGCACTCCGCGCCCCCATGCGAAGAGGATGCTGACGAAGAGAACCATGGCGATCGTAATGCTCGCGGACACGATCGGATACGACTCGTCCTTGATCACGAGCTCGGCTTGAAACGGGTCATTCTGCGCGAGGGAGATCAGGAAGAACGCCGCGCAGAGGAAGAGGAAGCCGTATCTTCGGAAGCCGCGTGCGAATCTCGTGGTGGCCGCATACGCCAATCGGGCCTTGACGACCTCGTCTCGCGAGAAGTCGAACTGCGCGGTCATGGGGTTGCCCGTCACGCCAAGCGCTTCCCGGCGCACTTTCCCCTGTCAGCTCTTTCTCGGCGACGGACGTCCATGTCCGCGGGCCCCTCCCCCCCCCCAAGGTCTCTCAGCCGCAGCCGGTCGCCAGGGGCAAACGATCGCAGCAAGCGCCCCCTTGATCCTTACGTGGATACCGCATCCACGTAACTCAGGAGCCACCATGCGAACGCTGCGACGAATAGGAACTTCAAGAGCGTTGCCACCACGTTGTAGGACCGGTCGGCCTTGCGCGCCACCGCCAGCTCGGTGGCGTACTGGAGATGGTGCTCCAGCTGCTCCCGTTGCTGGTCGTCCAGCAGGTAGAGGGGGATGGTAATCACGGGATCTCCAAAGTGGTGCAGCGTGAGCACGCCCGTCTTGGTCTCGTGGGTGATGTTGCTCCAGCTGTAGTGGCGGGTGCTGTGCATGGTGGAGATCCGGATGCCGAACCGGTCGAAGTCATATTCCACTCCGCACCCCACGTCCTCGTAGGCGTGGATGAACCGCCGCCGGTTGCGACGGCGATTGTACGCCACCCAGAAGATCCAGTAGGCGGCAACCACGACGTACAGGACGCTGAAGGGCACGCTGGTCCACGTGACGACGAAGATTCCGACGATGAAGGGGAGGAGATAGAGCGTCCATGCGCCGATGGTCACGCGCGAGAAAAGATCCGATAGCTCGTCTAGGGAGAGATGCAGTTCGATTCGTGGCACGGCCGGCTCCTGTGGCGCAATCCTCTTGCGCACGCGTCGTCATGCTCTCGCAGAGCAGCCCCTGTACGGCAACAGGCCCACGCCGCGGGGGTCGACGCGTGCGGCAGCGGCCCCTTGTTCGTTTTTCCAACGCCAACGGCCGCGCCGGTACCCGCCTCATCCCCGGTTCACCCAGTAGAAGCCCGCGTTGAGATACGTGGCAAACAGCACCCAGCCGAAGTACGGCCAGAGCAGGATCGATGCCAGGCGGTCGGACGTCCAGAAGATAGAGAGCATGACCGCGAGCGTTGCATCGAGCACCAGGATGTCGACCAGCGCCCACCCCGGCGATTGAAGGCCGAAGAAGATGCCCGTCCAGCAGAGATTCGTGGCCAGATGCACGAGAATCAGCGCATAGACCGCGTACGGCGGGTACGCGCGCGTGCGGCGGACATACAACACGATGGAGACCGCGATCATCACGTACAGAACCGACCAGACCGGCCCGAAGACCCACGCCGGAGGCGTCAGCGGCGGACGCGTGAGCTGGGCATACCATCCATCCGTTGGCTGGGAGCTCGGGAAGCACCCAAGCAAGCGGATTTCAGGAACAAAGGGTACGGCGTGCCACTACCGCCGCTTCTGCGACTTCTTTCGCCGCCTCTTCTTCTTCGAAGCCTTCTTCTGCGCGGCAACAGCCTCTTCCAGCCGCTCCTGGGCTTCCCGCTTGCTCAGCTTGCGCAGTTCCACGAGCGCAGCCTTGGAGCCGCCACGGGGAGACAGTCTGCCGTCCGTGTGTTCCCACTTGAGCACGGTCACCGGCGTCACGCCCACGAGCAAACCGAATTCGGCCTGGGTCATGCTGAACTTGGATCGGAGATTCTCCACCATGGTGCCGGTGATGCGAGCCTTCTTGACCTCCTCTTCCTCAGGCTTCACCATCTCCTCGCGCATGGGATTCGTGATTCCGGCCAGGCGCCTGTTCTCCTTCTCGAGCGCGGCAATCCTTCGCTTGTGCTCGGTCACCGTCCGCTTGAGCCGTACAACGTCCTTTCTTGTTGTCTCGGTAGCCGAACGGATCTCCTTCCGCGCAAGACGGCTGATCTCTTCTTTCAGGACACTTGCAACATTGGGCATAGGTTCCTCCTCCGTCATGTCATCGGGTTCGCTTAACTCGATGCATGAGCATGATAGCATTAAATCCCGTCGTTGCACAGCAAAAAGATCGGGATAAAGGGACAGATACCATAATCAACCAGCCAACCGCTTTCCGCGTGGTTGCTTCGGCTTGGGACCAGGCTTACGACGGGCCAAGGAGCGCCCCAGAGCCTTCTCCAAAC
>CAZBZG010000072.1:0-17827 GCA_964496245.1 uncultured Planctomycetaceae bacterium | reverse complement strand
CACGTACGCTTCCCAGATGGGCGGATCGTTGTAGAGGTAGAGATCCCAGAAGGGCTTTCCCGTGAGACGGGCCGGGATCATGTTGGAGAAATCCGGGGCCACGGGCACACAGTCCGGGATCTCGCCCCGAAGCACCGTCAAGAGCCGATCGCGATTGGTCATGTGCGCACACCCTCCTTGGACATCGTTTGTCCGCATCTCCATACTACTTGCCACAAACAGGCAAATCTTGCTTGCTGTTGTGCTTTTCTTGTGATATGTTGATCTCCATGAGACATCTGCACTGGCGCGAACTCAGCGCCGACAGCCAGGCATTCCACCTTGCCTTCACCGAGTTCCGCCCACGCGAAGGCGCACCCGTCCACACACACGACTTTGCCGAGGTCTTCTGGGTGGAGGCGGGCGCCGGCCTCCACCGGGTCAACGGCCAGACCATCCGCCTCAGCGCAGACGATCTCGTCATGATCCGACCCCACGACCACCACGGCATTCGTCCGACCGGCCCGGCCGGCATTGCCTTCATCAACCTCGCGTTTCCCGCACGCACGGTCGATGCCCTCCGCGACCGTTACTTCTGCGACCAGCCCGATCCCTGGGCCGCAGACAGAGCCCTGCCCCGTACGCTCCGGTTGACCGTCGCCCAGCGCCACTGGCTCGCCGCAGCCGGGCGTCAACTCGGCGCCGCCCAGCGAACCCCCTTCGCGCGCGACCGCTTTCTCCTCAACCTGCTCCACGAGCTCGTGCTCGAAGAAGGGGCGGATCCCTTTGCCGCGTGCCCGGACTGGTTGCGCAGCGCCTGCCTCGCCCTGCGCGAACCCGAACGGTTCCGCCTCGGCACGCGCGAACTGGCGCGCCTCTGCGGCCGCAGCCCCGAACACGTTGCCCGCGTGCTCAAGCGCAGCACCGGGCGCACGCCCAGTGCGGTGCTCAACGCGATCCGTCTCGATTACGCTGCCGCACAGCTCACGACTACGGGGCGCGACATCCTCGACCTCGCACTGGACTGCGGCTTCCGCAGCCTCAGCCATTTCTACCGCATCTTCAAGGTGCGTTTCGGCCTCCCGCCGCGGCAGTACCGGCTCCGCAACCGCAAGGGCCTGGTGTCGCCGGCCAAGTGAAACGCGCATCCGCCTTTTCTGGACACGCAGCCGCGCCTGGGTAGAATCAATGCGCATGAGACGCCCGGTCGAAACGGTCGAGCACGCAGTCACCGCCTGCCTCGCTGCCCGAGGACTCGCAGAGGAGGACGCAGCCGTGCCCGGCCCCCAGGAGGACTACGGACTGCTCCTCTTCGCGTTCCACCCCGACCTGCTGCGCGACGACGGCGGGTACGAATCCGCGCTCGATGGCTACGTGGCCGCCCTCGAAGCCGTGCCCGCTCTGGACGGCGCCGAGTCCCCGCGCCTTCCGGGCGCGCGAAGCCTGGCCGCCCGTGACCGCCGCCTCGCCGAGGGGATCGAGATCGAGGACGCGCTGTGGAAGGACCTTCTGGCTGGCCCTGTAAGCGGACGGACCGGCCAGGCATAGCACACGCCGCACGCCGGGGCCCGACCTACTCGGGCTGTCTGCCGTCCGCTGCCCCGCGCCCCGTGCCCCCGTCCAGCGCCTGCCCTTCCTCGTCCGCCTCCAGCTCGCGTTCCCGTTGCCGCTGCAGGGCCCGGAGGCGTTTCCGCCGCGCTTCGTACGGACCGGGATCCAGCGGCTCCAGCTGCAGGGCCACATCGATCCAGTCCAGGGCGACGTCGTAATCCCCCAGCGCGTCCGAGGCCTCGATGATGCAATCGATTTCCTCGAAAAGCGCCGCCTGCCCCTCGTGCGCCTTGTGATGCCGGACCGCGCGGATGGCCGCACGTCGGGCCTCGCCGTATTCTTCGAGGAGCAACAGCCCATCGGCGAGATAACGAAGCGCCTTCTCGTATGTCGGGTGCACGGCAATGGCCACGCGGAACCGCTCGACCGAACGCCGCAGGTACGCCTCTCGCTCGACACTGTCTGGCGGGAAATCGAATGCCCGAATCTTCTCGACCAGCCCCAGGTTGAGGTGGGCCTTGTAGTAGATGGAATTGTGGTACAGCGCCCGTTCCAGAGAGAGCCGCGCGGGCAGGAGCAGGTCCCATCCCAGAGAGTCCCGGCTCACGCCGCCGCGCTTCGCCTCGGATTGGAACTCCCGGGGAATGTGCTCGATCAGGGCTGCGCGCAGGCGCTCGATCTCGTCGTAGAGCCTGACGATCTCCTCCTCGCACGCAGCCACACGTCGGCGCGCCACCGGCGTCTCTGCATCGGTCCGGATACGCTCGTACTCAGCGATCGTCCGCGCGATGGCGGATCGCGCGCGATGCAGATCGCGGCCCTGGTTGTAGAGGTAGAGACCGATGTTGTTGTAGATGCGCGCGCGGTCCTGACGGGGCGCTTCACGGCCCGTCGCCGGGTCCAGGATCCGCATGCGATAGGTCTTGTTGGCGATGTCCAGCCAGAGAGCCCCCATATCTGCCCACGTGGAGTTGCGCACCACCGTGCCGAGAGCGAAGAGGAGAATCACAACGCCTAGGACCACGGCCGCCGGTCCCAGCCGGGCCACCTCGGCGGCGAGGCATGCCATTGCGACGCCGACCTCGTCCCGGCCGGAGCGAGCCTCTGCTGCATCGTCTTGCATGCCTCACCTCCATGCCCCGCTGCTACCCGCGCGCGGGGCCGCGTTTTCAGCGGCGTCGCCGCCGCCGGCCTCCGCCGCGGGACGCGAGGTCCACCGTCCGCTGGCGGTGCACATGCGTGATGGCGAGCGCCAGGGCATCGGCCGCGTGTTCGCTCTTCGGGGCTTCGCGCAGGCCCAGCGTCACCCGAACCATCTCACGGATCTGCTCCTTGGCCGCCCGGCCCGAGCCGGCCACCGCACGCTTGACGGTCGCCGGCTCGTAGGCCACGACCGGGACCCCCAGTTCCGCGGCCGAGACGATCGCCACGCCGCGCCCCTCTCCGATGGCGATGCTCGTCTTGAGATTCTTGCCCCCGAACACGGTCTCCACGGCCGCCACATCCGGCTGGTGGGCAGCGATCACCTCCTGCAGCCCCCTGTGGATCTGCACGAGCCGGTCGGCAAACACCGCCCCCTTGGCCCGGATGCAGCCGCTGGCCCGGTGTGCCAGCCTGCTGCCCGCCGCCTCGATGACGCCATAGCCGACCGCGCGAGTCCCTGGATCGATGCCCAGAATGCAGCAGGGCTCTCCCACCAGAATCTCCCCCGTGTCCTTTGAAGCGCGCGAAGTCGAAACGATGCGTGTTACGCCGTAGCCGCTCTTGGCCCACGAGAGGCTGAACGCCTGTCGCGCTATACGTTCCGAACGCCTCCGGTCGGGGCCGGGGCGACCGCCGGGGAGGCCGCGCCGGCATGGGAGCCGCTCCACCCTACGCCCCGGACTCCCGCAAACGTTCGGCTTTTGCGAAATAGGCGCGCGCCGCCTCGACGTCTGCAGCGATCTGGGCCCCGAGCGCCTCGTCCGACGGAAAGGCCCGTTCCTCTCGCAGCTTCTCGAAGAACATCACCTCCACGGTCTGCCCGTACAGTTCGCCGCGATACCCCAGCAAATGGGACTCGACCAAGACATCCGAAGAGTCCTTTGCATCGCCCGTGGGCCGGTGTCCGACGTTGGTCACCGAATCCCACACGGTGTTCCCGCACCGGGTCCGCGACACGTAGACCCCCTGGGGCGGGTGGAGTTCGTGGTGCGGATCGAGGTTGAGCGTGGGGAAGCCCAGACGCCGGCCCCGGCCGGCCCCATGGACCACGGTGCCCAACACAGACATGGGTCGCCCCAGCATGCGCCGCGCGCATTCCAGCCGCGCCCCTTGCACCGCGTTGCGGATCTCCGTGCTGCTGACAACCCGTCCGTCCACAAGCACGGGCGGCACACTCACCACCTCGAACCCCGCCGCCTCCGACATCCGCCTGAGCAGCGCGATATCCCCTTCGCGGTCGTGCCCAAAGTGAGCATCGTCGCCCAGGACCACGGCTTGCGTCGCGAGTCGTTCCACAAGGACCGCATGCACGAAATCAGCCGCCTTCATGCGAGCCAGCGCTTCGTCGAACGAGAGTACCCAGACGGCGACGAGGCCCCGTTCCTCCAGGAGCACGAGCCGGTGCTCCAGGCTCGTGATCATGGCAGGCGACTGCCCCGGCTCCAGGCGGCGGCGGGGATGCACGTCGAACGTAATGGCCAGCGAGGGAACACCGCGCTCACACGCCACGGCCTGCGTCCGGCCGAGCACCGCCTGATGGCCTCTGTGCACGCCGTCGAACATGCCGATGGTGACCACCGGACGCTGGCCCGGCAGGGGCGATTCGCTCTGGCCGAAGACGCGAAGCATGGGATCGTCTCATCCGCCGATGTCGCGGAGTTTCGACCAGGTCACGGGCCCTACGATCCCGTCCACCTTGAGGCCCTGCTTACGCTGGAAGGTCTTGATGGCTGCGATGGTCTTGGCGCCGATCCGCCCGTCGATGGGTCCGGGCGAGCACTGGGCCTGAACAAGCTTCTGCTGGATGATCCGGACGGGCACAGGCACCCGGACGTGTTTCTTCCGGAGACTCGCGTAGGAGGACTTGGGCTTGGGCTTGGCCGAAGCGGACCGCTTGGCGCTGCTCCGCCGGACCGGCTTGAGATTGTAGCGCTCGGACAGCGTGGTCAACCGCTTCTTGGGCGTGGGCGCGCTCGCCGTCGGACGCTCCTCACGCACGGGCACAACCGGCCGGAGGACAGGCGCTGGCTGGGCGGATGCCATCCGCGCCTGCTCCTTCTCCTGCAGGGTCAGCAGCTGGGTCTGGATGTCATCCAGCCGCTCGTGCAAGCGCCGGTCCCGATCAGCTTCGAGTCGCTTCTCGGTCGGCGTCTTGCAGCCCGTGACCAGCAGCAGGCCGCAGGCACAGGCGGCAATGCACACTCTGTACATGCTCTTCATCCTCTCTCCCCTGCAAAAGGCTCCCTGAGGGCCGCGCCCCACTCCCCGGCAAGCTGAATGCCACTAAACACTTATCGATCCACGCCTTCTTGATACGCAGAGGCGCAGGGCCTGTCAATGGTTAATTCCCTTTTCGTCCGCCCTGCTTTCAGGAAAACCGTCCGATAACTGCGACGACGCCTTGTCAGACCCCTTCAGCGCGACCTTGGGCCGCTGCAGAATGCCTCCGCTGATCACCAGCTTCACGGCCTCGTCCACGGTCATGTCCAACGGCACGGTATCCTTGCGCCGCAGGAGCAGGAGATAGCCGCTCGTGGGATTGGGAGTGGTGGGCACGAAGCAGTAGATGCTGTCCTTGTCGCCTCCGGTCACTTCAGCGGGCGCCCCGTCCGCCGGAGCAGTGACAAACGCCACGGACCAGAGGCCCTTGCGCGGATACTCGATCAGCACGGCCTGCCGGAATGCGCCCGAGGACCCCGAGAGCAGCGCTTCCATCACTTGCTTGAGTCCGGAATACACGGTGCCGACAATCGGCACCCGGGACATGACCGCCTCCCCCACCTGGATCAAGGCCCGCCCGAACAGCGTCCGGGTGAGCAGCCCCACCACGAAGATCAGCATGAGCGCGCCGACCAGCCCCAGCCCCGGAAGCCGCGAGAGCTCGGCCAGGTTGTGATCCCTGAACAGCTCCCGGAGCGGCCTGTCAATGGCGTTCCACAGGAACACCACCAGCCAGGCCGAAACCCCCGCCGGCACGAGCACGAGCATGCCGGCAGCGAGATTTCGCTTGAGTGCATTGAGGATCCGCCGCATGTGCAGCATGCCTCCAAAGCGCTGTCATTTCAGCGCCGCATCTTCATTGTACGCATCCATTGTACGCATCCCCGCGGTTCTATCAACACGTATCCAAAGGGGCTACGTGAAAACAGCTTGACAGGCCTCCGCATTTCGCCTACGCTGTGTCAAGCTGTATCATCCCTTTACAGCGGAGGACCGCTCACCCTTGATCGACGAAGCTGTCCGCAAATCCAGCACCCTGATCGAAGCCCTGCCCTACATCAAGGCGTTTGCTGGTAAATTCGTTGTAATCAAGCTCGGCGGTAGCGCCCAAAGCGATCCGGAATCCCTGCGGGGCCTGTTCACAGATATCGACTTCATGCTCACCGTGGGCATCCGTCCGCTCGTGGTCTACGGTGGCGGCAAACGGATCTCCGAAGCCATGGCCGCCCGCGGCCTCACGCCTACGTTTATCCAGGGGCAGCGTGTGACCCCGCCCGACGCCATGGACCTCGTCAGCCAGGTGCTCATCGACACCGTGGGACGCGAACTGCTCGAGATTCTGCACAACTGCGGTGGACAGGGCGAACTGCTGAACGGCCGCGACCACGGCTTTCTCCGCGCGGTCAAGAAGACACTCCCCGACCACCCGGAATCCGACCTGGGCTGCGTGGGAGATCCCGTGGATATCGAGGATACCCGGCTGGCGCGCATCCTCGAACGCCGCGCCATCCCGCTCATCGCTCCGGTCGCCTGTTCGGCTGACGGCACCGACCCGACCCTCTACAACGTGAACGGGGACAATGCCAGCGCCCTGATCGCGCGCGAACTCGAGGCCGAGAAACTCGTATTCCTTTCGGACATCCCCGGCATCTACGAGAAGAAGGGGGACCACACGTCCCTCTGCCCTCACCTGACCGAAAGCCAGATTCGACGGCTGATCCGGGACGGGGTGATCGACGGCGGCATGATCCCCAAGGTGGAAGCCTGCTGCCACGCCCTGGACGGTGGCGTACGCAAAGCCCATATCGTACCTGGGGCCCAGGCCCACGCCCTGCTGCTGGAGATCTTCACCGAGCGGGGCGTGGGAACGGAAATCGTTCTTTAGCGAGGTGTGAAGCCCATGAGCAACGCGACGATCCAATCGCTCTTCGATCAGTACGTGATTCCGAACTACACGCGACACCCCGTGGCCGTGATCCGGGGCCAGGGAAGCTGGGTCTGGGACGCCGACGGCCGCAAGTACCTCGACCTCTTCCCGGGCTGGGGCGTCTCGGGCCTGGGCCACTGCCATCCGCGCGTCGCGGAAGCTGTGCGGGCGCAGGTCGAGAAGCTCTTCCACATGCCGAACAACTACTACACCGAGGAGCAGGGCCGCTTCGCGGAGATGCTCTCCGTGCGGGCCGACGGCCACCAGTGCTTCTTCGCCAACTCCGGGGCCGAGGCCAACGAAGGCGCCATCAAGCTCGCCCGGCTCCACTGTCAGCCCCGCCACAAGTTCATCAGCTTCGAGAACTCCTTCCACGGCCGCAGCTACGCAACGATCACCGCCACGGGCCAGCCCCACTACCAGCGTGGGCTCGGGCCGCTCCTGCCCGGCTTCGCCTACGCCCGGCTGAACGACATCGATTCCGTCCGGGCGCTCGTCGACGAGGCGACCTGCGGAATCCTCGTGGAACCGGTCCAGGGCGAGGGCGGCGTATACCCCTGCACGCTGCAATTCCTTCAGGACCTTCGGCGTTTGTGCGATGAAACGGGTATGCTGCTCATCTTCGACGAGGTCCAGACCACCCCCGCGCGTCTGGGCACATGGTTCGGGTACCAGCAGTTCGGGGTCATCCCCGACATCCTCACCTCGGCCAAGGCGCTCGCCGGCGGCATGCCCATGGGGGTGGTGATGGCCAAACCCGACATCGCCCCGAGCCTCAAGCCGGGCACCCACGCGAGCACCTTCGGCGGCAACGCGGTGGGCTGCGCCGCAGGCATTGCGACCTGGCAGGCGATCGAGGCCGAGCATCTTCTGGAAAACATCGCTCGCCTCGGCCCCTGGATCGACCGGACATCGGCCGCGCTTTCTGAGAAAACCGGTGGCATCGAGCAGGTTCGTCGGGTAGGCTTCATGGTAGGTATCCAGTTGCGCTTCCCCGGTGACACCGTGATCACCGACTGCCGCGAACACGGCCTGCTCCTGAACTGCACCCATCGCAACGTGGTGCGCATGCTGCCCGCCTTCAACGTGACCCAGAAGGAGCTGGAGCAGGGCTTCGATATCTTCGGCGACTGCCTGGCCCGGGCCATTCGCACGGAGGACCCCTCTTCGTGAAGCACTTCATCGACATCCTGGACCACACGCCGGACGAGCTCGCCTACGTACTCGAACGGGCGGCCGCGCTCAAGGCCCGCCGGCGCGACGGGATTCCGGACCGCCCTCTGACAGGACGCATCCTCGGACTGCTCTTTGAAAAGCCGTCGTTGCGCACGCGTGTGAGTCTCGAGGCGGCCGCGGTGAGCCTCGGCGGCAGCGCCCTCTTCCTCAGCACGAACGGTCGCCCGCCCGAGGCCCGCGAGAGCCTGGCCGACCAGGCGCGCGTGCTCAGCCGCTACGTGGACGCCATCTCCATCCGCGCCTTCTCCCACGACGTCATCACGACCTTCGCCGCGTGGAGTTCGGTCCCCGTGATCAACGCCCTCTCGGACTACAACCACCCCACCCAGGCGATGGCCGACATGCTCACGCTCCGCGAACACCTGGGCACGCTCGCCGACCGGACACTCGCCTTCGTGGGCGACGGGAACAACGTCGCCCGCAGTCTGGCCGCGGCCTGCGCCAAGCTCGAGATCCCCTTCGCCATCGCCAGCCCCGAAGGCTACGAATTGTCTTCGTCTTTCGTGGAGACGCTCCGCAGCGACTGTCCCGGCTGCCGGATCACGATCACCCCGGATCCGGCCCAAGCCGTCCGCGAGGCTGCGGCCGTCTATACCGACGTCTGGGCCAGCATGGGACAGGAAGACGAGGCCGAAGAGCGCAGGAAGCAATTCGCTCCGTATCAGATGAATGCCGCGCTCCTCGCCGGGGCGCCGGACGACGCACTCGTCATGCATTGCCTGCCCGCCCACCGGGGGGAGGAGATCACCGACGATGTCCTCGAGAGTTCCCGTTCGGTCGTGTTGGACCAAGCCGAGAACCGCATGCACCTCAACCGTGCCCTGCTCACGATCCTCGTGGCAGACGTCAACTAGGAACCGCCTGCATGTCGACGCATGAGGACTTCTACAAGCTGCTTCACACGTCGCGCGTCCTGATCGTGGATGACGACGTAGATATGGCCGAACTCATCCAGCGGCGATTCCTCGCCGAGGGCTACAAACGCGTCGACTCGGTCGTCACCGGCAACGAGGCCCTGGACCGCGTGACCGAGGCCCTTCGCAGCAACGCTCCGTACGACCTCATCCTCCTCGACCTGCGGCTGCCCGGCGATACGTCGGGACGAGAGGTCTATCAGACCCTCTGCCAATCCATGGACGTTCCCATCGTGGTCATCAGCGCGATCGGCCAGACCGAATCGATCATCTCCGCACTCAAAAGTGGTTCGGTGGAGGAGTATCTCGTCAAGCCCATCGAAATGGAGGTGCTCTTTCTCAAGTGTGAGCGGATCCTGACCCGCCGTCTCTACAGCCGCCAGGTCCAGGAATCCCATCGCCGGAATCAGGCGCTTTTCGTCAACATTCTCCAGGTCATGGCCAAGGTGCTCGAGGCAAAGGATCCGTACACGAAGTTCCACAGCGAGAAGGTTGCGAAGTACGCCCGCCAGATCGCCAAGCACGCGGGCTACAACCAGCGGCAGCTCGAGCTCATCCAGATGGCCGGCATCCTTCACGACTTCGGGAAGATCGGCATCAAGGAGTCGGTGCTCAACAAGGCCGGCGGACTGACCAACTTCGAGTACGAGGCCGTCAAGCGCCACCCCCTGATCGCCAGCGCCATCCTCGAACCCATCGAGGAGCTCCGGGTCATCATTCGCGACATCCGTCACCACCACGAACGATGGGACGGCGAGGGGTACCCGGACGGCATCAAGGGCGATCGCATCCCCATGGGCGCCCGCATCCTCTGCATCGCCGACTCTTACGACGCCATGACCAGTTCGCGTTCCTACCACGACCCGATGAACGAGCAGGAAGCCCGCAAGGAGCTTCTGCGGTGCCGCGCCACCCAGTTCGACCCCGACCTCGTCGACGCCTTTCTCGAGATTCTCCTGGAGAATCGCTCGCGCCGGGAACGCATCATCCGCCTCCGCGAGGAGATCGGCTGATCATGGGGTCCCGCCGTCCCACCACCACCAGCGCCCAGCGCCTCCGGCCCGTGCGCCTGCGGCGCCGCTACACCGATTACGCGGAAGGATCGGTTCTGATCGAGATGGGCCGCACGCGCGTCCTCTGCAACGCGAGCGTCGAGGACCAGGTGCCGGACTTCCTGCGCGGAGCCGGACAGGGGTGGGTCACGGCCGAATACGCCATGCTGCCGCGGAGTACTCTCACCCGGCGCGCGCGCGAGTCGCGCCGCGGACGGCCCGACGGCCGGAGTCTCGAGATCAGCCGCTTGATCGGCCGCGCTCTGCGCGCTGCCGTCGCGCTCGACCAGCTTCCTCCCGTCTCCATCGTGATCGACTGCGACGTACTCCAGGCCGACGGCGGCACCCGGTGCGCGGCCGTCACGGGCGGCATGGTCGCGCTCGTGGACGCGCTTCGCTGGCTGCGGCAACACCGATCCCTTGATGCGCTTCCCCTGCGCGAACTCGTGGCGGCCATCAGCGTCGGGCTCGTCGACGGCACGCCTACGCTCGATCTGTGCTACGACGAAGACGCTCGAGCCGCGGTCGACATGAACGTCGTGATGACCGCATCGGGCCGTTTCGTGGAGATCCAGGGCACGGCCGAGACCGAGCCGTTCACCCAGCGCCAGCTGGGCACCCTCAAGAATCTGGCTGCCCGCGGGATCGCGGACCTCGTCGCCCAGCAGAAGAAGACCCTGCGGATGAAGTAGCCCCATGCGTTTGGTTCTCGCCAGCCGCAACCCGAAGAAGTGCGAGGAGCTTCTCGCCCTTCTCGCCCCGCTCGGGATCGAGGTGGTGCCGGTCAGCGCCTTTCCCCACGTCCCCTCCGTCGAGGAGACCGGCACGACGTTCGAAGCCAACGCCACCCTCAAGGCCGAGCACGCGCGAGACTGGACCGACCTCGCCGCGGTGGCCGACGATTCCGGACTGGTCGTCGATGCCCTCGGCGGCGAACCGGGGGTGCGCTCGGCCCGCTTCGCCGGCGAACACGCCAACGACGCAGCGAACAACCGCCGCTTGCTCGACCGGCTGAGCGGAGTGTTGGACGCCGAACGCACGGCGCGTTTCGTCTGCGTGTTGGCCATGGCCCGTCCCCACGCCGAAACGCAGCTCTTCCGCGGGGAGACCCGCGGCAGGATCACCCACAACCCCATAGGGGAGAATGGTTTCGGATATGACCCCCTCTTCCTCTCCGACGAACTGCACCAGACCTTCGCCCAGGTAAACGCAGCCCAGAAGCATCGCATCAGCCACCGGGGCCGCGCGCTCCAGAAGCTTGCAGCCTACTGCAAAGATCCAGGCGCGATTGGACGATAATGGGGTATTGCGGCGTCTGTCAACCCCGCAGCAGGATTCGGCATGGCTACCATCACCGTGGGCGTGGATCTGGGCGGAACCAATCTCCGCTGCGCCGTGGTCGACAGCGACCGCACCATCCTGGCGCGGCACGCCGTGGAGACGCTGGCTGAAGCGGGCCCGGAGGCCGTGCTCGACCAGATGGCGCAGGGAATCGACGAAACGCTCACCATTGCCTCTCTCGGTCGCGATGCCATCCTCGGCGTTGGCGTGGGCAGTCCCGGCCCCATCGACGCCCGCACCGGCGTCGTCACCTTCTCGCCCAACCTGAAGTGGGAGAACGTCCCCATCGTGGGGATGCTCCAGCAGCGCACCGGGCTCAAGGTAATCCTGGAAAACGACGCCAATGCAGCCGGTTGGGGCGAGTTCTGGGCGGGCGCCGGCCAGGGCTGTGAGAACATGATCCTCATGACGCTGGGCACCGGCGTCGGGGGCGCAATCATCCTCAACGGCCAGCTCATCACCGGGCCCGACTGGAGCGCCGGCGAGATCGGACACGTCGTGGTCGTGGACGGCGGCCGTCCCTGCGGATGCGGCGGGCTCGGATGTCTTGAAGCCTACGCGTCCGCCACAGCCACGGTGGCTCGCTTCCGGGAGGCTCTGGAGGTGGGGTGGCAGACCACCATGCAGAAGCCGGAGGACGAGATCACCTGCGCCGACATCTTCGATGCCGCCCTGGCCGACGACGATCTCGCCTGCCACATCGTCACCGAAACGGGCCGGTACCTGGGGCTCATGGCCGCCAACATGGCCAACCTGCTCAACCCCGAACGCTGCATCTTCTCAGGCGGTATGATCAAGGCCGGCGAAATCCTATTCGACCCGATCCGGGCCGAATGCCGCGCCCATGCCTTTGAACAGCCAGGAAGGCGCCTCGAGATTCTACCCGCCGAGCTCGGCGAAGACGCCGGACTCATCGGCGCGGCCGGCTGCGTGCTCCAGCGCCTTCGATGACGGCCGCGCTTCACCCTTTGAGCGCGTGCGCCAGCGCTTCGACCGCCGCCTCGCTGGCTGGCCGCAGACACTCCACTGCATCCGCGTCCACGCGCGCCAGCGTGTAGCGTTCGAAATCGGCCAGGGTGCGTCGCAGCAGCGTCTGGCTGGCTCCCGTGACGCTCAACAGCCGTGCGAACGAGAGCCGCTGTCCCCAGCTGTTGAGCAGGATCTGCAGAATCGTGCGGTGCAATTGCGTCCGCGTCAGCGCCCGCACCATCTCGTCGAGAATACGCTCGTCCACGTAGTCCCGCAGATTCCTGCGGTCCGTGGTGCTGACTTCGAGAAACTGAACCCCCATGCCCGGTCCAGGCTCCTTAGCCTCGACCCATCGAACGACACCGAGCACACGGACCTCGCCCTTTCCCGGCTGCAGACCGAATTCCAGCGTGACGAAGGATCCCACGGGCAGCGGCGAATCGGTCGCAACAAAGGCTCCGTTCTCGCTCAAGTCCCTGAGCTTGGCCAGCAGCATGACTGCGCTGTCTTGACTCGTCTTGCGCGGGGTCAGGCTGACCTCGACGTCGCCCCGCATGCGCCTGTAACTTCTGCGATTGGGCGGCGGCAGCCGCGCCTCCGCTTCCATCCACTCCCGGACACGTTCGGGGCCGGCGCCTTGCCCGACGGCCTCGGCCACGCCCTCCATCTCCGCCAGCACCTCTACCGCGTCCTTCGGCCGAGCGGACAGATCCGGCGTGAGCATCCGGGCCAGCAGATCAGACATTCCGCTCGGCACCGCTGGATGGATCTGCCGTGCCGACGGAGGCGACGGCGACGGCGCTCGTCCCAGCACGCGCGCCTTGACCTCCTCCACCGCATAGGGAGGCTCCCCCACGATCACATGGTACAGCACAGCGGCGAGACCGAAGAAATCCGATTGGGCGGTGGCCTCTTCCCCGCGAAGCACCTCGGGCGCCACATAACTCGCACGCCAGAGATCGGTCACGTCGGAAGGCGGGTCGGACGGAAGGAACGGATGCAGACAAAAGTCGGCCAGCCGGATCCGCTCGCCCGGACCCACGAACACGTTGGCCGGACAGAGATTCCCGTGGACCCGCGCGGCGTCGTGCGCGTACCGCAACGCCTCGCAGGCCTGCCGTGCCAGGCTCAGTGCCAGATCGATCGGCGGAGACCGACGCTCCGAGATCCAGGTGTCCAGGGTTTCCGCTTCGGCAAGCTCCACCGCGCTGAAATGGATATCTCCCATGGAGACCACGTCGTACACCTGGATCACGTTCGGGTGGATCAAGCTCGAGGCCGAACGCGCCGCCTCCAGGTAGTCGCTGATCCGCTCGGCATTCATGACGAAATCGCGCTTCAGGAGCTTCAACGCCACCATGCGACCGAGCGCGACCTGGCACGCGCGATACACCAGCGCCCGGGGGCCCTCCCCGATCCACGCATCCACCCGGTAGCCCCCCAGACGCGTACCAACCAGGCCCTCGGCCTCTGTAGCAGAAGGCGGGGTGGTCATTGAAAAGCGCGTGGCGAGCGGTTCTGCATCGTTGTCGGGCATTTCATCCGCTCCGGGCGACCGCGGCGGCCCCTATGCTTTCTTCTCATCATCGGCGAGCCGCAGAATCACATTCACCTCTTGCACGGAGAGCCGCGTCACTCGCGCGATTTCCGCAGGCGCACGGCCCTCGGCCTGGAGATGCCCGATGCGTTCTCGCATGGCCCGCCAGCGCCGCCTGCTCTCGCTGCCCCCGGAAGGCCCTCTTCGCTCTTCGGGATCACCGGCTCTGTCTTCTCGCGCCCCCCCCACGTGCTCCTCAGCCGCGTCCCCGCCAGCGGGCTGGGCCTTCGATTCCTCCGCCCCCCCCACCTCCCGCCCCTGCAGCTTCTCCAGCCGCCGGGCTTCCCGATCGGCATCTTTGACCAGCTTGTTGAGGATGCGAATCTTGGTGTCGATCTGCGCATTGATATCCCTGCTCGTTTCCAGCAAATCAGAGAGCGCCCGGTCGACCGTACGCCGCGCGCGCGCCTCCTGCTCGGCATCCTCCACGCGCTCGCGCAATCCAGCCAGTCCCGCGCCCGACTTCCGCGACCACGCCTTACGGATCACGCGCGGCACCAGAACGGCGAACAGCACCACCAGAGCAATGAGCCCAAGCTGCGCATTGGTCACGTCCACGTCGCCCACCGCCAGCAGCAACGCCCCGGCTTCCATCCTAGGACTCCTTCCAGAGGCGGCCCGCCGCGGCATCGCCCGCGTACACGCCCCAGATGGTCTGCGGCACGCGCTTCGCACAGGCCCGGAAGACGCCGGTCGCCTTGTCCGCCGCCCCTTGCGCCCGCAACAACAGTCCCAGGCCGAACAGAATCTCCCCTTCCCGCGGGGCGAGCTTGGCCGCCTGCGCCATCTCCGCCAGCGCCTCGCCCAGCCGGCCCTCCTGCCAGTAGACCACGGCCAACCGATGGTGCAGGTTGGCGTCGTTCTGGGAGATGCTGACCTGCTTCTCCAGGCGCCGCCGCACGGTCTCCCGCGCCTGCGGCCCCAGGTTCCGCAGATTGGCGGGAGCCAACACGCCGCAGCAGTCGGGCCCGATGTACTGCTGGAAGAAGTCGCGCCGCTCCTCAGGCAAACCCTCGGCATGTCCCAGGCCGACCTCGGTGATCCACGCGCGGTAGTCCGCCTGGAACGCTTGCTGGAAGTTCACCCCGGGGAAGCGTTCCTCGTACGCCTTCCGCACGCTTCCCTCGTTCTGAAACGAATCGATCAGCATCCGGTAGTTGCCCACAGCATTGGCCACCGAATCCACCGCGCTCTCCACCGGCACTAGACTGACCACGAGGCTGTCCCGATCCCACTCGAAGATGCCGCGTCCCCGGAAGGGCGCGATCAGCACCACGGGATTCAGCTGGTACTCGCGGTCGCATGCCCGCGTGAGCGCGAGCCCCCGCTGGGTATCCCCCTTGGTGACCCGGGGACTGTCTTCCAACAGCACCGCGCACGTCCGGGTCACCCCGCCCGCAAGCGCTCCCAACGGCAGGAGCGTGCGCACGAAGTGGAGCTCGCTCACGAGATACTCGACCAGCCCCGTGCGGCTCAAGGCAGGGCTTCCCTCTCCGCCCGCCTCCTGCGCGGTCTGGTTTTCCGCCTGTCCTTGACGTTGGAACCGCTTGCGCCAGTCCGAGGCGTAGATGTTCTCCAGCATATCGAAGAGTTTCCTGGTCGCCTGGTCGCGAGCGCGTGCACGCGCCTTGGCCACGACCTGGGCCCGCAGATTGACGAGCTTCCGGCGGTAGCGGAAGAGCCGTGCCTCGTGTCGCGTCAGCAAGGTTGTGCTGGTCTGCAGGATCTGCTCATCCAGCCCCCCAGAAGCCACGTAGCGGGCCACCCGCGGGCTCACCCCCGGCAGGCTTTCGAAGAGCGGCCCCATGCGCGCGAAGATCTTGGCGCGCGCCTCCTTGGCCTCGGCCGAGCTCCCGTCCGCCTCGGCGTCGTCGGACACAGCGCTGTCCAGGTCCTGATCCAGTGCATGCCGCCGATACCGGTCTTCCAGCCATTCGGAGAGGTACATGTGGTTGGGCGGACCCGGTGTGTGGATCTCTTCGCTCAGCCGGTGCGCAAGATCGTCGCCCGCGTTTTCCACCAGAGCGAGATCCAAGAGCCCCACATCGATCAGAAGGCGTTCGTCCTCGCTGAACTCGAGTTCATCACGATCAGGCGAGACGCGCCCGACCAGCAGCGCCTCTACGCGCGCCCAGTACAGCGCGTCCAGTTTCCCCGCCAGGCGCGACAGCTTTCGTTTCGCCTTGGGGTCATCCGCGCCCTCAGCCCGCAACGCCAAGAAGGCTTCGGTCAGTTCGCGCTGCCGGTTTTCGAGTGAGGCTGCATCCTCTTCAGGCACGCCGGACCACGCTCCTCTCATCGTCCGCGGGCGGGCGGCGCAAAGATGCTGATGCGGCTGCGCCCGTAGCAACGCTCCCACACAAGCGCCAGTCCGTTCCACGTTTTCGGTGCGGCCACGCGCTCCTCGCACCGGAACACAAGGCGCCCCTCCGGTCCGAGCAAACGCGCCGTCTCAGCCTCGACCGTTCGTCCTTCCGCGCACGCCTCCCACTGCGCTCCCAGCGCAAAGGGCGGATCCACGAACACGAGCTCGAAGGCCCCCCCGAGGCGGCCGAGGACCTCTGCAACGCTTCCGCAGACCACCTCGGCTGCGTTCTCCAAACCACAGCGGACCAGGTTCCCCTCGATCACACGCACCGACGCGGCCTCTTGCTCCACAAAGGTGCAGGATTCCCCACCCCGGCTGAGCGCCTCGATGCCCAGGGCTCCGCTTCCCGCATAAAGGTCCAATACATGCGCCCGCTCAACGTCTCCCAGGGCGTTGAAGAGCGCACCGCGGGCGAGTCCCAGGAAAGGCCTGGCCGCCCGGCCCGGGCAGACAGCGAGTTCCCTCCGCCGTGCACGACCGGCGATCACGCGCACAGGGTCACTCCGTCTCCGGTGCGGATTCGGGTTCCGCCTGCACCGCGGGTCCGGGCTGCGCAGCCGCTTCGGGCTCCTCGGCGGGCGGGGGCATTTCCGGGGACAGGGCCTGCACCTCGCTGCGCATGGTCTCGAGGCGGTCTCGGATCAGGTCGCGCACCGTCCCCACCACGTCGGCAGGCAATTCGGGATTCATTTCCAGAGACACAATGCCGGCTTCCAGGTTTTCGCAGAGCCTCTCAGACTCCGACACGAGTGCCTCGTAGCTCTCCGCGCTTTCCGCGCGGTCCCCGTGCGCCGCAAGCGTCTGGCGCAGGTGCGACACCCTCGTGCGCATTTCGTTGAGATGCCGCTCCTCGTCCTGCGCCTTGATCAGACTTCCCTCTGCCTTGAGTTCCTCCGCCCGCTTCTTGGCGACTTCGATCTGCCCCTCCAGGGCGGACAACTCGTGGCTCAACTTCCCCTGCGAAGCCCCGGCCTCGCTCACCCGCTCCTTGTGCTTCCGGATCAACCCCGCAAGGATCCCCGACGTCGCATTCACCAGACCTGCATACTTGCGGACCACGAATTCGCTCTTGGGCGCATCCGCGTCCCGGCAGAGGTCGAGTTGATCCATCGCCGACCTGAAATCCCGTATGTCCCCGCGCTCCGTTCCCCACCGCACGTACCGCTCGGCCATGGCGAGCGCCTCGGCATACGCCTGCGAGGCATCCTTCTGCCCGAGCAGCACGCTACCCATGAACCGCACGAAATCGGTGAACATCCCCACCGACAGCCTCCTTGGCTCGACAACCGCCGTCCCCCGGCGGCAACAAAGGCGCGAGAGCGCGTGGGAGGAATCAGCCGTACGTGAGTATATGCCCTGCCCCCACACCCCTCAAGGCATTTTTCGACACGGGAGGCCCGGGGCGCCCTCTTTCGCGCCCTCCTCATCCCCTCACACCACGCAAGCAGGCGCCCACCAAAATGAGCGCCT
>CAZBZG010000071.1:0-17902 GCA_964496245.1 uncultured Planctomycetaceae bacterium | reverse complement strand
GCTGAAATGCACTGCAGGACAAGGCGTTGCCTGGAATTGCGATGATTTTGAGTGAGCAGTGTCGGGGAAATAATGATCGAAAGGATTCGTTGCCGGAACGCCGGCCACATCTCATTTGCAACGCGCCTTGTGCCCTCCTGCTTGAGGCGTGCGCGCGCCCCGGTTGGCCGGCCGGGGCGCGTGGTTTTGGTCGGTCGTCCCTGTATCGAGTGCTTCAACGCTCCCAGGCCTTCCGTCGCCTGGGGTGGGCGCGGGCGTCGGCTTCGAGCGCTTCGCAGGCCTTGCGGGTGGTGTCGCCGAGCAGGGTCATGAGCCGCGTACGCGAGAGCTCCAAGAGCGAACCGATCTCCGCATAGCTCATGCGCTGCACATGGTAGAGGAGGAAGGGGATCCGTATCTCGGGCGCGAACGTCTCGTAGAGCCCGAGCACGAGGCGGTGGCGGCGGAGTTTGCGGCTGCCTTCGTAGCCCGAAAGGCCTGTGCCGGTTTCGCCCATGGATTCGTCTTCGCTGAGCCAGTCGCCGGTTTCGGCGAGCTTTCCGGCCTTGTCGCGCAGCCACTCGAGAAACCCCTGCTGGGTGAGATCGGCGGGGAAGACGGGCATGCCCCGCACGAAGAGTTCGCGCGCCACAGCTGCGGCCCAGTGGAAGTCGCGCACGTGCAGGAAGGCGGCGATATAGGCGTAGTCCTTGTAGCGGTCCACGTGCCGCTCGTAGGAGAAGGTGTTGCCCGCCTCGGCCCGTTCGATCATGTCGGCCAGGCCCCGCTGGGTGTAGCGGGTGCGGCGGCCGATGCGGTGCGGCTGCCATTCCTGCATGACGCGCTGGCGGAACATCCGGCTGAGCTGGTACTGCGAGAGGTTCTTGACGAGCTCGTTGGACGCGGCGTGCAGGTCCTCGTGGTCTTCCCGGCAGGCCTCGCAGTAGGCCAGGTGGGTGTCTACGCGCTGCCGCTCCTCGGCCGTGAGCTCGCCGTGGAGGGCCGGCACGAGGTAGAAGGGGATGACCACGTCGTAGCGCTTCTGGCGCTCGCGAAGCGCCCGGCGGCACTGGATGCAGCCGCCCAGATGGATCTGAATGCGCCGCATGGGACCGGGCGGCAGTTCGCCCAGGAGGAAGGGATCGAGATGCCGAGTGGTCTCGCTGCATTCCATGGGGGTGTGCCCGTCTTCCTTCGTTACCCCGGCGGCCACGTGAGCGCGCGGCCGCCCAGGAGATGCATGTGCAGGTGCCAGACGCTCTGGCCCGCGGATTCGCCGCAGTTGATCACCGTGCGGAAGGAGTCCAGATTCTGTTCTTTGGCGATCGTATTGGCTGCGATGTGGAGATGCCCCAGGAGGTCCGCGTCCGCGTCGGTGTAGTCTGTGATGCGCGCGCGGTGTTCCTTGGGGACCACCAGGATGTGGGTGGGCGCCTGGGGATTCACGTCCTCGAACGCATAGACACGGTGGTCCTCGTACACGCTCTTGGAGGAAATTTCGCCGGCGATAATCTTGCAGAAGATGCAGTCCGTCTCTGGACTCATGGCCTCTCCTCCCTGTGGGGCTGCGGCGGATCCGGAAGGGATGCGGCCGACCCGGGCCCCCATCCTCCGGTCATTGTCTGCATGTCCCCGGACCTGTCAACCGCAAACGGGGCTTGACAGGTCTTCGGTTGGCGGCACAATGGCCCGCATGACGCCTACGCCGTTACTCGATCGCATCCAGAGCCCGGCCGACTTGGCCCCGCTCAGCCTCGGGCAGCTCCACCAGCTCGCGGGCGAGATCCGCCGTTTCCTCACCGAAACAGTCAGCCAGACCGGTGGGCACCTGGCGAGCAACCTCGGGGTCGTGGAGATCACCCTGGCCCTCCACCGCGTCTTCGACTTCCGCCGGGATCGGCTCGTCTTCGACGTGGGCCACCAGTGCTACGTGCACAAACTGCTTACCGGCCGGCGGGAGCGGTTCCATACGCTCCGGCAGAAGGGCGGGCTCACGGGCTTTCCGAATCCGCGGGAGAGCGAGTGCGATGCGTTCGTCGTGGGCCATGCGTCGACCAGCATCTCGAGTGCCGTGGGCCTGGCGACCGCGTTCCGGCTGCAGGGCGGGGGCGGCAAGGTGGTGGCGCTCGTGGGCGACGGCGCCATCAGCGGGGGCATGTGCTTCGAAGCCTTGAACCACGCGGGCCACACGCGTGAGGACGTGCTGGTTCTTCTGAACGACAACGAGATGGCCATCGCCAAGACCGTGGGCGCGTTTGCCACCTATCTGACCGAGATCCGGGCGAGCCCCATCACCCGTCGGCTGCGGCGGGACATCCACCAGGTCCTGCAGAGCATCCCGCTGATCGGGACGTCCCTCGAATGGACCCAGGAGCACATGCTCGATGCGATCAAGGGCATCATCGAGCCCGGCCACATCTTTTCGGCCATGGGCTTCCGCTACTTCGGCCCGGTCGATGGTCACGACATCGCGAGCCTCGAGCACGAGCTCGCCAATCTCAAGAAGATCCCTGGTCCGAAGTTCCTCCACGTGGTCTCGCGCAAGGGGCAGGGATTCGACGCGGCGGCGGCCGATCCGGAGACGTTCCACTCGGCCGTGCCCTTTGAGATCCGAGGCACCGGTCAGGTGGTCCGCAAGGGACGGGCCGAGCAGACCTGGTCGGGCGCGTTTGTGGACGGGCTGATGCGCCGGGCGCGCGAGGACGACCGGATCCTGGCCATCACGGCCGCCATGCCCGCAGGCACGGGCATCAAGGCATTCGCCGAAGCATTTCCCGACCGCTTTATCGACGTGGGCATCTGCGAGGCGCACAGCGTGACCTTTGCCGCCGCCCTGGCCAAGGCCGGCATGCGGCCCGTGCTCGTGCTCTACTCCACGTTCCTCCAGCGGGGCTACGACCAGTTGATCCACGACATGGCCGTGCAGGGCGACCTGCCCGTGGTGCTCGCCCTCGACCGGGCCGGACTCGTGGGCGCGGACGGACCCACGCATCACGGCGTCTTCGACATTGCTTTCCTCCGCCACATCCCGGGCATGACCCTGATGGCGCCCAAGGACGGGCCGGAGCTCCAGGCCATGCTCGAGTTCGCCCTCACGCTTCCCGGGCCCGCGGCCGTGCGGTACCCGCGCGGGTGCCCGCCGGCCGGCGGCCTGCGTCTGGAGGGTCCGAATGCGCAAGAGGGGCAAGAAGCGCCTGCGCCGCAGCCCATTGCGCTGGGGACCTCCGAACGGCTGCAGGACGGCGCGGACGCGACCGTGTTCGCCTACGGACGCATGGTTGAAGTCGCGCTCCAGGCCGCAAAGCGGTGCGCCGAAGACGGCCTCGCGATCGGGGTCGTCAACGCGCGCTTCGCCAAGCCGGTCGATCGCGCGGCCCTGGTCCAGGCCGCGCAGGAGACCGGTCGTCTCGTGACCGTGGAGGATCACGCGCTCGCCGGCGGCTTCGGCGGTGCGGTGGCCGAATGCCTGGCCGACGCAGGCGTGCGGTGCTCGCTCACGCGCCTCGGCATCCCCGACCGATTCGTGGCCCACGGCACGGTCGCCGAGCTCGATGCCGAGCTGGGGCTGGATGTCGAAGGGCTGGCGCAGGCCTTTGTTCGGGCGGCGCGCAGGGAATAGATCCCCAAGGAATGCCCGTGGCCGTTCGGGATTGCAGGATCCCGCCGGCGCCTATCCCAGTTCACGCATGAGACGGAGTGCCTGGGTCAGCTCGGCCTCGGGATCTTCGATGCCCCCCGCCTCAATGGAAACGCGCCCGTCGTACCCGCCGCGCTTGAGCGCCGCAAAAAAGGGCTCGAAATCGCAGGCTTCGGCCCCCGGAACCCGGCGGTGTTCGATCGTGGCGATGTGCGTATGCACGAGCAGCGAGCCGTTGGCGGCAATGTCCTCGGCCGAGTCCTGGTCCACGCCCCAATGATAGGCGTCCACGAGCAACCGGACAGCCGGGTGGTCGACCTCCCGCACATACGCCGCACTCTCGCCCACTGTGGTCAGCACATTGCATGCATTCTTGTTCAGGGGTTCCACCGCGATGGTGACGCCGTTGGCTTGCGCCACAGGCCCGACCATGCGGCCGAACGCCACGAGCTGGGCCTGTGCCTCGGCCCGGTCGAATTCCTCGGGGATCCTGCGCGCGCCGCCTGAGCCGAATACGATGGTCTCCACGCCCGCCTGCTTGGCCCGCTCGCAGGCCACGGTCACGTAGTCGGTCAGGGCTTGCCTCTCGACCTCCGGGCCTGTGATCTTGAGGTCGCCGGGCACGAAGCAGTTGACCACCGGGCAGGGAAGCGGAGCGGCCCGATGGGTTGCCAGCGCTTCGGCAAAGGCCTCCTCGCTCTCCCGGGGCTTGAGCAGAGCGCCGACCGTCGACTCGAGAAAGTCATACCCGGCCCGCGCTGCCGCCCCGGCCCGGTCCGGTCCACCGCAGATACCGAAATGCATGAAATTCTCCTGGTCTGTGCGAAGGCGCGCTTCGTGCCGACGCGTCAATGCGTGTACAGGATCCGCTTCGGGTCCTTCACAAAGGCGCTTGAACAGAACCGGCGCGTGGCCGCACCCCATTCGCTGTCCACGCGCGCGCGTGCATCAAGGAGGCGCATGAGGCCGCTTCCGCGACAGGGGGGCGCGCGTTCCAGTCGTATCCAGGCTTACAGCAAGGCCCGACGCTGGTCAACGCATTTCTGGACCGCGTTCGCCACCTGAGCCGTTGACCGAGCGGATCGTTGCGGTCGTCCGCCGGCTTCGGATCAAGCGCACGACGAAGGCTCGCCAAGATGGCCCGGCTCGGCATCGGCGGGTGAGCCGCCTCGCAGGCCGCCGCCTGCCCGGCCATCGTGCCGTTTCCTTGACAAGGCCGCTCCCCTGCTGTACACAGGTTCGAAGCTGGGCGCAGGCCGGGCACCGCAGGGTTGTTGTCTGGCCCGGCTTCTGCATGGGGCGGACCGTTTGGGGTTGCGCGTGGAAGACGAACGCGTCGTCGACAAGGTCTACACGCTGCGCGAGCCGCTGGGTGAGGGCGGCATGGCCGTGGTCCACGAGGCGGACGTGGACCTGGAGCGGTTCGATTACACGCTCCTCTACGCCTACACCCAGGTCCGGGGCGAAACGCACGGCGAGCGGCGCAAGCGGGCCGAGGAGCTCGCGCGGGAACTTGGCGGCAAGACCCTCGATCCGGCCACGGTGCGCGCCATCCTGATGGGGAGCCCCGAAGGCGAGGCCGAGCGACAGAAGGCCGAGCAGCAGCATGCTGTCCGCATTTCAGAGCCTTTCTACATGGCCAAGACGGAGTGCACGCAGGCGCAGTGGGAGGCGCTCACCGGCGACAACCCGAGCGAACACAGGGGGGACAGGCGTCGGCCTGTGGAAAGCGTGAGCTGGAAAGCGATCGATGAGAACGCGCTGCCCAGGTTGCGGCGTCACGCGCCCGAGGGGATGACGTTTCGCTTGCCTACGGAGGCGCAGTGGGAGTA
The DNA here is from genome assembly GCA_964496245.1 of uncultured Planctomycetaceae bacterium. GTDB lineage: Bacteria > Planctomycetota > SZUA-567 > SZUA-567 > SZUA-567 > CAZBZG01. The sequence continues at coordinate 12,454 of CAZBZG010000071.1, read as the reverse complement.
TGCGTGCCGGGCGGGCACGGATACGCCGTTTCATTTCGGCCGCAAACTGAAGGTGAGCCAGGCGAATTGCGATGGGAAGACGGCGGACGCAACGAACCACAAGGGGACCTTCGGACAGGAGACGACCCCCGTTGGTAAGTTCTCTCCGAACGCCTGGGGCCTGCACGATATGCACGGCAACATCTGGGAATGGTGCCGGGATTGGTATCGCGAGGAGTTCTACCAGGGAAGTCCAGAGGTGGATCCGGTGGCGACGCAACGCGGGGATCTCCCCAGTCGCGTGATCCGTGGTGGGGCCTATGGGTGGCGTCCCGAAAGTTGCCAGTCTGCAAATCGTCGCGGAGCCCTTGAGCACAAACACCACGCCTTCATCGGTTTTCGCCTCTGTTTGGAGTTCGATCGCTGAGCCGCCTGGAACAAGTCTTCGCGCATCCGGGACGGCAGTGTCCATCTCCCCTCAGCCGTATCGACATCGACAGGAGCCCCACATGCCTGACCTTGACCGGCCCGACATCCTCATCTTCTTCAGCGACCAGCACAACGCGCTCGTGAACGGCTACGCAGGCGACCGCGTGGTGCGTACGCCCACCCTGGACGCGCTGGCCGAACGCGGCACCGCGTTCGACGCCGCCTACACGGCCTGCCCGCTCTGCGTGCCCGCGCGCGTGGCGTTCATGAGCGGCCACAGCACGCGGGCCACGCGCGTCTACCGCAACGACGGCGCCATCCGGGGCGACCAGGCCACGTGGGCCCATGCGCTCGCCGCCGCCGGCTACGAGACCGTGCTCGTGGGGCGCATGCACTTCATCGGTCCGGACCAGCGGTGCGGATTCACCAGGCGTCTCGTGGGCGATTGCTGCGACCCGTTCTGGGGCGGCAGCCGGGAGGCAGATGAATTCCGCGAACGTCTCGGCGACTACGGGCCCACGCGCGGCATGGGCGGGTGTCTCAACTTCGTGGGGGGAGGCGGGGTCTCGCCGGTCCTCCAATACGACGCGCTCGTGATCCAGGCGGCGCTCGATCACCTCGCCCAGCCGCACGACCAACCCCAGTGCGTGGTGGTGGGCACCTATGCGCCGCACTTCCCTTACGTCGCGCCCCGGGAGCTGTATCTCGACTACAAAGAACGCGTGGACCTGCCCAGGACCTTTCACGCGGAGGTGAACTACGACAATCCCACGATCAGCAAGCGGGCCTGGCCCGTGGACGAGGAAGTGGCCCGCGGCGCGCGGGCGGCCTACTATGCCATGGTCGAGCACATGGACCGCCAGATCGGCCAGGTGCGCGAGGCCTGGGAGGCGTGGCTCGCCCGGTCCGGCCGCAAGGGTGTGTTCGCCTATGTCTCCGATCACGGGGACACGATCGGCGAGCGGCAGATCTACGGCAAGCAGACGCTCTTCGAGGGATCGGTGCGCATCCCCCTGATCGTGGAGGGTGCGGGCATCGCAGCCGGCGGGCGGGTGGCGATGCCGGTGGGCATCACCGACCTCTGCCCCACCCTCTGCGAACTCGCGGGCGCGGCCGTGCTGCCCGGACAGGCCGGCCGCAGCCTGGTCCCGGAACTCGCCGGCCGCGCGCCCGAGCCGAACCGCCATGTGATCAGCGATTGGTTCGACCGGCTGGAGGGGGGGCGGCCGCTCCCGAGCCGCATGGTGCGCCGGGGCATGTGGAAGCTGATCGCGTACGCGGACGACGCGGTCGAGGATCTGTTGTTCGATCTGGCGAGCGACCCGCACGAGCTCTCGAACGTAGCCCTGAAGCACCCGGACGTGGCCCAAGAGCTACGCGCGCTGGCCGAGCGCGACTGGCGCGCCGAAGACCTCGACCGGGAACTCGCCGACCGCGCCGCGCATGTAGCCATCCTGCGCGAGTGGGCGCGGGTCGTGCGGCCGGCCACGGACGACCTGTGCGTGGATTCGGCGCGCGGGCTCGTCCGGCCCGAGGTTTCCTAGACCGCGCGCGCGGCCTGAGTCGGAGGGACGCGCTCCCGCGCGTCCGTTGTGTCACCGGAAGCGCCCGGTCCGGCAGGAGCCCTTCGACATCGCTCAGGGCCGTGAGCCCGTCGCACGACCGGGCCCTCTACTCTGTACGCGCGGAAAGCTTAGAACCGCATGCGCGCGAGTTCCCCCAGGTCGGCCCCGCAGCCGAAGGGGCGCAGGCGCACAACAAAGTCGAACGTGCCCGGCTGGATCTTGTACTGCGCTAGGGTGTCCGGCCCGCAGCTCGCCCCGCCCAGGCCCCGCTGGCAGTGGTCGAGGTTCAGGATCACCTCCTCCCGCGGTTCGAGCTCGTTCGTGTGATAGGCGCCGAACAAGTCCGCGGCCGTGAAGTGCGCGGCGCTCGCCTCCATCACGGGCTGCGCCACAGCCAGCAGCCCCTTGCCCTGGGCGTTCGTGAGCGCCGCCCAACGCACGTCCGTACGGTTCCCGTTCTCCTGCGGCAGGATGTAGGGAACGTACAGCTCGTCCACGCCGGCCGCGTATCGGCCGATGGCTGCGCCGGTGTTGCGGTCGATGTAGTTCTCGTGCGGACCGCGACCGAACCATGTGAAGCGCTCGAACCCCGGCAGGAGGGTGAGCGTCAGGCCCACGCGGGGCAGGTCGGGCAGGCGTTTGTCCGCGCGGATGCGGTTGGCGACGACCACGTCGCCCGTGCCGTAGATGGTGTAGGTGTGCGTCTGTCGAAAGGCCGGACGATTGCCCGCGCCCAATCCAGCGGTCTCCGTCTCGATCCGGACCGCGCCCGCGGACTGTTCGCGGATGCGCACCCGCAGGGTCTTCAAGCGAAGGCGGTCGAGCCCGGCCTCGAGCCAGTGGGCCAAAACCTGGTGCCGCCGCTCCTTGGCAAAAGCCTTGATCCCGTCGTTGTCCGTGGGTGCGCGCCATACGTTCAGCACGGGCCCGCGCGCAAGGAGCTCGGTTCCCCGAAAGACGAGTGCGCGAATGGCGCCGGCGCGCTTGTCGAACTCGACATCGAAGTCCGGCCCGGACACGCGGGCCAGGGTCTTGGTCTGGACGAGCTCCACGGCGGGCAGGGCGCTGGGCTTGATCTTGGCGGGCTTGCGGACCTTGTAGGGCATGGCGAGCTGCTCCCAGGCCACCTCGTGCCCCTTGGGCGCCCACGCGGTCTTGGCCCGCAGCGCGAACCGGACCGTGAGCAGACAGGTCTGGCCCGGCTGGAGCTTGGGCTTGCGGACCGGCAGGGTGAGGCGTTCGCTCTCCTGGGGCGGGGTGCGCAGGCGTTTCAGCTTGCCGCGTTGCACGATCGTTCCGTCCACGCTGAGGGTCCAGGAACCGGCCAGGTCGCCGAGATCGACGAAGAAGTTCTTGTTGACGATTTCGATGCGGCCGCGGGCCAGGTTGCGCGCGCGCACGGCCACCGGCTGGATGACCTTTTTGTACTCGTGCATGGCCGGGTGCGGCGTGCGGTCGGGCCAGATCAGGCCGTTGATGCAGAAGTTGGCGTCGTTGATCGCGTCTCCGAAGTCGCCGCCGTAGGCCCAATAGGTGCGCCCCTTGCGGTCGGTCTTGAGAAGCCCCTGATCGACCCAGTCCCAGATGTAGCCGCCCTGCAGGCCGTGGTGCTGCTCGATCGTCTCCCAATACTCCTTGAGGTTGCCTGTGGAGTTGCCCATGGAGTGGGCGTACTCGCACATGATGCCCGGCCGCTTGTGCTTGTCGCGGGTAAGGCTGACGAGCCCGTAGCGGCGGCCCCGCTTCCTGGCAGACTCGATCTGCGGGTACATGGGGCAGAGCACGTCCGTAGCGAGCGGCGACCAGTCGTCGGTTTGCAGGGCGCCTTCGTAGTGGATGGGGCGGGTGGGGTCAACGTCGCGGATCCAGCCGGCGAGCGCGGTGTGGTTGGGCCCGCACCCGGATTCGTTGCCGAGCGACCACTCGACCACGCACGGGTGGTTCTTGTCCCGCTCGACCATGCGCTTGCCGCGCTCGAGGAAGGCGGTCGTCCAGCGGGGATCGTGCGTCAGGCGGTTGTACGCGTCGTGGCTTTCGATGTTGGCTTCGTCCACCACGTACAGCCCCAGCTCGTCGCAGATGTCGTACCAGGCGGGGTCGTTGGGGTAATGGCTCGTGCGCACGGCATTGATGTTGAAGCGCTTCATAAGCAGGGCGTCCGCGCGCATGGATTCGAGCGTCACCGCCTTGCCGCGCGTGTCGTGATGGTCGTGGCGGTTGACGCCCTTGAAGAGCACGGGCTGGCCGTTGACGAGAAGTTCGCGGTTGTGGATCTCGATCCGACGAAAACCCACGCGGCAGTGTTCGGCCTGCACGGTGCGGCCCTTGGGGTCCTTGAGCGCAACCACGAGCGTGTAGAGCGCCGGGTCTTCCGCCGACCAGAGGTGCGGTCGGCGGACCGGGCCTGCGAGATCGGCGTGCACGATCTGCTGGGGCCGGGCCTGGACGGGTGCGGCCAGGGGGGTTCGGAAGACGGCCTTGCCCCGCGGGTCGTAGAGCCGCGCCTGCACGTGGTACCCCTCCAGAGGCACGCCGGCCGCGTCTTCGATGCGCGCGCGCACCCGGAGCGTGGCCGACTGGAAATCGTCGGCGAGCTCGGTGCGCGCGAAGAAATCGCTCAGGTGGGTCGTGGGCAGGGCGATCAGGCACACGTCCCGGTAGATGCCCGCCATCCACCAGTGGTCCTGGTCCTCGAGGTAGCTCCCGTCCGACCAGCGGATGACCATGGCTGCGAGCGTGTTCTTCCCGGGCTTGACGAACGGCGTGATGTCGAACTCGGCCGGCAGGCGCGAGCCCTTGCTGAAGCCGACCGGCTCGCCGTTCACGTACACGTAGAACGCGCTCTCCGCCCCGCCGAAGTGGAGCACGATGCGCTTGCGCTTCCAGGAGGCTGGGATGGCAAACGAGCGGCGGTAGAGGCCGGTGGGGTTGTCTTCCGGTACGTGCGGCGGATCGCACGGAAAGGGCATCTTGACGTTGGTGTAGATGGGCTTGTCGTAGCCTTGCATCATCCAGTTGCCGGGCACCTCGATCGCATCCCAGCGGCCCTTGGGCGCCCGCCCGGAAGCGAAATCGCGGGGCGCGGCTGCGGGCCGCTTCACCAGGCGGAACTGCCAGGTGCCGTTGAGCGACTGCACGTTGGGGCTCCCGTCGCGTTCGTGGCGGCGGGCGCGCGCCTCGTCGGGATACGCGAACAGCGGCACGTGGCCGGGGAGCTTGTTCGTGCCCACGCACTCGGGAGTCTCCCAGTCGGGCCGCTTTGCGCAGCGGGCGTCGGAACAAGTCTGGCGGGCCATGAACGGGTCTCCTTTCGCTCTTGACAGTGTGCGCGGAAGTGCCGAGAATCGAGGCCTCGTGGTTCTGCAGAGCGCTCTGTGGTTCCGGAGCCTACAGGAAACCGTGCTTTTGGCAAGACCGGAAACCGGGCGTGGAGGCGCAAGGCATGTCCGCATTCATCCGTCTGCCCCTGACCCTGGCTGCCGTGGCTGCGGCTGCCGCAGGCGCGCTCGCGCTCACCTATGAGACGAGCCGCGAAGCCATCGAAGAGCAGAAGCTCGCCATGGAGCAGAAGGCGCTGGCCGCCATCTTCCGCGATGGTTTTGCGCGCGCGCCGTCCCGAAACGTCGCCCTGGAGACCGGCGAAACGGTCAAACTGTATGAGGTGTTCCTGGCCGAAGACGACACGGCGCCTTCGGCCTATGCGGTCACCGCCACGGGCCGGGGTTACAACAGCGGCGTGCCGATCGAGTTGCTCGTCGGGTTCGTGCGCGCGCGAGACGGCGAGGGCTGGCTGGTCGCGGGATGGGCGGTGGTCAAGAGCGAGGAGACGCCGGGCCTCGGCGAGAAGATCAAGGACCGCAAGGCGCCCGCCACCTGGCTGGAGGGCGGACCGTTCGCCGAACCGCCGGCTGATTTCGATCCGCGTACGCACTTCCAAAAGCAGTTCGCAGGTCGCGATCCGAAGCAGCTGGGCCTCGAGAAGGACGGAGACGCTCAGGGGCTTGACGCCATCACCGCGGCCACCATCACCTCGCGCGGTGTGGTCCAGGCTGTCCGCAACGCACACCGGAAATTGACCGCAGCGCTCGCCCCGCGGGGGCGCGCCAAGAACTCGTGACCCGACAATGAGTTGTGGCGTCTTCGCGCGGCGAAGGGGGCCTGGCCGGGAGGTGGCCGCGTTGGGCTGGCGAAGGACCGGGCGAACAGCCGATATATAGGGTAGAAAGGTCGTTGCATCCTGCAGCATGCGCTCCCGCTCGCAGGCGGGGAGCAGTTCCCGGGGGCCCGCAATATGCGCACGCGTTTCTTTTTCCTGTGTTTTCTCTTCCTCACGCCGGCCGTTGGGACGGCGACGCTTGCAGGCGAACCGCAGGCGCGCGACATTGCCCTGGCGGAGGTGCTTCCGCCGAGCACGCTCTTCTTCTTCGAGCGGCCGGCGTCTCAGCCGCGCGGGCCTGACGCGCCGCAGACCGTCATGCAGGTCGTGGCGCAGGACCCGGAGGTCTCCGCCTTTCTCGAGGCGCTCTCGACCTCGCGCAAGCGATACGTGTCAGAGGTCGCTGATGCGGCCGGGCTCCAGCCGGCTTTCGTGCGTTCTCTGCTCGAGGGCCAGCTCTCGGGCGCGCTCGTGGACGTGGCGGTCCAGCCCGGTGGCGAGGGAGGCGCGGACTATAGCTACACCGCGGTTCTGGCCGTTCATTTGGCTGAGCCGCCGGATCAGAAAAAGCTCTTCGAAGCCATCAAGACCATGGTCCGCCGCTGGCGCGAAGAGCGGGAGGAGCAGGGTACGGCCGTCCCGCTCAAGCGCGTGGCCTGGGAGGAGAAATATCCCGGCGATCATACCGTGCTCATGATCGCGAGCAAGAGCCCGCTTCGCTTCGTCCTGCTCGGGCGGACCCTGCTCTTCTTCCGCGGCCCCAAGAGCGAGGGTCTCAAACAGATCCTGGCCAACTACGACAACCCGGTCATGGCCAAGGTGCTCGCCAAGAGCCCCCTTTACCAGGCGGTGCGCAAGGGCGCCGAAGCTGCGCCCGGCATGAGTTACTTCTACCTGAATACGCTTCGTCTCTATACCTTCCTGGGCGCGGTGCAGCTCCCGCGGGTCACGCGCCTGCTGGATGTCCTCGGCATACGGGGCGTGCAGGCGTTGGGGTGCGCGGGCGGGTACTCGCAGACGGGCATGCGCCACACCCTCTACTTCCATACGCCGCGCAAGCGACGCGGGCTGCTCAAGGCGCTGCGCATGCGTGCGGGCGCGGAGAACGCGGCCATGGTGCTGCCCGAGGACGCATCGGGCATCTTTGCGGCCCGTGCAGATCTTGCCACCCTCTACCAGGAGATTCCCCTGCTCGTGGATGCGGTCGAGCAGGTGCTCGGCCGGCCCACGCCGCTCGAGCTCACCAAGCTCGCCGGCCAGCAGACCTTGTTCGGCGTGTCCGCGCGCAAGGTGCTCGACACCCTCGGGGACGCGCTGATCGTCGAGAGCGGCCCAGGCGGCTGGACGTTGCGTTTCGACAATGCGAATTGGAAGGCTTTCGAGCAGGCCATCGCCCGCATGGAACAGAACACGGGCAAGCGCTTCGCCAGCATGGCGGTGGAGAATGCAGCGGGCCAGAAGCGCGTGGTTCGCTACTTCAACCGCTGGGACGAGCCCATTCCCGTGGCGCCCGGATACAGTGTGACTGAGACGCGGGACGACGGCACGGGCGTGATCTATGTCGCCTCCTACCCGCAGGCGCTCAAGGCGATCCTTCGCCGGCCGCCGGGCGAACGGCTCCAGGCCTCGCCCGACTACCAGCGCGTGATGGCGGGCATGGGCAAGGGCTACGGCGTCTTCCTGTACGTGCAGAGCGCTGACAGCTACCCGCGGGTCTACGATGCCGTCTTCCTGCCGGCCCTCCATGCCTGGCGCGGATCGAGCGCGCTCGCGCCTGATCCGGGGATCCTGCCGCCTGGCGAGCATCTGGGCGAACACTTCTTCGGCTGCGCGGTGGGTGTGAAAAACAGCTCGAACGGCATCGCTTTCACCGCCTACAGTCCGCTCGGCCTCGGCGGCTTCCTGGTCTTCCTCACCGACAAGCTGCTCGTCAGCAACCCCACAGCCATCGGCATGATCGGCGCCCAGGCGGCCCGATATCTCCGTGCCTCCCCTGAGCCCGGCCCCGAGCTCGAGCCGGCTCCGGGTCCCGCGGGCCCCGGACCGGACGACGAAGGGCACAAGCTGCCCGGCATCGGCGGCGAGTAGCGGGCGTCCTTCCGGCGATCTCCCTGTCAACGGGTACATCCGCACGCACTGAGCGCAGGGCGGGAGGCGTCCTGCGCGGCCTGATGTCGTTGTCGGTGTTGCGACAGCGGCACGGTTGCCGCAGGCGGAATCGCAATCGCAATCTTTGCGGAGCCTGGTCGCCAACGACAACGAAACAAACTACGCGAATGCGGTCGCGAATTCCCCGTTCTGGATGCGCAGCTGAAAGTCGAAGAGGTGCTCTTCGAGCACGCCGATGTGCTCCTCGATGGCGCCGCGCGCGTCCGCCTGGTAGTCCTGCCGGAACGTGGGGTGCGTCTCAGCCGCGTGCAGGATGCTCGCCCGCGCGGCCATCACCATGAAACGGCTCACGAGCACGGAGTGTTCGGCAAAGAGCGTCTCCACCGCGCGGCCGTCCGGGTGCTCCTCGACCACGTTCACATGCCCCTTGCCGTCGGCCTGGAGCACCAGCTCGGTCTCGGGGTCCACCTTGGTCTCGCGCAGAAGACCGCCCAGCAGTTCTTCGTAATCGGCAAGATTTGCCTGCAGGTCCTGCCCCACCTCGGCCAGGGTCTTGGTGCGGCCCCGGGTGGATGCGTTGTCGTAGATCACCGAGAACGTGTCCAGCCGCGCCTGCAGGGCGTAGCGCTCGTACGTGGCAGCCGACAGGTCGACCGTGTCGCGCGACGCGATCCCAGGGTGCGGCGCCGGAAAGGCTTGCGCGTTCGGTTCCTGTTGGGCCGGCCGGCTCTGGGCTGGAAACGGCGGTGCGGCCATCGCCGCCATGGGCTGCGTGAGCATGGTGGATTCTCCCTGTCTGGTGGCTCTTCGAATCGCTTCCTGTGGCTCCCTCTGCAAGAGCGGGAGCAAGCTGCGTGCCAGGGCTGGGCGGGCGCGCGCAGGGCGAACGCGGCTGTCTGCCGCCCGAGGGCAGAGGCGGAGGCCGCGCACCCGCGAAACCAGGAGGGGTTGCGGGGCGGCAGCGGATGTGGTAGGAACACCGACAGACCGAGCCAGCGCGCACACCTGGATGGGAGCCGCCATGCCCACGGACTTCGATCGCATCATCGACCGCTGCGGCACGGCGAGCGCCAAGTGGGCCAAGTATGCGGGCCGGGACGTGATTCCCCTGTGGGTCGCAGACATGGACTTTGCCGCGCCGCCCGTTGTGCAGGAAGCGCTGAGGCGCCACGTGGATCACGGGATCTACGGCTACGACAAGCCGTTGCCGCAAGACACCGATGCCGTGCTCGGGTTTCTGGCCCGCGACTACGGGTGGACCGTGGACCCGGAATGGATCGTGTGGCTGCCCGGGCTCGTGCCCGCTCTGCGTCTGGCCTGCGGCTTGCGCGGGGGCCCCGGAGATGAGGTCATCGTCTGTCCGCCAATCTATCCGCCGTTTCTCAAGGTGCCCGCGCTCGCGGACCGCGCACCGGTCACGGTGCCGCTTTGTTGCGAGGACGGCAGATGGACACTGGACCTGCCGGCCATTCGTGCAGCGTTCACCGACCGGACGCGGGCCGTGCTCCTCTGCCAGCCGCACAATCCCGTGGGGCGCGTCTTCTCCGCAGACGAGCTCCGCCCCCTGGTCGAGCTCTGCGTCGAACGGGGCGTGGTGCTCTGCTCGGACGAGATCCACTGCGAAATCATCCTGGACGAGCGCAAGCGGCACGTACCCCCGGCTACGCTCGGGGATGCCGCTGCTGCCGCGACCGTGACGTTGATGTCGCCCAGCAAGACCTACAACATGGCCGGCCTCTACGCGTCATTTGCCGTGGTGCCGGATCCCGGCTTGCGCCGGGCCTTTGTCCGCGCGCGCGCAAACCTCCTGCCGCCGGTCAACACCTTCGGGTTCACGGCGCTGCGCGCAGCCTATCAGCACGCTGCCGGCTGGCGGGCCGAGCTCCTGGCGTACCTCCGGGGCAACCGTGATCTCGTGATGGACGCGGTCGCCGCCATGCCGGGGCTCTCCATGCCCTGCCCGGAAGCCACGTTCCTGGCGTGGATCGACTGCCGCAGGGCGGGGCAGGAATCGCCGGTCGCGTGTTTCGAGGAGGCGGGCGTGGGCCTGTCCGACGGCACGGACTTCGGCGCGCCCGGTTTCGTGCGCCTCAACTTCGGCTGCCCGCGCGCGCTGCTCAGCGAGGCGCTCGCGCGCATGGCGCGTGCGGTCGAAGGGGCGTAGGCCCGCGCACCGGTGGCGCTCGGTTTCCGGAACGGATGGAGGGATCCGCTTTGCTGCACATCTTCGTGGATGCGGACGCGTGCCCGGTCAAGGACGAGGTCTACCTGGTGGCCGCGCGCTACGGCCTGGACGTCACGCTCGTGGCCAACTCCTGGATGCGCGTGCCCGAAGACTCGAACGTCGCGCTCGAGGTCGTGGATGACGCGCTGGACGCGGCGGACGACTGGATCGTGGCGCACGCGGACGCACGCGACATCGTGATCACGGCCGACATTCCGCTGGCGAGCCGTTGTCTCGACCGAGGCGCGCGGGTGGTCGGCCCGACCGGAAAGCCCTTCACCGAAAACAATATCGGCGATGCGGTCGCCACGCGCAACCTGCTCGCCGAGCTCCGCACCGCAGGCGAGATCACGTCCGGCCCGCCCCCGCTCACCGACCGCGACCGCTCTCGCTTCCTCCAGCAGCTCGACCAGGACATCCAATCCATCCGCCGGGCAGAATCGTCCGCTCAGCGGTAGCCTGTCGCCACTCCCCCCGAGTCCGGCCGATCTCCAGTCGACCATCGTCCATGCGGCAAGAAGTTACCTTACCTTCCGCTCGCATTTCGGGCAAATGGAGTCTTCAGGTCCCAGTTCCGCGCCACAGAAATGGCAGAAGTCGGCTTTTTCGTCAGCGGCCGACGGCGCGACCGATTCCGGCGAGGCAGGCGTTGGCTTCGGGAGTGCGGACACGCCGATCAAGGCCAAGAGCGGGACGATTTGGAACAGAAAGCCGAGGAAGAACCAGGCGATTGGGTCCCTGTTTTTCTCGCTTGCGACAAAGAAGCAGAAGGCGCCGAACACGACGCCGGTGATGCCATAGAACAGCAGAATCACGCCCATAATGCCCTTTCCGCAGCCCGATGCCGGTCTCCCGTGTATGCGTCGTTCTCGTCTTGTGGCCGACATTGTAGGGCGTGTGCAGGCGGATGCAAGGCGTTCTGGAGCGTCGGCGCAAGCGCGTACGACGACCTCAGACGCGGGGACCCACGCCGAAGATGTAGCTTGTGTATTGAGTATACTGTCACCGGAATGGCACCCCCGGAATAGCACCCAAACGCCTTTTTTTCCTGAAGGGCTGCTCTTCCGAGTTGGAACACCTGCAAACAAAAGAACCGCCAAGGCTTTATCGCGCCCTGGCGGCTCTCTGTCGGTTTTGGCATCCCCACGGGGACTCGAACCCCGGTTTTCAGACTGAGAATCTGACGTGCTGACCGCTGCACTATGGGGACGCGGTCGGTTTTGTCGCTCGCCACCATACCCCGGCGCAGGCCTGGCGTCAAGGGGTTTTCGGTCCATCGTGGAACGGTTCGGCCTTCGTGGAACGATGCGGCCTGCGGGCAAGGGGGCGGCTTGCGCGGCTCGGTCGGCCCGGCTCTGCGCGTCTTCCCTCGCCTCAGCCCGCCTGGTCCTCGTAACGCTTCATGGTGGCGAGTTCGCGGGGCAGGTGCTCCTCGAACGGCTGCCACTTGATCCACTCGCCGCTCAAGTACCCGTCATACCCCATGCCCTTGAGAAGCCTGATGGCGGCTGCGTGATTGATGCTGCCTTCGCCTACGGGCACGAGCGTGAGCTTGCCGTCGGCCTGCACGCCGTCGTGGAAGTGCACGTGCCGGATCCAGGGCTCGAGCGCGGCAAACGCCTCCTCCATGGTGGCCAACCCCTGGCGTACGGGATGCATGATGTCCCAGTTGACCGCCACATGCGGGTGGTCGACCCGTTCGAGCACCGCCTTGACGTGCTGGGGGTCGCACCAATCGTCGTGGGTCTCCATGCACAGGGTCACGTTGCGTGCGGCTGCTGCATCGGCCAGGCCCTTGAGCGCGTCGGCCACGTCGTCGATGGCCTGCGCGCGGCACTTCTTTCTTGTCAAATTCGCCGCGATGCTGTATCGTTAGAGGCTGTAGCGCCCTGGAGGGGAATCGACGGCATACGGGCTGCGCGGAGCGGGGGCGCCCGCGAGACCCGGCCGCGACCCCCGTCCCCCCGACCCCCTCCGTTCGGGGCTCACACA
>CAZBZG010000070.1:0-17924 GCA_964496245.1 uncultured Planctomycetaceae bacterium | reverse complement strand
GCGCATCGTGCTGACGGTCGACGTGCTGGCCGCAGAACTTCCTTCGGACGACGCGCGTCTCGGGTGGACGCGGGTGCTGGTGCGCTTGTTCGAACGGCTGGAGCATTTCCGCAGGAACGCAACCAAACCGATCGAGGCGCTGCTCGCGTTCGAAGGCGAACCGTTTGACGTGGAACAGCGGGACCTCTTCCCGACCAACGTCAACACGCTCCGCGGGGCGAACAACGCGATCCAGCGCTCCCTGGACGCCATGGCAGAGGGACTGCAGACGGCTGCCGTGGGCGAGGACTTCTTCGCCCAAGCCGCGGCCCGTCTCAAGCTGACCAAACGGGTGGAGACCGCCTTCCGAGAAGCCCAGCGCCTGACCGGCGCTTCCGAGCAAACGGACCCGGCTGCGCACCGAGGGGCTGCGCGCGAGGTGCTCGCGGCCAACGAGAGCCTGCTCGTAACCGTGCTCGTCCGACGCTTGCGCCCGCGCCTCGCAGCCCTTCGCAAGAGGATCGCCGCCCTGAAAGCCCTCGCGTCCGGGATGCGGAAGGACGAGACCGTGAAGCCGGCCGACCAAAAGGCGCTCGGCGCGGACCTGGACGAAGCGGGCCGGATCGTAGGAGAACTCACCGCCTTCCTACGCCGCCTGCCGGGCGAAGGCCCCGAGCAGATCCAGCGGAAAATGGCGCCGCTGGCGGAGAAGCTGGCCGCCCTCGCCCCACGCAAGGGCACCCCGCCGGCGCTCAACCGCGCCTCGCTGCTTCTGGCGGAGGCCGAGGTGCTGGCCGCGCGGCTCGTGCGGTCGTTCGAGCGGATGGCCGAGTCCGGCCTGCGCGTCCTGCCCACCAAACATCTGGCCCTCGAAGAGCGGGCCACGCTGGCGGCCAAGCGCTTGTACACGGCCGTGATGGACCGCTGGCAGACCGCGGCCGTGGACGATCTGCTCGCCGCGCTGGAGGAAGAGACGCGCTTGGCCGCGGGCGCTTACCGCTGGCGCGCAGCCGCCGGGCTCTACCCTTCGCCCGTAATGCTCCAAGACCCGCAGGCCAACCTGATGCGGCGGCGCTACAAGCGCACGGAGGAGCAGCGTCATTGGATCGTGGAGGAGTTCGAGAAGAGCCTCCGGCTGCCGCTGCCGCGCCGGCACAAGCGTGGGGTCAAGGACTACCACGAACGACTCAAGCGAGGATTCCGCGAACATGAACACACGCGATAGGACCCGGTCCGGAGCGAAGCCGTACAGGCGGGTGCCATGTCCATCCTTGGATGGGCATGCGAAGGGGCGTTGCCGTTCGCGTGGCATGCCCACCTTCGGAAGGGCATGGCACCGCGCGAAACCGACGCGCCCGTCGGTGAGACGCCTCGGCGCGCTTCTCGCCGTCGTGCTCACCCTGGCCCCTACAGCCGAAGCGGGCACGCCCCGGCGGTCGGCCGCGCGCATGGAGCTGGCCGTGCAGTCCGGCCTCGCCTACCTGGCATCCCGTCAGAAGGCCGACGGTTCGTTCGCATGCGACAAGTATCCTGCTGCCGTGACCGGCCTCGCCTGCCTGGCGGTCCTGGCCCACCGCGACGACCGGCTGCCGGAGAAGCACGAAGCCATGCTCCGCCAGGGCCTGGACTTCATCCTGCGTCAGCAGGACGAGAACGGGATGGTGGGATCCAGCCTCTACGAACACGCCATCGCCACCCTGGTGGCGCTCCAGATGCTCGGCATGGGCGAGCCGGACGAGGACTCGCGCCTGGCCGCGTTCTGCCGCAAGGCGGTGGCGGTCACCCTCGAGGCCGGACAGGTCCGCAAGTCCCGCCGCGCCCAGGGCGGATGGGCGTACGAGCCGACGAGCAAGCAATCAGACCTCTCCAACACGTCCTGGCAGGTGCTCGTGCTCTTCAGCGCCAACCAGTGCGGCTTTGAGGTACCCCCCGGCCTGTACGAGGAGGCGCTCAAGTATGTCCAGCGCTGCCGGCAGAAGGAGGGCTACGGCTACAAACCCGCCTTCACTCAGCGCAGCGGCAAGGCCCACCGCAGCCTGACCGGGGTGGCGCTCTTCCTCAAGTCCATTCTCGATCCCGCATCGCTCGAACGGGACTGGCAGGTGCTCGACTGGCTCACGGCCGTGCCCCCGTCCTGGGGCGGCAAGCAGTACCGCGGCTACTTCTTCTGCGCCTCGTTCTACCTGACCCAGGGCATGTTCCAGCTCGGCGGCGAACGCTGGGAGACGTACTACGACCAGCTCGTGGCCGTTCTCCTGGAGCACCAGGAGAGCGACGGCCACTGGCCCCTCCCGCACGACAACCTCGAAGAGAGCCGCAAGGCCGGCCCCGTCTACGCCACGGCCATGGCCATCCTCCAGCTCAGCCTCGAGAAGCAGTACCTGCCCATCTACCAGCGGCAGAAGGCCATTCTGCACTGAGCTTCCTGCAACGTCCATCCCCCAAAGAAAGCGGGCCGGACGATCGCCGTCCGGCCCGCATCCGACAGTCGGGGGTACGCGCCTACTGCACCTGCAGCAGCCGGAACTGGTACCGGTCCACCCAGATCTTGTTGAAAGTATTGGGCATGGGCTTCTGGTTCTTGAAGTTCTTCTGGTGCGGGATGGGCTGGCCGTATTCCACGTCGACCATCCTTCCTGGCGTCTTGCCGAGCAGCTGGTCGGCGATGACCAGGTTCTCGATGACGGGCTCGCCGTTGTAATTGACGATCACGACCAGCGCCTTCTTGGTCTTGTTGTTCCGGTAGAAAGAGACGTATACCTTCTCGAGCAGATTCTCCGTGTCCTTCTCCTCCTCGGTGGCGAATTCGTCCATCGCCTCCTCCCCGGTGTCCACGCCCAAACCGTATTTGTAGAGGTGCTGGCTGCGCCAGTAGGGGATGAACTCGATCTGCTTGTAGTCGCTGAACCACCCGAACTCCTCGAGCGCTTTGTAGATCCGGTCGTAGGTGTAGGGGTTGGCGCGCCGGCCGCGGCTGGCGCCCACATCGTGGAGCAGGCACGCCGCGATCATGGAACGGTCGTAGCTCGGGTCGGCGCCCGGCTTGCGCGTTCCTTCTCCATAGTTGACGTCGTCGATCATGTAGCCGCAGAGGCCGGTGTAGTTGGCGGAAAAGGCGCGCATTACGTAGATCGGCCACCTGCGGAGGTGGTGCTGACTGCCGGCGTAGCTGGCCGAGTGCTCCCAGTGGACCTGATCGCGGAGGAAGCTGGCGGCCATGGAGGCGTCGAAGCCGCCGTAGTGGGCGCTGGCGCTGCGAAGCTCCTCGTGGAAGGGCTGGTCGCCGTTCTCGCGCACCTGCGTGATGGCGCGGGCGAGGCGCTTGAAGAACTGGCGCGGCCAGTAGTAGTGGAACGCGTACTGCTTGTGCCCGCCCGCATGCGACTTGTGCTCGGGCAGGTCGTAGGCCTTGCCGACCACCCGGTCCACGTCCGTGGTGGCGAAGAAATTATGGTCCCACCACCAGCCGCGAAGCCCGCCCAGGCGGAAGCTCCGCTCGCGCCAGTAAACCGCACAGTCCACCTGGCTGGGGCCCCACCGCCAGCCCACGTGGGCCGACAGAAAGATGGTGTCGTTGGGCCGCCCGGTCACGGGATGGGCCCGGGCGCCGTCCAGCCGCGGGTTGGGCCGGCTGTCGGAATTGCCCAGGAACTCGCCCGTGTAGCAGAGGGTGCGCAGGCTCGGCATGTCCCAGCAGACCACGTTGGCCGTGGTGTAGGGGCGCGGTCCGATGGGCTTGGGCTTGAAGAGGGCGTAGTCCTCCTCGTGGCTCATGTGGATGGAGTAGGTGGGCTTGCCGTCGCTCATCTTCGGCCCGCCGCCGAGCCCCCTGTGCTTCCAGTTGAGCACGCGGCGGTTCTCGGGCGGGGGCTTGCCCGGAAGCGTGGTGAAGTAGAACTGCACGTGCTTCTCCTGCTCGATCTTGCCCGGCTCATTCACCAGGAAGATCCGCAGGGCGTAGGCCCCCTCCTCGGTCTTCTCGAGCTGCGCGGCGTTGTTCTCCGCCAGCAGCTTCATGCCCCGGTCCGTGTCGCAGGCCCAGAAGAAGGCCCGGTCGCCGTTGCCGAGCATCAAGAGCGGCGTGAAGTTGCCGTAGAAGAGTTCGCGGCTGAGCAGCGCGTTCCTGGTGTTCCAGACCACGCCCGTCTCCTCGGTCTCCAGGGGCCGCGGGTCCTGCGTCTGGCCGTACATGTCCGTGCCGAAGAAGCCGAAGAGGTCGAAGGGCTTGTTCTCGAACTCGATCACGAGCTCCAGGGTATCGACGGCTTCGTCAGCCTTGTAGCGCACGTCGTACTGCATGTACCCGTCGCAGTCCCACTGCACCCGGCAATTCGCCTGTACGGGGCCGATGGCGCCTTCGGATTCGAAGGCCACCTCGCTCTTCCACTCCTTGGTCTGCTTGAGCTCTTCCGTCTGCTTGAAGGCGAAGCGCTTGCCGCCGGCGCTCGCCTCCAGGCGCATGGGTGCGCGCAGCTGACTGCCGAGCACGGGCAGGTCGCCCTTGATGGTGATCTGTTCGGGCAGGCCGCTGGGGCCGACCCGGAAGTTGTGCATGGTGGTCTCCACAGTCTTCTGCTCCGGGTCGACCTGGATCGGCACGTGGGGATCCCAGACGATGTCGGTACGTCCGATATCATTGTCCTCCCAGGGAAAGCCTCTCTGCGTGAATTCCTTGGAGGTCTGGTCCGAGACGATCTTCTTGTCCGCGTCGTACAGGAGGCAGACCGTCTTGTACCGTCCTTCGGGGAGTTCGTCGAAGGCCATGATGCCGTACCCGTTGCGACCGCCAAAGGTCTTGGCATCCTCGTGCTCCAGAGGCGACTCGAGCGGGACCGCCATCTCCTTGACCAGTTCGCCGTCGTGGGTGAGGAGCTTGACCTTGCCCTCCACGGCCGTCTTGGTCTGATCGCTCACGCCGTAGACATCCGTGTCGATCCGGGCGGCCAGCTTGTTCTGGCTGGGGAAGTACTGGTAGATATACTCGAACGGCGCGCGCGGGGCGCGGGAGAAGTTCATGCCGTCGACGAAATGCTCCTTGTACCCGTCCATGCCCTTGACGTGATGGTAGCGCATGAGGATGGAGCGGTAGACCATCTGCCCCGCGAGCGTGCGGATGTCCAGCCAGATCGCATTGCCCAGGGGCGTAATGCCGATGGTGTCGCGCTTGATCTCAATGTCCTTGACCTCGCCCGGCAGGAGCTCGACGAACTCCTCCTCCTCGTTCATGAGCACGAGCTCTTCGTCGTTCTCGATGTAGACGCCCACGTTGACGGTTTCGCTGCGCTCGCCATGGTTCTTGAGCTGGACCGACAGGTCGATCTGGTCCCGCATGATCCGGCCGAACCGGGTGACCTGCGCGGAGACGCCCTTGGAATCGAAGACCAGGTGGATGTTGTTGTGGCCCCAGCCGCCGTTGACGGCTGCAGAGAATAGCCGGGTGAAGCCGCCGGTGCCGCCCATGGCCCGGCTGCCCCAGTGGCGCCAGATGGTGCCGTCGGGAATGGGAATAGGAATGTAGGGCTTGGCCTGCTCGCCCTCCGCCTTGAAGGGACCCCAGCGAAGCGATTCGAGCCCGATGCGCATCTCGGTCACCCACCACTGTTCGTCCCAGTGGCCCTTGACCTCGAGGTCGCTGTCGAAGCGGCTGCGGATCTCCCCGCCGGGCGCCTGGGGCATGCGGCAGAAGTCGTGGTACGTGTCGATCGGATTGACCAGCCATTTGAAGAACGGTCCGTTGGCATCCGCGGGCGCCGGGGGTTTCAACTGGAACTCGATGTGGTCATCCCACAGGATCCCGTAGTCCGGGTGGCTCGAGACATCCTTGTACTTGCCGCGGCACTTGAGCCACGCCGCTTCGGGGAAGACCATGCTTCGGTGGGCGAAGTAGAGATTCTCCTTGTCGTAGGAGACGTAGAACTCGGGCTGTTTCTCGCGCACAGCCAGATACCGGAAGTTGTCGTGGCTGTAGTCCTGCCAGAAGCCGGTGTAGCAGGCCGAATCCTCCCATTCCCCGGGATCGAGCCGCCCGTCGATGGTGGGCGCCTTGTCCATGAACGGCACGCGCAGCACCGGAAATTTGACCCGGGCGCGCACCTCGGCCGCGGTCGGCACCTTGTACGCCTCGTCCTGGCTCCGGGCGGCGCCGGCCATGGCCAGGCATCCCAGCGCCAGCAGCACGAGCCCTCTTGTCGCCATTCGTGTCGGTTTGGGCTTTCTCATGGTTCTCGTAGCCTCCTCAGAAAGAAGAAATGCGACAGATCCCAACGCGCGTTCCCACTTGTATCCCTACATTACGCTCCGAACGACATCTCACGGGGCATGTTCCTGCTCGCGCAGCACCTTGAGACTTTTGATGTACTGCTGCTTCAGGAGCTCGTCAAAACGGAAGAGGCGGATCGGCGGACTCAGATAGAGCACGCGTTTCCCGTCCTGTACCACCTTGAGGTAGAGGACACTTCCGCGGCCCTCGATCTTCGGCTCGCTCTTCATGGGTGGACAGACCTCGGACGCGCCGGGGCCGACCTCAACCGTCCGCTCCTCCCCCCACATCCGCTCGCCCTCGCTGTCGAGAATGCAGGCCGTGACCGTGAGCGTATGCGGCACCTTATCCGGATTGAAGAAGCGCAGGTCGGTGGCGACCAAGCCGTCGGGCGGGTTGCCCAGACTGTGGAGCTGCACGACCACGCACTTGTCGCAGAACTTGACGACCGGCTTCTTCCGCCACAACGCGAGCTGCGCGTCGAACTTGTCGTGCATGAACACGAGCTTGTTGTTGTCCCAGGTCGTGAAGAGATTCGACCCTTTCTTGCCGAAGACGCGCGCCACCCCCAGGCTCCAGAACGTACCCGGCTCCGGCGGGACCTTGGCGTAGGTCTCCATGTGGCCGTTGCAAAAGCGATTCAGGGGGATGCGCAGTTCGCACTGCCAGACGTCGTCCGCCACCGTGTTCGCCAGCTTTGCACCCGACTGCCAGCCAACGTCGTCGAGCCCCGGTTTGAAGTTGGAATGGATGTCGGCCAAAGCGCCGAGGCTGTTCCAG
Source organism: uncultured Planctomycetaceae bacterium (assembly GCA_964496245.1). Classification (GTDB taxonomy): domain Bacteria; phylum Planctomycetota; class SZUA-567; order SZUA-567; family SZUA-567; genus CAZBZG01. The sequence goes on along the minus strand of CAZBZG010000070.1, from coordinate 10,906 downwards.
AGAAACGTGAAATGCCCGCTCATGCGCAGTGTGCTTCTCGCCCGCGTAGACACGGGTAGGATTTCGAGCGCCGCCCAGTCGCCCGTCCGGATCCCGTCGGCCTGGTCGTGCCCCTTTTCAAAGGCCCGGAGGGAACTCCCCTTGGGAAAGAGCGGCATGTGGAGCGCGGCGTAGACGTACTCCTCGTCCACCTTGAAGCAGAACCGCAGCTGCGTCCTCGACGGCGCAATGCTGTTCAGGTCCTTCTGGAAGAAGCCGCTCAGCACCACGGCATCGCGCCACTCCTTATCGAAATCGATGACCCCGTCCACGGTGACCGAACTTGCGCCCGTAGGCATGGTGAGCACGGGAAAGTCATACACCTTCCACGGCGGATCCGGTAAGGGGCGGTCGCCCATATCCTCGATCAGCTCGCCGAGCGTCTGGGCGCTTGCTGGCGCGAACCCGAGCAAGACCAAGATCAATGCGGCCATCCCCGTTCTCTGCAACCAGTTCCTCATGGCATCCTCCGTTGGCTGGGCCCGGGCGGTACGCTGCCCGCGGCTGTCGTCCCGTCGCACTGTCCGTTCAGCGCATGCTGCCGTCGTTCTCCTGTGATTGTTCAGACGCTTCGGCGCGGAGGATCGCACGCAAACGGGTGCGCCCCGACTGTCGGTAAAAGGAAGTCTTGCGCGCGAGCCGCTCCAGCAAGGCCTCCAGGGAGATCCGGCCGTCCTGCCAGTGCCGCACCTCCACGTTCAGCACCGTTTCCACGTAGTCGTCCACCGCGATCTCCTGGGACCGGAGTACGTGCCCCCCCTCGAGTCCGGCCAGCAGCGCGGCGCGGTCTTCCTCTCCGAGCAGGGGCAGGTGGAGCCGTTCGTTCCCCTTTCGATGGGCCACGATCCGGCCCCGCTCGGCGAGCAGCCCCTGGGTCTCGGGCCGGGCGAGAAATGCGAGGACCTCCCGGCACTCTTCTGGGAAGGGTGTATGCGCGTTGATGACGTGCAGATGACCGCCGAGAGCGACCGCGCCGCCAGCCTCCACCACATCGACCAGCACTCCAGGCGGAGACGGGAGGTCGGCGCACAGGAACCCGTGCCAGAGGCTATTGCTGAAAAGCAGCGCGCCTTTTCCCTGGACGAAATACTCCTCCATGGGCGTTCGCTGTACCTCCGAATCGCGGTGGAAGACCCGCGGATTGCGCAGGTACGGCTCGAGCCGCTCCAAGAAGCTGCGCAAATCCCGGCGTTCGAAGTGGAGATACTCCTCGTAGAAGAAGGGGCGCCGGCCCGTGGCGTTCATGAGAAGCGAACAGAGGCTCCGATTGTTGAGCGCGAGGGCTTCGCAGCCGGGCGGTAGACGGTCGCGGGCCGCTTCCGCCAGCCGCTCCAGGCGCGCCCAGAAGCCCTCTGCTTCCCCCAGCCAGTGCGCCAGATCCTCGTGTTCGCGCCGATAGAACTGGCATTCCACGGCCGCGGCTCCCGGCACCCCCCAGACCACGTCGTTCCATGTGGCCGCCTCCACGAAACCGGGGTAGAAGGAACTGTCCTCCAGCCCGATCGGTTCCACGTCTTCCGGATTGAAGAGGCAGTGGGTGCGCACGAAGTACGGCAGCAGATGGATGGGCACCTGGAGGATGTCGGCCTCCAGATGCCGCCATTCCTTGCGGAGGCCGTCCGAGGCCGAGAGCCCCACGGGCTCGAGCTCGATGTCGGGACTCTGCGCGTTGAAAGCAGCGGCCAAGGCCTGCCAGGCCTCGCGCGCCACGTGCCACTCCCCTCGCAGCCCGACCTGGATGCGCCGGGCCCGCACCTGCGCACCGGGGCCGATCAGGTGACTGAGGAACTGGGCCACCTGATTCGGGTCTTCGGCCTCTTCGGCTTTGAATGACCTCTGCCCGGGCAAGGCGCGCACGTAACAGCCGCGCGAAGGCACGGTCCTGAGGATGCCCTCTTCCGAGAGCATGCGGATGGCCTGGTAGATCGAGATCCGGCCGATGCCGAGTTGCGTGACCAACTTGTCCAGCGACGGAAGCCGGTCGCCCTCTTCGTAGGCACCCTCGGCCAGCATTTCGAGAATGGCATCCCGCGCCCGGAGGTAGTTCAGCCGGGTTCGACTGGAGCTCTTGCTGCGCGTAGCCACAAAACCCTCCCTGCATCAGACGGTAACATAAGCCGCCCCCATTATCTTGTCAAGAAAAATCAAACTTCTTTATTGACAGCGACTAGCACGTGTGTTATGTATGTATCGCTATCCGTTATATGATGGATAGTTCCGTGTTTGCCCTACATGCCTGCCGCGGGGCGATTTTGTCGAAGGCGCCGCCTCTCTGGCGGCTGAACGCAGGAGGGACAAGAGGATGCGCATCGTGCGAACGTGCTGCATGGCACTCCTGGTCAGCGCCTCGTTGGTGCATGCCGGGGAAGGGAAGAGCAACGGCACCAAGCCAGCCGAAGCCGGCGCAGCGACCGCCCCCTCCCGCCTGCTCCCGGTCAAGGTGCTCGGCAAACACGGCCTCATCGACACAGCGGGCCAAGTCGTACTCGAGCCGGAGTACGACGCCGTGCACGAACAGCCGAGCGAGGGGCTCTGGGGCGTGGAGAAGGACGGGGAGTGGGGCTTTGTGGATAAGAGCGGCGAGATGATCGTCAAGAAACGGTTCACGGACGTGCTCCCCTTTTGCGAAGGCCTGGCAGCGGTCCAGCACAAGGAGACATGGGGTTTCATCGACAAAACCGGCACCGTTGCAATCGAGCCGGCCTTTGCCAAGGCCTATTCGTTCCAGGGCCAGTGGGCCCGCGCTGCAATCCCCGCAGAAGCGGACGCCGGCCGCGGCGTCCAGCTCTTCCAGTTCGGATTCATCGACCGCAAGGGCGCCTGGGCGATCGAGCCAGCCTTCGCCTTTGTCGATGCGTTCGCAGAGAACCGCGCACTCGTCAACAAGGGCGGCAAGTGGGCCTGGGGGAGGCGCCTCTTTGGCGGCGCGTGGGGATTCATCGACCGCCAGGGCGAGGTCGTGATCGAGGCGGTATACGACAAGGCCCATCCATTCTCCGAGGGCCTGGCTGCGGTGCGCAAGGAGGGTCTCTGGGGCTACGTCGACCTCAACGGCAAGGAGGTGATCGCTCCGGCGTTCGCCAAGGTCAAGAGCTTCCAGGACGGGCTCGCTGTCGTGCGGGCCAAAGGGAAGAAGACGGGAATGATCGACAAGACCGGCGCCTTTGTGGTCGCCCCGGACTACGACGCGATCCTTCCGTTTGCCCACGGTACAGCCGTCATGCGCAAGGGGCTTCTCTACGGCGTGATCGACCGGACCGGCAAGGTTCTGCGCAAACCGGACATAACCGAGATGGGCGCGTGGTCAGAGGGCCTGGTGGGCGTGCGGTTGGACAGGGGCGGCCCGTGGGGCGTCATGAACCGGCAGGGCAAACTGGTGGTCGAGCCCACCTACACATGGGTGGGCCAATTCTCCAAAGGTCTCGCCCGGGTCAGCAAGGGCGGCACGGTAGGACCCGGCAGCCACAGGCCGCGCTACCGCACGGGGAAATGGGGGTACCTCGACAAGACGGGGGCGGTCGCGATTCCGCTGCACTTCACCGCCGGAACAGACTTCGTGGACGGGTACGCCGTGGTGGCAGGGCACAAGGGCGGGCGCAAGTGGAACGGCATCGACCGCACGGGTGAGGCCGTGAGCGGCGTCTTCGACGCCCACCACCCCACCATGCTGCCCGGCGGCATCGTCAAACTGATCGGCTACCACCGCAGACGGCTGGGCTACTACAGCCTCAAAGAGGACAAGATGATCTGGAAGCCGCAGCAGTAGCAGCGGACCCGTTGCTTCCGCCTCGTCCCAGCACAAGGCAACCGCGCATCGCGCCTCACGCCCGACGCGCCCGCTGGCGGCCCTGTGCGCGGCCGGCCCCTGCCCCGCGCTCTCGCCTCCCCTGCCTCAGTCCTACTCGCCCGGCCGCGTGGCCAGCCGGGCGATCTCCTGCTCGCTGAGGGCGCGGTCATAGAGGCGCACCTCGTCTACCCAGAGCGGCGGCGCCATGCCCTCCGGCCGTCGCCGGCCGAGCATGGTCAGACCCGGGCCGATCTGAAAGCGTGCGTCGGGGCGCATCGTCCGTTTGGAGCCCCGCCCCTTGGCCGCGTGCGCGCCGTCCACGATCAGACGGATCTTCCCGTCTTCGAAGACCGTGGCCGCCAGGTGGTGCCACCGGCCGTCACTCACGGTCGCGTCGGGCACCGCGGACGCTCCGAAACCGTGGCAGAAACCGGCCTTGCCCTCGTCCACGTAGACCACGGCCAGGTACTTGGCGTGCCGCCACATCCAGGCCACACCCACGGTCGGCGAGGTGGTCTTGATCCAGCAGGCCATGGTATAGGGCCGGCGCGGCTTCTTGGCGGATATCGACAGGGCCGTGACCTTCGGGCGCAGCTTGTCGAAGTAGATGGCCTTGCCCGACACAGAATCGTCCACTAGCTGCGGAACGTAGGCGCGGGACAAGCTCGCCGTCTTCCGCCGGCCGGCGTAGTTGAAGAACCGCGCAGCCTTGTGCCGGTCGAACGTGAGATGAACCAGCAACCCGTCGGACGGACCGTACTCGTCGTCAGCAAACGGTACGGTTGCTTCAGCCCGCGAGGCGTCGATGCGGTAGTCCGGATGCGGAACCAGGGCGTACCCGAACTGCGCACACGGGTTGATGCGCTCGTCATCCACCGCGTTGAGCGCAACCGGCCCCGAAGAGGTCTCCCCTGCCGGGATGCGCAGAAAGGGAACGCGCGGACGGACCGGATGTGCCTCCGCGCCTTTCTGGCGCTCCAGCCAGACCGTGAGCTCGCGCTCCAGCGGGCGGTCGACGGTGACGCGGAAGCGCGCTGTCTTTGCAGCATCGGCTTCGGCCAGCGCGCCTTCGGCGTGGAGCGCGACCACAGGCACGTCGGGCCGCTCGGGATAGAGATAGGCCGTGGGCACGCGCTGGCCCTCCTGGGTCTCTGACTCCCAGACCAGGTTACACTCGGGCGGGAACGCTTCGGGCGCCCGGTAGACATACTCGACCCGCAGGTCGTATTGGCGGCCGGCCTCGAGCAGGATCGGCGCGGAACGGGGCCGGTGGCGTTCCCGCCCGCCGTCCAGCCAGTTGTCGATGATGCACCTGCCGCCCAGGTACACCCGCACGCCTCCGTACGCGTCGTTCCAGGAGATGGACTTGGTGGCACTCGGGATGTGGCGGTTGAAGACGTAGAACGTGTACGGCTCGGAGAACTGCGGGACCAGACTGCCGGTCCACCGAACCGAGAAGGGCGCCTTCCTGTCGAGCCCGCCGGGCAGGCCCTTGCCTTTCTTGGACCAGGCGCCGTGCGGCCGCGCGCGCCGCTGGTTGTCGAACCAGAGCCGCGGGTCGACCTGGGTGGCCACGGGCTCGCCTTCGAGCGCGGCGTTGTCGAAGTACTGCGCCCGCAGGCCGGTGCCATCTCGTCCGGCGTGCAGCGGCGCCTTCGAAAGCGTGAACGTCCCGTTCTGACGGTCCCAGCCGGTAAAACCGGTCACCCGGTAGATGGGGGAGTTCTGCTCGCCCATGGGGGCCCAGAGCGCGCCCTCTGCAGGATCGGGCAGGGCGTGGACCGATCCGCTCATCTTCAAGTCGTAGGGGACCGGACCGTCGGCGGATGTCGCAGGATCCCGCCACCAGTGGTAGATCCGGCCGGGCAGGCCGTCGTCCGCGCGGCGGTCGAAGAAGCTGCCGGCGTACAAGCCGTCTTCGGTCCAGGCTGCAGCCGGCGTGACCACCCGATCGGCGACCACGACCGTGCCGTGGACCCGGCCGATGATGCGCGTGTCGTTGTGGAAATGGCCGGGCGGGTGGGGCGTGCGCAGGTTGTTCGGCGCCTGCATGGCATGGCGCCCCACGATCCAGGCCGGGCTGCCGTCGGGCCGGATCTTGAAAAACCGATGGGTGCCCCGGCCGAGCGTCGGCCATCCGTTGGCGCTGCGGTCCTGGCCGTGGCCGTTGGCTTCCGCGATCCGATAGAGCGCACCTTCCTCCGTGCGCCAGATGCCGGTCGTGGTGCCCATGCCCCATTCGTCCTGCTCCGGGTGCGGAGCGACGTGGAGCACGCGGTAGTGATCCAGGTCCCAGGCCGGGGGCGCGCCCGCGGCTGCGGCGTTCTCGAAGAGCACGCCGACCGCCGGCTTCTCCTTGTCCCCGAAGTTCGTGAAGACCAGCCGGAAGGCATCGTCGACATGGCTCGTCAAGGCGTAACTGCCGCCGCCGGGCAAAGAGCCGATGCTGCACTCCTCCGCGTCCACGTCGCCCTCGCCGTCGGCATCCGACCACGTGAAGAACGGCGCGTCTTCGACCGCGAGATCCTTGGCCGCATACGCCCGGCCCAGGGGACGCTCGGCGCGCCACTTGCCCTTGTCCTTTATGCGGCGAGGCGCCTTGCCTGCCGCCGTGACCGGCGCGAGTCGTCCGGTCGCGAAATCCACCCGGAGCACAGCGATCACGCCCCCGCCCTTCTCCGACCAGAGATAGAGCTCCCCGTCCGTGCCGCGAATGGCCCGCCACCGCACGTTGTAATGACTGGGCGCCGGCATGAACGATGCGCCGAAGTCGTTGTGGAGGAATTCGTGCGTGATCGTCCATGTGCCCGCCTCAACGTCGCACTGGGCGACCGCCTTGACCCGCTTGTCCGGGCTGTAGATGACGCGCGCGGGATCCGCCGGATCGAAGTCCGCGAGATTGTAGAACGGCTGGCCCGAGGGCCACTCCCGGACGAACCGGCCCTTTGCGTTGAAATGCGCGATGCGGCGCACGCTTCCGCCGCCCTCGATCACCACGAACCCGCCGCGGCCGTCGCCCGCGAGGTCCCGCACGTGACGCAGGTCGCCGGGTTCGTAGGCGCCGTAGGCCCGCCCGCCCTTGCGGCCGTAGGCCGCTTTGCGCTCGCCGGTCGCCGCATCGTATCGCCGCACCTGGAACGTCTCGCCCCATTCGGCGATCAGGAGGTCGCCGGTCTCGCGCTGATAGGCCAAGGCGTGCGGCTCATCGAGCCGTTCGGCCGGGATCAGCACGGCGATCTCTCCCTTTGTGTCCACGGTCTTGACCGCGCCTTCGGAGAAGAGGTAGACCATGCCGCTCTCGGCCAGTGCCACGCCCGCGGGCTTGTCCACGGGGATCTCGCGTTCCGCCATGGGCGCGGCGCTTTCTTTGCGGTCTCTGCGGAACACCTGGATGTCGTAGCACCGCATCGTGCCGAAGTCGGGGTAGACCACGACGACGTGTTTGCCGTTGCTCGCCACGCTGCCCTTGCCCTTCCGCTTCTTCTGGTCGTAGAAGATACTGAACGACCGGCCGTGCTCGTGCCCGTCCAAGCGGTACAGCCGAAGCTCCGAGGTCTCTCTGTTCGTGATGTGGCGCAACAGGAACTCTTGCGGGCCGTCATCCCCCGCGATCTCGACAAAAGCAGCGTCCACCGTGGTGCCCCAGGCCATGCCATTGACTTGCAGCCATTTCACCTCGGTGTCGTCGAGCGTAAAGAGCCCGGCGCCGGGCACATTCTCGCCCATGCCACCGATGTAGACGTATGTGCCGTTGCAGGCGACCGAGTGCAGCGGCCCGTGGTTACCGACCCACTCGATGTAATTCCGGTCGTCGGGCCGGCGGTTGCCCACACTCAACAGGTATTCGGCCCGGAAGCCGGGCGTGCGCAGCATCCGCCATTCGTACGTGCCCGGCTGCGCGGGCCGGCCCCAGCGGTCCAGGCCGTCCCACCGGATCTCGTGCGCGCCGGCCGGGAGCTTCTGACCGGTCAGGAGCGTGCGCAACAGTGTCCCGTCCTGCCCGTAGACCGCGAGCGAAACCTGGCCGGGATTGTCCAGCGAAAAAGAGATGTCCGCAGCAGCCGTGCGCTCGCCGTACGCGCCGCTATAGCCCGTCTCTTCGGCCGCCCACCCATTGGCCATGAGCACGGTCGCGGTCGCGCCCACGGCCAGCACGCCCGCGACCGCGCACGCGGCCGCTTTGATCTTCGCCATCCACATCATGCGCGTCACTCCTTGTGCGATCGAGATTGCCGTCGAAGACGCCGCCGTCTTGGCCGCGCACGCGGTCCGGATGGATGCGGCGAGCCCGGCCGGCGCGGCCTGCGCCGATTCCGCCAGGATGGATGCGCCCAGGCCGGCTGCGGGCAGGACCACGCCCCGCCGCCGCAGCGCGGTTCGCATCTTCTCGAGCGCCCGCCGGGCGCGGGTGTGCAGGGTCTCGCTGGGCACGCCCGCTTCGGCGGCCGCTTCTTCGACCGTCAGGCCGCGCACGTACCGCAGCACCACCGCGTCCTGCTGCGTACCGCTGAGCCGGCCGAACGCCGCGTCCAAGTGCGCGCTGAGCGCCGCAGAGGGCGCCCCGTCCGTTCGCTGGCTGCGCTCCATGGAGGCCTCCTGTTCGTGTCGCCGCCGCACCGCTGCCTTGCGCTGCGCGTTGCGCGCCGCATACTGCGCCGTGCGAAAGAGCCACGCCGCGAGCACGGTCTTTTCTCCCAGCCGGCCCGCCTTGCGGGCCAGCACCAGGAACGTGGCCTGCGCCGCATCCTCGGCTGCGTGCGGATCGCCGAGGATGCGCAGGCAGCAGGCGTACACCATGTCCGTATACCGGTCCACGATCCGGCCGAACGCCTCGTCCGAACCGTTCGCATAGGCCTGCAGCAGGTCTCTGTCGGTCATACGCGCTCCAGAGCCGCGGGCGGGCGAACGCCCCGCAGCCGGCATTCACACGGAAACGTCGCGCCGACGGGGGCGCAGGTTCAGAAAAACGCAAAACATCGGTCGGTCAACGCAGAAACCTTGTGCAGACAAGGCTGGAACTCCTTTGTGCCGCAGAGACGCATGGACCCCGGGCCTCCCATTGCCGGGGGTCTGATGGCAACGTGCCCTGCGCGTCCATTCGCCGGTCGCGTAGTCGACCCGGAGTTCGGTTTTGGCCCCGTATCCGCCGTTCAGAAAGACGCGGCCCGGTTCCCGCGGATCGGCCACCGCGTAGTTGAAGAACATCTGCGGTCCGAACCACTGGTCGATCAGCGCGCCCGCGGCGTCGAACCGCGCAGTGCGCTGGATCGTGCTTCCGCCGCCCTCCACCACGAGAAATCCGCCGTGGTTGTCAGGCGCCACGTCGTTGAGCTCCCGGAAGCTGGCCGGATCGTACGGGCCGTAGGACCGGCCGCCCGGCTGGCCGTAGGCCTGGAGTTGCCGTCCGCCGGGCAGGCTGAATCGCTTGACCTGGTGACTCTCCTCGTGCTCGGCCACCAGCAGTTGATTCCGATCGGGCACCCACGCCACACGATGCGGATCGGTCAGGGCCCCGGCCTCGACGACCGTGCTGTGGGCGCCGGCTGCCTGGGGCTCGCCCCGCAGGAATTCGCGCACGAGGCGTCCGTCCGCGTCGTAGACCGCCATGGAGACGCGTCGGGGCTCGGCGAGTTCGTATGCCACGGTCCGCTGGCCCGCAGGCTCCGCAGCAGCCGTCGGCAGCGCAACCGTCCATCCGCTTGCCAGCAGAATCAAGGACAGACCTGTCGCCCGCATCACACCGTGGAACGTCATGGCATTCTCCCTTCACCAGAGCGGGTGCGCAACCGAACCCGCAAAGAGCGCTGCAACCGATAAGCGACCCTGCGCCCGCACTGCTCCCGCCGCTGGCCCGGCGCGGTTCGTGGACAAGCGCTACACGGCAAACCGCAGCGTGCCGAACCGGTCCAGGCCGTGGAAGTCGCCGTGCACGTCGGAACACCACGCCCACTGGCTCGGGGGCGAGGCGTCGTGATCGATGCGGTAGACGTTGGCGCGCCAGAAGGTGCCGGCCGCGGGGCTGCCGCCACGCTCAGGCCCGCGGCCCTTCGCGCGACCAGGCGGCCGAAGCGCTGGCGCCCGGCGCGAGTGCAAGGTCCTGCCCGCAGAGCGTGAGCTGGGCAACGGCATCCGCCGCGGGCGCGTTCTCCACCGTGACGGTTTCGGGCTCTACGCGGATGCGCAACTCCGCACCGCGCCACAGCAGGGTGAACGAGATCGCCTTCCAGTCTTCGGGCAGGCGCGGACTCACGGCGAACCGGTCCCCGCGCGGCCAGGCGCCGCCGAAGCCGCGCACGACCGCCTGCCAGTTCATGCCGTTGGCCGCCATGTGAATGCCCTGAGCCGCATTGTGCATCTCGTCGTCCAGGTCCATGCCCAGCGACCGGCGCACGTAGCGGGCCGCATGATCCATGCGCCCGATCTCGCCCGCGATCACGCCGTGCACGGCGTGGCTGAGGCTGCTCGCATGCACGGTGCGGGGTTCGTAAAAGTCGTAGTTCGCCCGCAGGGTCTCCCGATCGAACCGGTCGCCAGCGAGGTAGAGCATCATGAGCACGTCCGCCTGCTTGACGCACTGGGTCTCGAACGGCCGCGGGCCGCCGTGGTCGGGATCGATCTCGTCGCGCAACGCGAAGAACCCCCGGCACTGCTCGAACACCCCGTCAGCGCGCTGCATGGCGTCCAGCCGGTCGGCCGCGTCCGCAAAGGCTGCGAGCTCCCACGCGCCCACGCCCGTTGTCTCGCAGAGCGCGGCCAGGCGGTCGGGCGCGCGGTCGCGCAAGTGCTGCACGGCCCGGTCGGCCGCCCGGAGGTTCCACGCGGCCAAGTGATGCACGTACGCGCTCGCGTCGGCCACGGTGTGGAACTCGTCCGGGCCCGACGCCTGGGGGATGAAGAGGCGCTCGCCGTCCGGCTCGGCGCGGCCGAGCCAGAAACGCGCGGTCTCGATCAGCACCTCGGCTGCGTGGGATGCCCAAAAGTCCTCGTCTCCGGTAACGTCCACGTACTGTTGGACGGCGTAGGCCACGTCCGCGTTGCTGTGCAGCTGGTGCGTGGCGAGCTTGAGCCAGCGTTCGGTCT
>CAZBZG010000069.1:0-17940 GCA_964496245.1 uncultured Planctomycetaceae bacterium | reverse complement strand
CGCGCCGCGTGGCCCGGGCGATCACGTGCGCGAGCGCGGTCTTGCCGCTGCCCGGCGGTCCCCAGAGCAGCATGCTGCCCAGCGTATCCTCTTCGATGGCCCGCCGGATGAGCCGCCCCTCGCCCACCAGGTGCTCCTGGCCCACGAACTCTGCCAGCGTCTGGGGGCGCATACGTTCGGCCAGCGGCGCCTTGGGGGTGAAGAGCGAAGCGCTCACGGGGCGGCGTCTCCGGAAAAAGCCTGACAGGCGGAACCACCTCATTATAATGTATGCAGCAATGCGCACGCAAAGACTTCCTGGCCGCGGCCGTGTCGCGAAACAGACACCGACCCTGCAGAACGCGGACCCGAACCGCAGGATCCGACGCCCCAAAAGGCACACGCATGGCCCGCATCGCCATCCTCACCTTTGGCTGCCAGATGAACAAGCTCGACAGCGAGCTCATGGCCGAGGCTTTGCACGCAGCCGGCCACGAGGTGGTGGCGGACGAGGAGGCGGCCGAGGTGATCCTGTTCAACACGTGCTCCGTACGCGACCACGCCGAGCAGCGCGTGCTCTCGCGGCTCGGCCGGCTCAAGCACCGCAAGCGCCACGAACCCGGCCTGCGCATCGGCGTGACCGGCTGCATGGCCCAGCGCATGGGACGCGATCTGCTCCGGCAGATCCCGCACGTCGACCTCGTGTGCGGCACGCGCCAGTTCCCGCACATCGGCTCGCTCCTCGAACAGGCGGCTGCCGGGCCGGTGGTGGCCGTGGACGAAACGAGCCTGGTCGCGCCCGGCACACTCGACGCCCACGGCCGTGCGCTTCACGCCGGGCCGCAGGCCTTTGTCTCGGTCATGCGCGGGTGCAACAACCGCTGCGCCTACTGCATCGTGCCGCACGTGCGCGGTCGCGAGGAGAGCCGTCCGATGGAGGCCGTGGTCCAGGAGGTGCGCACGCTCGCGGACCGCGGCGCGCGCGAAGTCTGCCTGCTCGGACAGAACATCGACGCCTATGGCAAGGACATCCAGACCGACCTGGCCGCGTTGCTGCGCGCGGTGGCCGCCGTCGACGGCTTGACGCGCATCCGCTTCGTCACGAGCCATCCCCGCGACATCACCGAGGACCTCGTCTCGACCTTGGCCGCGCTGCCGACCGTCTGCAACCACCTTCACATGCCCGCGCAGTCGGGCGCGACCCGCGTGCTCCAGGCCATGCGGCGGGGCTACACGCGCGAGGACTACGACAGGAAGCTCGCGATGATCGCCAGGCGCGCGCCCGGCACGTTCGTCACGAGCGACTTTATCGTCGGCTTTCCCGGCGAGACGGACGCCGACTTCGAAGAAACTCGCGACCTCGTGAAGACCGCCCGCTTCCAGAACGCCTACATCTTCAAGTACTCCCTGCGGCCCGGCACGCCTGCGGAGAAACTGCCCGACGACGTTCCACTCGGTGAGAAGAAGCGGCGCAACCAGGCCCTGCTCGCCGCGCAAGAAGCGGTGAATCGCGAACGCACCCAGGCGCTGATCGGGACCCGCCAGACCATCCTGGTCGAGGGCTTGTCGTCCCGCGACCGGACCAAGCTCACGGGCCGCACAGAGACGAACCAGATCTGCGTCTTCGACGCGCCACCAGACTGGACCGACCTTGTGGGCGAACTCGTGGATCTCACGATCACGGACGCCACGCCGCTCACCCTCTTCGGGTCGCGGGCATGAACTCTGCGAAGCGCTGCCGGCTCATCCGACACGTCATTCGACAGCAGGGGGCGACCTGTCCGCCGCCCCGTCACCAGCCTCCTCCGGCGGCACGCTTGGGATCGTTGCGATGCGGGCGAAGGGAGTGTCCGCGTCGAGATCCGGTCCGTCCGACGGCACGTCCACGCGCCCCGGCCCGGGCGCCAGTCCGCCGAGCGAGCGGAGAAGCTGCAGCCGCGCCATGACATGCCGGTAGAGCGCGCGGTGATAGGTCCCCTGGGCTTGCGTGAGGGCCGCGATCGCGTCGAGCACTTCCACGTCGCTGTTCGTGCCCTCCTTGCGGCCGGCCTGCACCAGCCGCAGGGCCTCCTTGGCGCGATCCTGGTTGAGTTCCTGGCTCTCGACCATGTGCCGCGCGTTCTGTAGATTGTTGAGCGCGATGCGCACCTCGAGCAAGGCCCGCTGCTGGGCCAGGTCGAGCAGCTCCTCGGTCTGCGCGCGCTTGGCCTGTTCCTCGATGAGCGTGCCCTCCCGGTTGAGACCGTCGAAGAGCGGCCAGGTGAGCGTGACGCCCGCCTGCCATTGGTTGCCCCATTCGGTGGACTCGCCCGTGCGCGCATCCGGCCGCGCCCAGGTCTTGTCGAAGAACGCCTCGATCGACGGCAGGTAACGGCTCAGGACCGCGCGCACGCTCTGGCCCTGCAGGTCGGCCTGGAGCGCAGCCTGATACAGGTCCGGCCGGTGCTGGAAGGCCACGCGCGCGGCCTCTTCGAACGAGATCTCCAAGGGCACAAAGCGCATGGGACTCGACGGCTCGATGCGACTCGCCTGCGAAGCGCCCAGGGCGTTGTAGAGCCCGGCAAGCGCATCCTGCAGGGCGTTGCGCTGCTCGATCAGGCTGGCCTCGATGTTGGAGACATCCACCCGCGCCCGCAGCACGCTGTACGCCGTGGCCTTGCCGAACTTCTTGAGCGTCTGTACGTTGACGAGATGCTTCTCGGCCGCTTCGAGAGCGGTCTCCTGCACCGCGAGCAGCTTGCGCGCGAGCTGGACCTGGTAGTAGCGGGCCGCAGCCTCGTAGATGACCTCCTGCACGGTCGCGCGCACGGTTTCGTCCGTCAGATAGGTATAGAGACGGCTCGCGCGCTGGGCGATGAAGATGCGTCCGCCCTGGAACAGGGGCTGCTGCACGCGCAGCTGGAACTGGCTGTAGTCCCGGGTCCCCTCGTCACCAGCCGTGGCCTGGAGGCCGAGCGAACGCATGAGCTGTCCGAGTGCTTCGCCCGCGCCCGGAGGCGGATCCTCCAAGCGTGTGACCGAGGTCACGGCCTGGGCCTTGGGCAGCAACTCGGCATAGGCCTGCACGCGCCGGCCCCGCGCCTTGACCTTCTCCTGGAGCACCGCGCGCAGACGCGGATTGTGCTCGAGCGCACAGCGGAGGGCCTGTTCCAGGGTGAGCGCGCCCTCGAGGCAAGGCGGTCTTCCCTGCCGTCCCTGCAGGATCTGGAGCGCTTCTTCCTGCTCTTCCCGCAGCTCGGAGAAGTAGCGCTGCTTCCAGCCACCGCAGCCCGGACAGAGCAGGCTGGCGACCGCCACCCACACGAGACAGCGCGATGGGAAATGCCGAGCCGCTCCCGGCGTGCTGTTGACGCGCCTGCAAGAAGGCTCGACGATCAATCGCCTCATGGCCCTCCCCTGCGTGGGCCGGTTGGGGCGCGACTGGACCGTGCGTAGGGGCCGGGTCGCGGACGAACCGGAGGGACGGAGTCCGATAACCGAACCTGAGACCTGTACCACACACACGCGCAGCCGTCAACCAAATCCCGGCCTTTCCGGCAAGCGTTGCCGACATAACCGCATCGGGTTTCGATGGTTACGCGTGGCGGCCCGGCCGGCACCGGGAAAGGCGGCCGCGCGAAGGGGAGGCCGGCGCACCGTTACGACGGGAACCGCAGCTCTGCGTGGATCATCTGGTCCTGCTGGTGTTCGAGCACGGGCGTGCCTGGGCCCCGAGCACGCATTCGGCGAACAACAGGACCTCGACCCCCACGGCCGAAGCGGCGCGGATCTGCGTCTCCATGCGCGCGAGGGTCTCCTCCAGGGCGCCACCCGAATGGATCTGGGCCGCGCCGACGTGCAACATCTTCATCATGACATCCTCGCCTTTCCGTAACCAACCATCATCCCACCACGCTCAGCATGCCGACCACCCGACCCAGCAGTCGGTCGCCCTCCTCCGGTCGGAGGCCCAGGCCGAGCCCGCCGCCCTGGGAAGCCGCACCGGAGAGCCCGCCGCCCGTGGGATCCTCCAGCAACCGCCGGATGCGCAATGTCTTGTTCCGAAGAAGCAGAGCCACGACACGATCAGCGTTCTTCTGAAAATCCGTGGCGCGGCGGTCGACCACGACCGTGGCCCCGAGCGGAATCATGGGCGCCATGCCGGAATCGGCCATGCGGTAAGCCACCAGAACCCCTCCACGCGGCACCCAGGCGCCGGGCACGACAACGTGACTGCCCACGTCGTCGGGCGCGAGTTCAGCGACGGCCTTGCCAGCCGCCTTGCGACGGACGAGCGGCACAGCCGCCCACGCCTCGCCCATTGCTTCGCCGGAAGGGGGCGGAGCCTCCGGTCCCACGGTGAGCGCCACAGCCAGTGGCCGCGGGCCGCTCACGGGACCCGGCGGAGCGGCGCCCGTCGCGGCCGGCCGCGGGCCGCCCGCTGCCAGCCCCACGGCGCGTGCAATCAGCTCGGAGAACGAAACCGCCAACTCCGACTCGATGGATGGAATCAGAGAGAGGTCCTCGATGAAGGTCCGGCCCATCTCCCAGCTCTGGATGGTCTTGGGGCTGATGCCGAGGCGCAGACCGAGGCTGGCCCGCGACAGGCGCTTGGCGTCCCGCGCCTCCCGCAGACATCTGCCGAATGCCGTCTTCACGTCAGAGGCTCTCGTCTCGCGCGACACGCGCGACATGGAACGTCCTCCCCACACCTGCGGGCCCTGCATCGGCCGCAGCCGATTCTGTCAACCCATCGCGCGACTCGCTCCCGCTCGCGTTAGGCCCCGCCAGGCCCGGCACCGCCTGCCTCCGGCAGCCCCTGGTGCTTGACCACGAGTTCGCGCGCCGGGTCGCCGGCCAGGTACAGCGTCTGCGTGGGGAAGGCGAACTCGATGCCCTCGGCCTCGAACCGCCGCATGATCTCCAGGTTCACCGCCTGGCAATGCGCCAGGTAGTCCCAGTACTCCGGGGGATGGTACCAGTAGATCACGATGATGTTCAGGCTCGCGGCATTGAAGTCGTTGAAGTAAACGCGCGGGGGAAACGCCTCGTCCATACCTTCGTGGTTCTCGAACACGTCCCGCACGATCTGGACGGCCTTCTCCACCTTGTGTATCGGCGTATCGTAGGTGATGGTGATGTTCATGATCCGGCGGATGTAGGGACGCCGGCCGATGTTGTGGATGACCCCATCGGCCGCCCGGCTGTTGGGGATGGTCACCACGTGCCCGTCCAGCCGGCGGACCCTGGTGGAGCGCAGTCCCACGGCTTCCACCACGCCGTCGTGCCCGTCGAAATCGATGCGTTCGCCCACGTTGAACGGCCGGTCGGCCGCGATCATGATAAAGCCGAAGAAGTTCTTGAGCGTGTCCTGCGCCGCCAGGGCGAAAGCGAGACCGCCCAGGCCGAGACCGGCCAGCACGGTGGTGATCGGTTGCTGCGTAACGCTCTGGTAGATGTGCACACTCGCTACGATGATGACGAGCAGCCGCAATCCCTTGCGCACGATCGGGACCAACATGTCGTCGAGCGTGTTCTCGGTCCGTTCGGCCCGGCGCTTCAGATAATGCTCGACCACGGCGACCAGTTGATAGAGGAAGACGGCCAGCGCGACGCTGAAGAGCACGCCCGTCATCCACACGGCGCCGTCCCTGTACGCGGGCACGAGCAACGGTCCGACCAAACGCGCCGCCCCCGCCCACACGATGATCCGCGCCGGCGCCGAAGCCGACCGGAGGAGCAGACCGAACCAAACCCGCCGGTCGGTCGCTTCCTCCGTCTGGTCCTGCGGGACGTAGCGCTTGAGGGTGTATCGCAGCACGGTATTGAGCACCAGAGCCACGATGAGAATCGCGAGCGCGCCGGCCAAGCGCCAGAGGGGGAAGCCGGCGAGTTCACGTTCGACCAGGAAGCGCAGCGACGCCGGGAGACGCTCGGCGACCCATCGGTCGCCCGCGCTGTCGAGATCGGCTCCGGTATGTCCGCCCTGCTTGCGCAAGAGCAGCCGCACGTCTTCGGTCGCCGCCAGATCGAGCGGGGTCGCGCCCTGCCGATCGCGGGCATTCACGTGGGCCCCGCCCAAGAGCAGGCTCTTCACGACCGCGGGGGCGCCGGCCTGTGCCGCCATATGCAGAGGCGTGCGTCCGCGCCCGTTGCGCGCATCCGGGTCGCCTCCCTTCTCGAGCAGCTGGTCCACGAGCCCGGCATTCGCCGCGCGACTGGCAAGATGCAGTGCCGTGCGCCCCTCGGCCGTAGACCGGTTTACCAACCCGGGGCCCTCTTCGAGGACCTGGCGCACGGCTTCCCGGTCCCCGCGCTCCACCGCCGCGTGCAGCGCCTGCACAGTTCCGCCTTCTGCCGGTTCCTCGCCCGCCCGGGCGAAGCCCAGCAATCCCACGGTGACGATCCAGAGAACCACAAACCACCTTTGCGTGGTGCGCACGGTTTGCCCTCCCGCACTTTCTTCCTTGGTCAGGTGCCCGCTGGCGGCTCGATCCGTTCGAGACCGTCCAGATACGGCTGCAGCGCCTCCGGAATCCGAATCGACCCGTCCGCCTGCTGGTAGTGTTCCACAAGTGCGATCCACGTGCGCGGCAGCGCGAGACCGGATCCGTTGAGCGTGTGCACGAAGCGCACTTTCTTGTCCGCATCGCGAAACCGGATGCTTGCGCGGCACGCTTGGAAGTCGCCGAAGTTGCTGCACGAGGAGACCTCGAGATACTGTGCGCAGCCCGGCGCCCAGATCTCCAGATCGTACGTCTTGGCACTCGCGAAAGAGAGATCGCCGGCGCAGAGGGTCAGCACGCGGTACGGAAGCCCCAGCCGCTGGAGCGCGACCTCGGCGTGTTCCCGCAGACGTTCCAGCTCCGTCTCGCTCGTCTCGGGCGCCACGAACTTGACGAGTTCCACCTTGTTGAACTGGTGCACGCGGATCATGCCGCGCGTGTCCTTGCCGGCCGCCCCGGCCTCGCGGCGGAAGCAGGCCGAGGACGCGGTGTAGTAGAGCGGCAGGTCGTCAGCCGCCAGGATCTCCTCGCGGTGGATGTTGGTGACCGGGACTTCGGCTGTCGGAATCAGGAAGGCGTCGTCCGCCTCGCAGCGGTACATGTCTTCTTCCATCTTGGGCAACTGCCCCGTGCCCGTCATGCAGTCCCGGCCCACGAGATACGGCGGGAACCACTCGGTGTAGCCGTGCTCTTTGGTATGCAGATCCAGGAAGAAGCTGATGAGCGCCCGTTCGAGCCGCGCACCGAGGCCCTTGAGCAGGATGAATCCGCTGCCGGAGAGCTTGGAGGCGCGGGCGAAATCCGCGAGCCCCAGGGTCTCAGCCAGCTCCCAGTGCGGCCGCGGCGCAAAATCGAACGCAGGCGTCTCGCCCCATTCGCTCACGAGCACGTTGTCGGCCTCGCCTTCCCCGTCCGGCACGTCCGGCGCCGGACGGTTGGGAACGGTAAGCGCCAGGGCATGGAGTTCGGCCTCCACGGTCTTGCGCATCTCCGAGAGGGCCTTGATGCGCTCACCGACCTCCCGCATCGTGGCCACAGCCTCGGAGGCGTCTTCGCCCGCCTGTTTCCGGGCGCCGATCTCCTTGGAAACGCGATTCCGCTCGGCCTGTAGACGCTCGAGTTCCTGGATGTTCTCGCGGCGCTGGGCGTCGAGTTCGATGCCGCGACCGACATCCACCTCCACGTGTTTGCGGCTGCAGGCCTCCCGGAGCCACTCCGGATCGTCACGGAAGAGCTTCAGGTCGATCATGCCGGTCCCCTGCACCTGCTCTCCTGGTGCGTGCATGTCCGATAAGCAGCCGCTATCGGACGTCACGCACGAGCGCGCGTAGAATACCAGATAAATTCTTCCCTGTCCAGCCGAAGAAACCGCGAGTGCATCGCCACAGTCGCCGATAACCCTATATAGATTGTGGCGTTACCGGCCACGGCCCGGCCGCCTTCGGGCATCTGCCGCAGGGACCTGGCTGGCAACGCGCGCCCTAGCTGGATGGACAAGGAGGCACCATGCACCCCATTCGTTTGGCAATGCTCCTGTTTCTCTGCGTCCTGACGGCCGTCGCCATTGGATGCAAGGAAGGCGGCCGGTTCTTCGGCCAGATGGAAGGCTACATCGAAAGCGAAGGCAGCGTGGGCCCGGAGATGGCGGCCGACGTCCGGCGCTACGCGCAATCCGAGAGCAAGAAGCCCAGGAACCTGCGGGACGGATGGCAGGCGGCCTATCGCTTCCACGAGAACCAGCGTAAGGAACTCAAAAAGGACGTGGGCAACTACTTGCAACGCGAGCGCGAAACCCTGCCAACCCTCGATCTGGAGAACAAGGACCTGGGCTACGGGGTGAAAGCGGTTCGGGAGCGGACGGCCTTTCCCGGCGAGGATGAGTGAGCGTGGTCCGTTCCTCTGCCGCGCCCGCGCTTCTGGCTTTGACGCTGGCCGGCTCCTTGCTGTCCGCTGGTGAACCGGCCGACGGCCCTTCCCTCATTCGAGACACCCTCCGAACGCACCTGGAAGCAGATCGCCCAACCCAGGCCATCGTGGCGTACAACGCCTGGAGCCTGCGCCGCGGGCTGCGGGTGCACGAACAAGCCGACCTGGGTGGGCTGCGCGCGCTGCTCCGCCGGAAGGGCTACACTCCGTCCGAGATCGTCGCCGCCCAGCTCGAACCTCGTGACGTTGCCTACCTGGAGCGGGTCCTCTTCCTGCACCGCGTGGCCCGCACGGCCGTGGACTCGGCATCCAGCGATCGCGAGAAAGCCAGGCGACTCTTTCGCCTGGTGACACGGGAACTCGCGCCGCACAGCTCCGCGGAATCCCTTGCGTGGCCGGACGGCATCCTGATCCGCGGCCACGGTTCGGCCGACCAGATGGCCTGGTCCCTGTGCGCGCTGGCCGAACAGCTCGGCATTTCATCCCTGATCCTCTTCCTGCGCGCCCCGCAACGCATGAAAATCCACCATGCTGTAGCCGCACTCCGGCTGGACGGGGCGTGGCGCCTCTTCGACCCCTTCCAAGCCCTGGCCGTTGGCTGGGTGGAGGAAGGTCCGAGCCTGCTTGCTGCGCTTCGGAATCCGGAAAAGCTCGAGGCCGTCCTGCCCCGTGCGCACGGCCCGGTGCTGCTGCAGCCGCAGCACCTGCTCTGGAGCACGTTCCACGTGTTCACCGACCCGCGGGGGAGCCTGCCCCGGTGGAGCGCGTTCGAGCAGGCCGCAGGCCTGGACGACGCAGGCCCGCACCTCTGGGGCAATCCGCTCCTGCGCGTCGCGTGGTTCCGGCAGGAGGCTGCCCGCGTCCTGGAGGTGCCGGAAGACCGCCTCGATCGAGCTGTAAAGGGACTTTCCACGGCTGTGGTTGAAACCGAAGAAGGCCAGCCCGTTTCCGAACTGGCTGTGGAGCCCTTCCACCGAGCGTTTCAGATCTACCGGGACCGCTCCGGTCCGCGCTGGCAGGAGAAGCGCAAAACTGTATGCCGCCCAGTGTGTTACCGGAAGGCCAGGATCGCCCACCTCACCGGCCGATCCGAGGAAGCTCTGGACCTTCTGGCAGCCGGACTGGATGGATCCAGCGGAAAGGGCATTTCCACGGTAGAGGTTGATTTTGCGGCGTCTTCCGAAGCGAATCGGCTGCGGTACCAGGCCCTTTGCTTCCAGGCGCTTGGCCGGCTCGAAGCCGCGGCCCAAGCCTATGCCCGGCTGAGAGCCACCAAGAGCCTATGGGCCCGCACGTCAGCCTGGAACCAAGCGCTCTGCCTCGAGGCACTGGAGAGAGCAGAAGCGGCGCGCGAGGCCTGGTCCGCGGTATCCGCCCCACGCCAGGCAGCAGCTGCCATCCGGGCGCGAAAAGCAGCGCCGTCTCCCTGAAGCCCTTCTGGAAAACGACATTAGGCTTCCGAAGCCTCGAAGGGAATTCCGATTGACATTTCCGAAAGCTCTCGTTACGGTTGGAATCCACCATCGGGACCCGAGTTAGCCCACGGGCTCCCGTAAGCTGCCCGTCGACGCGCCACGCAGGAACGCAGGAGGAATCGCATGCCTTGGGTCGACATTTCCGAAGCCGCTTTCACGCTCGGAGTCTCCGAGCGCACCATCCGCAACTGGATCAAGAGCGGCAAACTCCAGGCCCGGAGTTCGGGCGGACGGCGCGAGGTCGAGATCCCGGAGCCGGACAAGGGGCAGACCGCCCAGGCGTTCGCAGACGACGAGACCGAGGGCGGCCAGCCCATCGAAGTCCAGAAGCGCCTGGAAGTCGCCCTGATCGAGTGCGGCCGGGTCAAGGGGACGCTGGCCAGCCAGGAACGCATGATGGAGAACCTGTCGGCCAACATCGCCGAACTCAACGCCAAGCTGCAAAAGAGCGAGCGGGTGATCGGCCGGCGCACCCTCTGGTGCGTGATCATCGCTTTTCTCGGCGTTGGCGCCTACTCCCTGAGCCGCGCCTGGTACAACACCGACGTCCATACCCGGGCGCTCGCCCATCAGAAGCAACTCAGAGAGATGGAGAAGGAGCACGGCGAGAAACTCGACCAGCGAAATGATCTGCATCGGAAGGAGATGAAGGAATTCAGGACGCAGAAAGACGCCGAGCGCCAGAAGGCCCTGAGCGACATGGAAGCCCGCCTCAGCCAGGAGTACAACAAGAAGCTCGAAGACCTGCGGGAGCGGCTCGGCAGCCGCATCAACGAGCTCGAGGAGGCGAACCGCGGGCTGAGCCAGGCCCTGGAGGAAGAGAAGAAAGCCCACGAGAAAGTCGCGGGCGAGATGGAGCACATCCGCAAGGACCTGGAGAACGCCGAGGCCCGACGCGCCGACACCGAACGCCTGGTGGACCTACAGAAGTCCCGCCTCGAGGAGGCGGAGAAGACCTGCCGCGAGCTCGAAGAGGAACTCGCCAAGTGGAAGAAGCACTACGACCGTCCGCACCCGCCGTCCCGCTGAAGGTCCGGCACCGGAGAAACGCGCCATGGATGACGACAAGATCTTCGCCATTGAGCGGCCCCACCCCAAGCTCATGACGCTCTACCTCATCCGGTCTCTGCTGACCGGGCCCCTGATCGTCTTCTCGCTGCCCGTGCTGTACTTCCGCTACCACACGCTGCGCTACCGCTTCGACAACGAGGGCGTGGGCATGCGCTGGGGCGTGCTCTTCCGCCACGAGATCAACCTCACCTACTCGCGCATCCAGGACATCCACGTGACATCGGGCGTGATCCAGCGCTGGCTGGGGCTCGCCGACCTGCAGATCCAGACCGCCTCGGGCGGCGCGGGCGCCGAGATGACCATCGAAGGCCTGCGCGAATACGAGGCCATCCGTGACTTCCTTTACACGCGCATGCGCGGCTACAAGGACGGCACGCGACAGGCAGGGGCGGAGGCGAAAAGGGCTGGCGGCGCGCCGCCAGCCGCGCAGGACGCCGAAGCCCTCGCTGCTTTGCGCAGCGCGGTAGCCGAACTCAAGGGTGCGCGCGAAGCTCTGCAGACGCTCGCGCGCCGGGAGGGCTAGGCGTGTACGTATCCCTGAAGGGAGCCGTTCTCAGCCTTCTCAAGGTCCCGCCCGAACCCGAGGATCCCATGGGCGACGTGGAGAAGCTCCGGGTCTTCCGCGCTTCGCCCAACTACTTTCGGTACAAGCTGATCGCCTGGGGCATCCGTCATGCCTTCGGCCTGGCTGTCATGCTCGCCATTCTCATCGCCCTGCTCGTCAGCCTCGGCCCCACGGGGGCGATCCTCGACATCATCGGTCTGGTGATCTACCTGGCCGCGGTCGCGTTCAGCTACGTCACGCTCCGGCTCGACTACGAGATGCGCTGGTACAAGGTGACCGACCGCAGCCTGCGCATCCGGGAAGGCGTGTGGTTCGTGCGCGAGATGACCATGACCTTCGCCAACATCCAGAACATCTCCATCGAGCAGGGCCCGGTGCAGCGCTTCTTCGAGATCGCCGACCTCCGGGTGCGCTCCGCCGGCGGGGGCGACATGGGCGGGCAGGAGGGCAACGCGCAGGGCGTGCTCTTCAACGCGCACGTGGGCTTCTTCCGCGGGGTGGACAACGCCGAGGAGATCCGGGATCTCGTGCTGGATCGCCTCCGCCGCCTGCGCGACGCGGGCCTGGGCGACACGGACGAAAGCGAAACAACCGAACCGTCTACGCCCGCCGCGGCCGCCGCTGCGTCCCCCCCCGAATGGCGCCAGGGCCTCCAGGAGCTGGCAACCGAGGCCCGCGCGCTCCGGCTCGCGGCCGAACGACTTCCGTAGCCACCGTCCGTCCCGTCCGGTTCCTTTCTTCACGCATTCAGGGACCACACCCACAGCAGCCACAGCCGGTGGCTGTGGTCGGCGCGGCAATCGAGGTGGTCGCGCCAGAGCCGGTCCACGTAGGCCATGTCGAACAGGTCCGCGTCCAGGCCATCCGTGGCCTCGCGGGCCGCGGCCTGGAGCGGCCCCCGCAGCCATGCGTCGAGCGGCAGCATGAAGCCGTGCTTGGGCCGCTGGAGGATCGCCCGCGGCAGACGCCCGCGCGCCGCGCGGCGGAGCACTTGTTTGCCGCTTCGCCAGCCGAGCTTCATGGCCAGCGGTAGCCGGCAGGCGCACGCGACCACCCGGTGATCGAGGAAGGGGCTCCGCGCCTCCAGGCCGTGGGCCATGCTCATGCGGTCGACCTTGGTCAGAATGTCCTCGGGGAGATACGTCTCGAGCTCGGTCCGCATCATGCGCGTGACCGGATCGCAGGCCGCCCAGGCCTCGGCCCGCTCGCGCACGCGGTCGCGCCCCGGCCGATCCTGCTGGAGGAAGCGCAAGAGCGCTTCCTCGGAGAAGGCGACCGGACCGCTGTCGTACGGATCGGCCGCTACGCGCCGAGCCTGGTCCATGAGCAGCCTGGACTTGCGCACGAGCGAGTCGCCGTAATACCCGCCCGGGTCCGGAAGCATGCCGAGCAAGGGCTCGATCACACCTCGTCGCAGGCAGCGCGGCATGCGGAGGTAGTGGCCCGCGAGCAACCGGCCAAGGTACCGCCGGTACCCCGCCAGGAGTTCGTCCGCGCCGTCGCCGGAGAGCGCCACGGTCACGTCGCGGCGCGCCATGCGCGCCAGGTACCAGAGATTCACGGCCGAACTGTCGCCGAACGGCTCGCCGAAGAGACGGGGGAGCTCGGGCAGGATCTCGGCCATGCGCACGTTCACCTCTTCGTCGGTGTGTTCGGTCCCGAGCGCCGCAGCCACCTGCCGGGCCGGGCCGCGTTCGTCATAGGAGGACGCGCCGAACCCCACGGCAAAGGTGCGCGCCGGGCCGTGCGCGCGCATGCACGACACGATCATGGACGAATCCAGGCCACCCGAGAGAAACGCGCCCAGCGGAACGTCCGCGACGAGCCGCGCCTGGACCGCGTCTTCGAGCACATCCCGGAAGCGCTCGGTCAGTTCCTCTTCCGACCCCGAGAGCTCTTCGTCCACCGGCGGGAGCGACCAGTACCGCCGGACGGTCACCGAACCGCCCTCCGCCACCAGGAAGTGGGCGGCAGGTAGCTTGCGGATCTCGCGCACGATGGTGAGCGGGGCCGGGATGTAGCCGTACTTGAAGTAGTGCCAGACCGCCTCCGGATCCCGCGTGAGCGGCTCCGGCCACACCGCGCGCAGGGCCGTGAGTTCGGACGCGAAGAGCAGTGCGCCTGCCGCGGTCCGGCCGTAGAAGAGCGGCTTCTGTCCCAGACGATCGCGCGCCAGCACCAGACGGCGCGCTGGAGCGTCCCAGAGCGCGAACGCGAACATGCCGTTCAGTTGCTCCAGGAGACCCCGGCACGACTCGGCCGCAGACCGGTTGCGCAGGGACGCGTAGAGGTGGACGAGGACCTCGGAATCCGCGTGCGTGCGGAACTGCGCGCCTTCTTGTTCAAGCGTACGGCGCAGCGAGCGGAAGTTGTAGAGCTCCCCGTTGGCCACGACCTGCACCGTGCCGTCGGCCGCAGCCAGCGGTTGATGCCCGCCGGCCGGATCGATCACGGACAAACGCCGGTGGCCCAGCCCGATGCCCGCATCCAGGAAGAATCCCGCATCATCCGGACCGCGGTGAGCGAGTTGCGCGGTCATGGCCCCGAGGCGTTCGCGCCGCCCCTCGTCCGGACCCCCCAGCTCTCCGCAGATGCCACACATAAGGGACCCCTGCCCTGCGCCACCCAGGAGCCGGATCCCGCAGGGCCCGCCCGCGCGCCTACTTCACCCGGATGAAGTCGTAGATGCTCTCGTAGTCCTGGGCCGGTCCCTTCCAGGAGTGGTCGAAGCCCATCCCGTTCACGGCCAGCTGATTGAAGGCCTCCGGTCGCTCGAGCCAGCAGTCCAGCGCGCGGTGGAGAGCCCCGTCCAGGCCTTGGGGCGTGGGATCGTGGAATACGAAACCATTGGCGTCGGCCGGCTCCCGGCCGGGCTCGTCCACGTCGAAGACGGTGTCGGCCAGGCCGCCGGTGGCGCGCACGACCGGCACGGTACCGTACCGGAGCGCGATCATCTGGGTCAGGCCGCAGGGCTCGTACAGACTCGGCACGAGCAGGATGTCGCTTCCCGCGTAGATGAGGTGCGCGAGGTCTTCGTGGTACCCGATCCAGAGATGCGCGTCCGGCGACGCGGCGAGTTCGCCCGCGATGCGCGAGAAGTCCGCGTTGACGTCCGCTGCGGGCGACTCCCCGAGCAGGACGAACTGTCCCTGATGGCGCAGGGTCGACAAGACGGCATGCTTGATGAGATCGAGCCCCTTCTGGCTGACCAATCGCGTCACGACCGACACGATCGGCTTCCATGCGTCTGCCAGTTGAAGCCACTCGCGCAGAGCGTACTTGTTCCTGTACTTCTCGACGAACGTCTCGGCCGTGTAGTTCTGGTCCAGCTTGGGGTCGGTCTCCGGGTTCCAGCGCTCGTAGTCGATGCCGTTGAGCACCCCGCCCAGCTTGTCCGAGTGCGCGTTGAGCGCGTGGTGCAGCCCCTTGCCGCCCTCCGGTGCCTTGACCTCGTCGGCGAACGTCGGGCTGACCGTGGTCACGAAATTCGCATACACGATGCCGCCCCGCATCAGGTTGAGGCAGTTGGGCCGCGCGTCATCGGCCAGCTTGTCCGGCTGGAGATAGCGCCGGACATCCAGCTGGACCGAGTCGAGCAGCTCGCCGGGATACCCGCAGAACCCCTGGCTCTCGGTGTTGTGCAGGGTGAAGACCACCCGGCTGTCCCCCCATCCGAGCTCGCTGTAGAGATCGTAGTACATGACCGGCACCAGTCCGGTCGACCAGTCGTGGCAGTGGAGAATCTCGGGCCGCTTGTCGGTCTTGTAGAGGAACTCCAGGGCCGCCCGGCAGAAGTAGACGAATCGGAAAAGGTCGTCGTCGCACCCGTAGACGGTCGGCCGCTCGGTATAGGACCCGCCCGTGATGAAGAAGGCCTTGACACCGTCGACGCGGCCTTCGAAGACCGTTTCGGCGCGCCACTCCTGATGGTGGGGGACCCAGAGCTCGCTGTAGACCTCGTGCAGGTCCTCGATCGTATCGTACCGCATGCAGCTGTACATGGGCAGCACCACGTCCACGGCATGCCCGCGCCGCGTGAGTTCGCGGGAGAGGCCGGCAACCATGTCGGCGAGCCCGCCCACCTTGGCTGCGGGCGAGAGCTCTGGGGTGATCATCACGATGTACATGGGGAACCGTCCCTTTGCTGAAGCCTCCGGGCGAACCGTCCCGGCAAACACCCCATGATAGACGGCGCGGCCCCCGAGCGCAATGCAGGAGCCGCCCTGGCAAGCGGCTTTTCGGTGGACGTTGGATGTCCGCCGGCGGCGTCTGCGGCCCCGGTTCCAAGCATTCACCAACCCGCAGGCCTTCAGGGCCACGGCCGCGGGTTTTCTCCTCGACCCCAGGCCGCCCTTCTGATACCCCTGACGAGCAAGGGGAATCGCGCAATGGAACGTGCCGCTTCGCCACAGCCCGGCCCAGAGCCTGACGACACGCAGCGCCCCGACGATGCAGGGGCGACCGTAGCCGCGATCGAGCAGCGCGCGCTGTGGCGGATGGCGCTCCTCTTCTACGGCGCGCTCTTCGGCTTGGCAACGATCTGGAGGGGGCTGGCGGCCGGCCGGTTCGTGCTCGCCCTGGTACTGGCACGGCCCCATCTGCATCTGGAGATCAGCCTGACGGCCGGGGCCCTGGCCCTGGCCCTCGCCTTTCTCGTCGCAGGACCGCGGATTTCGAAAGCCGTGCGTGCCATGCAGGACCTGCTCGGCAGGCTTCTGGGCGAGCTCTCGTGGGCCGATGTCCTGATGCTGGCGGCCGTAAGCGCCGTGGGCGAGGAGAGCTTCTTCCGGGGCGCCCTGCAGCCCGCCATCGGCCTCTGGGCCACGGCTGCGATCTTCGGCTTGGCGCACTTCCCGATTTGCCGCGCGCTCCGGCCCTGGCCCGCGTTCGCGTTCGCCGTCGGACTGGCGCTCGGTTTTCTGGCCCGGCTCGGTGGAGATCTGCTCTTCCCGATCCTGCTCCACTTTTTGATCAACCTGGCCGGCCTCGCAGCGCTCGGTCGCCGGCACCGCCAACGCGCGTCCTGAGAGGACTTCCTCCGTGCCGCCTACGCTCCTGCCCACCACCGGCATCGCGCCATGGACCCCCGATGGAAACCGATCGGCTGTGGCCGTGCTCGTGAGCGGCGGGGTGGACAGCAGCGTGGCCGCCCTCCGGCTGCAAGCAACCGGCTGGGATGTGGTAGCCGTGACGCTCGAGCTGCCGGCAGCCAGCGCCGGCGGAGACGCTCGCTTCACCCAGACCGAGGCAGCCGTCGAAGTCGCCCGCATCCTTGGCATCCCGCATTACACGATGGCAATCGAGGAACCGTTCGCAGCGCGCGTGATCGAACCGTTCAAGCAAGCCTACCAGCAGGGCCGCACCCCCAATCCGTGCGTGCGCTGCAACCCGGAGATCAAGTTCGGCCTCGTCTGGGACGCGATCCAGCGGGATCTCGGCGTCGAGTCCCTGGCAACCGGCCACTATGCCCGCATCGTGCGCCGCAAAACGGCCGCGTGCCTCGCCCGCAGCCGGGACCGCAACCGCGACCAGAGCTACTTTCTCTACCGCCTGCCCGCCAACCGCCTCCGCCAGCTGCACCTGCCGCTCGGCGAGGCGATCAGCAAGAAAGCGGTCCGCCAGCAAGCGCGCGACGCCGGCCTGCCCGCAGCCGATCACGCGGACAGCATGGAGATCTGCTTCGTGCCGGACGGCAACTACCGGGCGATCCTCGACGCACCGCACGGACCGGGCCCCCTCTTGGACACGGACGGCCGGGTCACCGGCGAACACCCCGGCATCCAGAACTTCACGATCGGCCAGCGGCGCTGGCTCGGCAAGGCCTTTGGCCAACCCATGTACGTACTCTCCATCGATCCCGGGGCCAACGCCATCACCATCGGCACGCGCGAACAGGCGCACGCGCGGGACGTATGCGCGACCGACGTGCGGGTGCTCCAGCCGGCCGACCTCGCAGCCGGCGTGCGGCTCCTCGGCAAGATCCGCTCCGGCGGCGAGCCGCACTCCTGCGCGGTCACGACGTGGGACGGCGAGACGCTGGCCGTACGGTTCGACGAACCAATCTTCGCGCCCACGCCTGGTCAGCACCTCGTGCTCTACAACGAAGAGGCTTGCGTGGTGGCAGGCGGGGAGATCGCGTGAGGCCGCCGTAGCTGGATCCGGATTCCGGCTTGGTTCAGAACCGGGTCACACCCAAAGGGCGCCCGTTGTAGCACAGGCATATGAGGCGGGGTGACCGAGTACATCCGCGACCCGGCCACGGGACTGGCCATGCGCAGGATCGACCCGCGCGGCAATGCCACGGCCTACGATTACGACACGATGGGCCGGCAGACCTCGGTCACCGCAGCCGACAACGGCGTGCGCCAGACGGTCTATGACAGACTCGGCCGGGTCACGCGGGTCATCGACCCGCTGGGCCGCACCACGCGCTATGCGT
>CAZBZG010000068.1:0-18450 GCA_964496245.1 uncultured Planctomycetaceae bacterium | reverse complement strand
TCCAGGTCAGCCGGGCCCTCCAGCACGCCCATGAGCACGAGATGATCCATCGGGACATCAGCCCGAAGAACATCATCGTCAAGCCCGACGGCCAGGTGAAGGTCATCGACATGGGGCTGACCAAGAGCGTCAACCCCGAGGCTTCGGGATTCACCACGGTCGGCGTGACCGTGGGCACGCCCGCCTACATCTCCCCCGAACAGGCGCTCGGCAAGGATACGATCGACATCCGCTCCGACATCTACAGCCTCGGCTGCGTGCTCTACGAGATGGTCAGCGGAACGGCGCCGCTGGCGGGCAAGACCGCGCTCGAAACCATCACCATGCACATCCACAATCCCGTGCCTTCGCTCAAGCAGGCCTGCCAGGCGGCGAGCGATCTCATGTGCCACGTGGTTTGGCGGATGACGGCGCAGGATCCGGACCAGCGCTATCAGACGCCGCAGGAAGTGATCGACGGATTCGCAGCCGACGACCAGACCGTGGCCATGGCGCTGCAGGCGCACGAACCGCTCCCGCCCGTCCCCGAACAGCTCTCCGGATGGGAGCCGGGCGAAGCCATCGAGATCCGCCTGCCGATCGACGGCCGCGAATACACGCATCTGATCGCCCAGAAACTGGAGGAGCATCTCAACAACGCCAAGGTCGACGCCGAGTTCCAGGGCTTCGCCCAGACGCTCTTCGCCGAGCTCGTGGCCAATGCCTTCGATCACGGCTGCAAGGGACTCGCCGAGGGGGTCGTCCACATCACCCTGGAGCTGAACGAGGCGTTCTTCCGCATCGAGGTGGAGGACCCCGGTCCCGGCTTCGCCGCCCAGGAGATGCTCGACCGCATCAAGAACGAACCCGTGGACCGCGAACGGCGCCGCGGCATCATGCAGGTCCTGGCCATCGCGGACCTACTCACCTACCCGGCCGGCAACCATGCCAAGGCCGTGCTCTACCGCAAGAGCAAGGGCAGCGGCATCACCTCCCGCCAGTCCGAGGACATCACCTTCATCGAAATCCGCGGCAAGGGCGACCTCGCGCTCGCCGAGGAGTTTCGGCGCTGGGTCGACAACTTCAACCCCTCCGAACCCGAACGCCTCTGCCTCATGGTCCGCACCGACTGGGTCTCCTCCATGTTCGTGGGCACCATCGGCAAGCTGCACGGCAAGGTCAAGGAGTCCGGATGCGCCCTGAGCGTGTGGGTGGAGCACCTGAGCTGCCTGCGCATCATGGAACAGCTCGGCATCCGTTCGTTCGTGCGCATCTACGACTCCCCGGAAACCGCCAAGATGGCGCTGCGCTACGCCGCCCTCAAGCAACAGCCCAAACCGGCGGAAGACGCTCAGGCGGAGCCGTCTCCCCTCCAACAGGAGGAGGCAGCAACCGCAACCGCGCGCAAGCCCGGCCCGCCCCCGAACGGCAACGTGCAGAAAGATCCGCCGCCAACCGCGCCGACGCCCAAGAAGCGGGAGAGCCAGCGGAACTCGGCCCGCCGGACGAAGACCCGCCGCTCGTCCAAGGCCACAACTGCAGCCGACGGGTGGCTGGCCCGCCTCGTTCGCAGGGTCTTCCGCAAGTAGGCGGCACCGCCCTCGGGGCCGGTCGCCCTCCGCGCCGCAAATCCCTTGCAATGTACGTCCCGGCCCGCGTAAGATGAGACCATCGGCCATGCGCGTCCGCTGCGCGGACGCAGAGGAGATCCGGAACATGGAGCCGACGCTGCGAAGACGCATTCACATCGCGGTCGTGGTCGCTGCAGGGCTCGTCATCCTGCTCGGCATGTACGCGCTGAGCGCGGTCTTCAATCCGCTCCTGCTGGC
This sequence comes from uncultured Planctomycetaceae bacterium, assembly GCA_964496245.1. Lineage (GTDB taxonomy): Bacteria > Planctomycetota > SZUA-567 > SZUA-567 > SZUA-567 > CAZBZG01. Next base: position 16,642 of record CAZBZG010000068.1, on the reverse strand, counting down.
GCTCGCCATGGCCTATATCCTCAACCCCGTGGTGCGCTTTCTCCAGCGGCACAAGATCCCGCGCAAGGCGGCGATCGGCCTCCTCTTCTTCGCCCTCTTCCTGGTCATCGCCGTCACGCTCGTCCTGATCGTGCCGCGCATCTACAACGAGGCCGTACACTGGTCGATCGAAGTGGCAGGCGAGCCGTTCGACGACACGAACGGCAACGGCCGCTTCGACCCCGACGTCGACGGCTGGAACCCGTCCACCCAGGACCTCAACGGCAACGGCACGTACGACCCGGGCTACGGCCCTCGCATCGCCGAATGGGTCAAGAAGACGAGCGTGGGCAAAGGCGCCGTGTCCGCCTTCGTACGCCGGTTCCTCAAACCGGACGAGGCCGAAGACATGCTGCGGGACATCCTCGCTTCGGCCAAGGAGAACGTATCCGCCATCTTCCAAACGAGCGGCTCAGTGATCGCCAGCGCCTGGGCCAGCGGCAAGCGCGGCATGAGCTGGCTCTGGCACATGGCCCTGCTCGTCATCCTCACGCCCATCTACCTGGCCTTTCTGCTGAATTCGCTCGACAAGGGATGGCAGATCTTCGTCAAGTACATCCCGGGGCGCATCCGGCCGCGTACGCTCGAGATCCTCGAACAGATCGGCCTCGTGGTCAGCGCGTTCTTCCGCGGTCGCCTCCTGGTGTGCCTGGCCATGGGCGTCTTCACGGCGGTCGGTTTCGCGCTGTGCGGCGTGCCCTTTGGCGTGCTGTTCGGGCTCGTCATCGGCGTGCTCTCCTTTATTCCCTTTCTGAACGTGCTCGGACTGCTCCCGACCCTCTTGAGCTGCTGGATGAACGGGTTCGGACTCTGGGGCTACGTGGCCGTGATCGCGGTCTACGGCGTGGGCCAGGGGCTCGACCCGCTGCTCTCCAGCCTCGTGCTCGGCAAGAGCCTGCAACTCCACCCCGTGACCATCCTCCTGAGCGTCTTCGTCTGTTCGACCCTGCTCGGCTTCTTCGGCATGATGCTCGCCATCCCGCTGGTGGCCACGGCCAAGATCCTGGCCAAGGAGTTTCTCTTCCCCAGTCTTGAGGCCCTGGCCCACGAGAGCCCGGAGATGGAGGACGAGGCCACTGGGCCCCCGCCCACCGGAGGCACGCAGAGCCTATGAGCTCCCACGCGTTGGTCGCTCAGCCGCTCACCGCCTGTGACCGCCGCCGGGGCTTCGCGTTCGTGGTGAGCCTCCTGATCACGTTCGGGCTCCATGTGCTGCTCGTGTTGCACGCAGCGCCCCTGCTGCAGCGCGCGGTCAGGCGGGACCCTGCGCGCGACGAGGCGGCTGCCGTGCGCAAGGAGGAGCGGAAACGGCCGGAGCAGAAGCAGCAGAAGAAGGTTCTGCAGTTCGTGCTGGTGGATCCCGATGTGTCCGACGAGGACGTGGACCCGGACACGGCTGTGGCCGAAGCCGCGCACAGCCGGCTCGCGCGGGAGCCGGCCCCCGATCCGCGCCAGGACACGGGATTGCCCCGCACCAAGGGCGACAGCCCGATTCTCCCGTCGCTCCCCAGCCGCCGGCTTTCGCCGGGCCGCGACCGGGAGCTTGCCCGACTCCAGCGCCCCGCCCCGCAACGCCTCCAGCTCCAGCGCCCCCGGCCGCAGACCAACGCCCGCGAGGAGCGACCGCGGCCCCAGCCGCATCCGGACGGGTCGGAGGCGCCGGCCCCGGCGCGGAAGCAGGTTCAGCGACAACAGCCCCAGCGCCCCGCCGAACCCGTATTCAAGGACATCCGCAAGTCCGGCCAGCCCGGCCGCGAGGTCCCCCCGAAGAAGAGCCTGACCCAGGCCCGTTGGGCGGGCACCCGGTCCATGGCATTGCTCAAGGCGCGGTATCCTGCGTATCTGGAGAAGGTCCTCCGCCAGTGGGTGCAGGCCGTGCACCGCCAGGAGGCCCTGGCCCATTCGACCTACAAGACCGGAGCGATCTACGTGCGCATCGCGATCCAGCCCGACGGCGGCATCGGTAAGCTCAAGGTCCTGCACGCCCCCGAAGAGATGCTGGCCGAGCGCCACATCACGGTGGCCTCCATCCGCGACGCCGCGCCCTTCCCGCCCCTCACCGACGAGATGCAGAAGGACCCCCTCTTCCAGTCGGTTGTCTTCCAGCTCGTGTTCCGGTAGGCCCTACTTCTCCCGCTTGTAGGGCCACGCCATGATGCCGCCTTCCATGACCTTCACATTCTTCCAGCCGTTGGCTTCGAGCACCAGAGCGGCTTCGTACCCCCGCAGAGAGATCTTGCAGAAGCAGATGATCTCCTTGCTTTTGTCCGAGGGGAGTTCGCTGAGTCGCTTGCGGAGAACGCCCAGCGGAATGAGGGTCTCGCCGATCCCCAGCCGCATGGTCTCGTATTCGTCGGGCCCCCGAGCGTCCAGGAAGAAGGGAGATTCGGGTCCGTCCAGCTTGGCATGCACCTCTTTGGCCGAGATCCCCTTCATGCCTCCCGCGAGCTTGTTCTGCATGATGTGCGCGGTCGCGATGAAGTGGTCGACCGCGAGGCTGAACGGCGGCGCATAGGGCAGGTCTGCGTTCACGAGATCGTCGAGCGCGAGCCCACCGCGGATCGCCATGGCGGCCATGGCGACCTGCTTGCTCACGTCGCCCGGCCCCACGCATTGGAAACCCAGCAGCCTGCCGCTCTTCTTCTCTACGACCATCTTGCTGATGAGCAGATTGGCGCCCATGAAGCCCGGTTTGTCCGGACTGGCGTTGATAACGGTCTCCGTCTCGAAGCCCGACTTCTGCGCCGCCTCTTCGGAGAGGCCGCTGGTGCCGGCTCCATAGTCGAAGACCTTGCAGATGCCGGTGAGCTGGGTGCCGGGGAACTCGGCCTCCGCGCCGCGGGCCATGTTCGTCCCCGCCACCCGGCCCTGCAGGTTGGCGAGATCGCCGTAGGGAGCGAGCACCTTCTGGCCGGTGATCAGGTTGACCGCTTCCACGCAGTCGCCCGCCGCGAAGATGTCCGGGTCCGACGTCTGCATGTACTCATTGACCGTGATGCCGCCGAGCTCCCCGATGGCGAGCCCCGCCTCCTTCGCCAGTGAGACATTGGGGCGCACGCCGATGGCCACCACCGCGAGTTCGCAGGGCAACTCGGTGCCGTTGGCCAACTTGATCGCCGAGAGGCTCCCGTCCTGGCCAAGGAACTCCGCCAGGCCGTTGCCGGTGATGACGTTGGCGCCTTTGGCGCGCACGTGGTTCTCGACGATCTTGGCCAGCTCCCAATCGAGGAAGGTGAGCAGCTGGGGCAGGAGCTCCACCACCGTAATCTCGATGCCGGCGAGCTGGAGCGCTTCGCACGTCTCGATTCCGATGAGCCCGCCGCCGATGATCACGGCCTTCTTGATGGCGCGGTCGTCGCGCACCTTTCGCAGGAAGTCGGCATCCCTCATCGACTGCAGGGTGACAATGCCCTTCAGGTCGACGCCGGGGACCGGCGGCATACGCGGGGTGGCGCCGGTACAGATGGCCAGCTTGTCATATTCCATGACATCGGTCTCGCCGGACGCCAGGTTCTTGCACGTGACGCTCTTTGCTGCCCGATCGATCGAGAGGGCTTCCGTACGCGTCCGGGCTTCGATGCCCTTGGCGTTGAGGAAGAACTTCGGGTCGCGCACGACGCCGGTCGGCGTACAGAGGAGCATGTTGCGATCGTCGAAGACCCCTCCCACGTAGTAGGGATAGCCGCAGGAGGCCATGGAAAGATCGGGATCCTTCTGGAGAATCGTGATCGCAGCCTCCTGATCGAGGCGTCGCGCGCGTGCGGCGGTCTTGGGGCCGGCAGCCGACCCCCCGATGACGATGAACGTGCGTGGTTTCATGACTTCCTTCCTTTCTGCTGCAATGAACCGACCGGAAACATGGCAACGCCCGAAACCGGCGAAGCACGGTCCCCCCCCTCGCAACGCGCCCTGATGTTTCCCGACCTCGGCCTGCGGAATCACCGCGCGGGCATGTGCCCCAAGCGTGATGCCAGTATAGTTGGGATCGGGCGGTGGTGGCAAGCGTGGAAAAGAGGCTTTCCGCTCCCGGATGGATGCGCACATGCATGCTGCGCGAGATGGAACCGGGAAACCGGGCGAAAGAGGAGCACGCAGCTGCCAGCGGCCTACGGTGTCCGCGAGGAGGAGCCATTCTCGGACGCGCCCCCCACCGGTCGGACGATCGTCCAGCTTCCGGGGCGGAGGATCACGTCGGCCTTGGACCCTTCGGGCCGCAGGCGCAAACCCTCCCGGTCGCTCTCGACCAGGGTGCCGACCAGGGTCCGGCCGTCGTCAGTCAGCACCCTGATCCGGGGCGCTTCGACGCCGGTGGGCGCGTTCAGGTACCGGTCGCGCCGGAGCCGCCGCCGCGACCGGCGCAGACGGATCAGCCCCCACAGCCCCAGCAGCGCCAGCACCACGACGCCAGCGATCACGAGGACCCGGCGCGTGCGATGCGGGCGCCCCTGCGCACCTCCTGCGTCCGTTGCGGCGCTTGGCGCGGACTGGTCTCTGGCCGCCTTCTTCTTGACGCGCTTGCGGCGCTTCCGGCTGACGGCAGCGGGCACATGCCGACCGGAGGAGGCCAGGGTCGGATCGGTCAGGATGGTGGGTGCGGCCGACGGCGCGGCGCGCTCCTGGGCGAGGTCCGAGAGCACGGGCAGCGGACAGACGCGCGCCAGGTCGTGGGCGAAGGCCGGCGCCGAGCTGTACCGTCTGGGCACATCCCGGCACATGGCCTTGCGCAGCACGGCCTCCAGGCTCTTGGGAAGATCCGAGCGATAGTGGGTGAGAGGCGGAGCCGTGTCTTCGCAGTGGGCCCGCATGGTCAGGACCGCGCTCTTGCGGTGGAAGGGCTTGGACTTGGTGAGCATCTCGTACGTCATCACGCCCACGGCGTAGATGTCGGTGTGCGGACCCACGGCCTCGCCCTCGATCTGCTCGGGCGCCATGTAGTCCGGCGTGCCCATGATGGACCCGGCTGCGGTCAGATCCATGGCCGTGGTGTCCTTGGACAGGCCGAAATCCACGACCACGGCGCGCCCGTCCGTATCGATCATCACGTTCCCGGGCTTGAGATCCCGATGGATGACCTCCGCGCCGTGCACCTTGTGGAGGGCCCCGAGGACCTGGCCCGTGATCCGCATGGTGTCCTCCACCGCGAGCGGCCCGCGGTCGGCGATGTACTTGGACAGCGGCACGCCCTCGATGTACTCCATGGCGAAGTAGTGGAGCCCCTGCTCCTCGCCCACGGTGTAGACGTGCATGAGATTGGGATGCCGCAGCGCGGCGATGCTGCGGGCCTCGCGCAGGAAGCGCTTGACGCAGACCGGATCGGTTTCGAGCGCCGCAGCCAGGATCTTGATGGCCACGAACCGGTCGAGCGCGGCGTCGTGGGCCTTGTAGACCGAGCCCATGCCGCCGGTGCCCAGCCGCTCCACGATCTCGAAGCCGCCGAGGGTCGCGCCCTGCATGTCGTGCAGATTGCTCATGCGCGTCAGAAGACCCGTTCGTCGGGCTGCTCGTTTCCGGCTTCGTCTCCGGCCTCGTCTCCGGCCTCGTCCCCGTCCCTGCGGGGACGGCGCGGCGGCCCCCGCCGTTCGCCGCCGTCCCGGTCGCGCCGATCCATCATGCGCCGCCGCCAGTCGCGGGCGCGCTCCATCATCTCCTGCCAGCGGTCCCGCCGGTTGCGGTCCTGCGCCTGCTCGGTGTCGAGCACGAGGGAGACCACGCCCGCGTGCGAGATGCGGCACTCCGCACCCACGGCGTGCGCCGACATCTCGATCACCTCGCGCAGGGGAGCATCCACCACCCGCAGGGCCACCCGCTCGTCCAGATCGAGCAAAGGCTCAGCCACCACATAGTTGATGCCGCGGTCGGCCACGAGCCGCAGGAACGCGGAGTAGGCCATGCCCTCGAGTTCGAGGGTGAGCAGCTTGTCCAGCCGCTCCCGGGGCGTGGCAGGGCGCACGGTCACGCGGTCGCTGTAGGCGAACTGGATGTTGGTGCGCCGCTCGAGCCGGTCGAGCGTCTCGCGAAGCGTCCGCTCCTTGCCGACCAGGGTCACGGGTTCCTCGCCGTCCACCCCCTGCTCGAACACGAGCGTGAATCCGTGCTTCTCCGCCAGCTGCCGCAGGGTGGGCCCGAGGGGCTTCTGCTCGACCGCGAGATTCGCCTTCTGCGCCAGAATGCCCGCGAGGGCCGCATCTGCGGTTCTGGCTGCTTCGGGCTGCGGCGCCGCTTCCGCATCCTTGGCCGGCTGATCGCCTTCGGCTTCGGCCCCCAGTGTTCCGCGGGCCAGGCACAACACCACAAGGAACAGATGCACTTGGGTTTTCATGCGATCCCTCCCCAAAAGGCCCCAACGATCTCCACAGGGCGGACAGGCCGCCCACCCCATTAGGGCAGATAAGCGCCCCGCTGTCAAGCCACGAAGCTGTCGGAAGGGCGGTCGTCCAGATCCGCGATTCGCTTTCAGCCCTTGACAAACGCGGGCCCCTTGCCTCTGATGAAGCCGTTCGTTCTCATGCTCCGAGGAGAGCCCCTATGGATGACCTGAAAATCGGTGTGATCGGAACAGCCGGCCGCGGCGGACTGTCGCGCCACGCGCACAAGCCGGGCGAAGGCGCGCGCGTCGTGGCCTGCTGCGACATCAATTCCAAGGCGCTGGAGGGCGCGCGCGAGCCGTTCGGCCCCGATCTCTTCACCACAGAGGATTACCGCAAGCTCCTTGAGCAGGACCTGGACGCGGTCTTCGTGACCACACCGGACTTCCTGCACGAGGAGCATGCGCTCGCCGCCCTGGAGAAAGGGCTAGCCGTCTATCTCGAGAAGCCCATGACCATCACGATCGAGGGCTGCGACCGGCTGCTCGCCGCAGCCCGCAAGACGGGCGCGCGCCTCTTCGTGGGGCACAACATGCGGTACATGACGATCGTCCGCAAGATGAAGGAGCTCGTGGACAAAGGCGCGATCGGCAGGGTCAAGAGCGTGTGGTGCCGGCACTTCATCAACTACGGCGGGGACGCCTATTTCCGGGACTGGCATTCGGATCGCCGCTACTCGACGGGGTTGCTCCTGCAGAAGGGTGCACACGACATCGACGTCATGCACTGGGTGAGCGGCGCCTACACCCGGCGGGTGACCGCGTTCGGCAACCTGGCCGTGTACGGCGATCGGCCGCGCCTGGCCGAGGGCGAGAAGGGCGACCCCGCCTTCAACCCCGCGCACTGGCCGCCCACGGCCTGCACGGGCTTCAGCCGCACCATCGACGTGGAAGACCAGACCACCATGCTCATGGAAATGGACGGCGGGATCCTGGGCGCGTACCTGCAGTGTCACTTCACGCCCGACGCCTGCCGCAACTACACCTTCATCGGCGACGAGGGGCGCATCGAGAACCTGGGCGACGGCCCGGACGCGCCCATCATGCTCTACAACAAGCGCAAGCCCTACCGGATCATCGGCGATCAGGTCCATTACGGCGATGACGTGGCCGGCGGCGGGCACGGCGGGGCGGATCCCCAGATCGTGGCCGAGTTCGTGCGCTTCGCGCGCGAGGGCGGCGCGACCACGGCCACGCCCGAGGCCGCGCGCATGGCCGTGGCCGCCGGGGTCCAGGCCACCCTGTCGCTGCGCGAGGGCGGCCAGCCGCGCGACGTGCCGCCCGTGCCCGCGTGAGGCACGCGAATGGCGTATCGAGTTTCGAATCTCGAGGCAAAGGAGGCAGGCCATGAAACCGTTCCGGGTGGGCGTCATCAGCGATTCCTTCCGCCTCGCTCCGCGTGCGGGCGTGAAGAAGGCGGCCGAGGTCGGAGCCGACGGCATCCAGATCTACGCGGTGAGCGGCGAGATGAGTCCGGAAGCCATGGACGCGGACGCGCGCGCCGACTTTCAGCGCTTCTGCGCCGACTTGGGTCTCGCGATCGCCGCGCTCTGCGGGGACCTCGGAGGCCACGGCTTCCAGCTGGCCGACGAGAACAAGGAGAAGGTCGCGCGGTCCAAGAAGATCGTGGACCTGGCCGCGGATGTGGGCGCGCCAGCGGTCACCACGCACATCGGCGTGGTGCCTGAGGACACGGGGAGCGAGACCTACGCGACCATGCGCGCGGCGTGCAAAGAACTCGGCGACTACGCCCACGCCAAGGGAATCGCGTTTGCCATCGAGACCGGCCCCGAGACCGCCGTGCGGCTCAAGGCCTTTCTCGACGACGTGGATTCCAAAGGCATGGGCGTCAACCTGGACCCGGCCAATCTCGTGATGGTTACGGCCGACGATCCCGTGCAGGCGGTGCACACGCTCAAGGACTACATCGTGCACACGCACGCCAAGGACGGGATCCAACTGCAGGCCTGCGACCCGCAACGCGTCTACGGCGCGTTCGCAGACGGCGGCTTCGGCAAGCTGCTCGAAGAGACGGGCGAACTCTTCCGCGAGGTGCCGCTCGGCGAGGGATCTGTGCCGTGGGACGCGTATCTGGACGCACTCGAGGCCATCGGCTTCAGGGGATTCCTCACGATCGAGCGCGAGGTGGGCGACGACCCGGCTGCGGACATCGCCAAGGCGGTCACGTTCCTGCGCGACAAGATCGCGCGCTGACGCATGCGGCCAACCCCGCTCCAGCCGCAACGCCCGGGACAGCGCCTGGGCGCGGACGGAGGGGAGGTCAACGCGAGCTCCCGGAGGAAGGCATCGTTGTCGTAATCAGCAATTTTTGACCGGAAGGTCGATCGCGATCGCGATAACGATTACGACAGCGACAACGAACACGACAGCGGATGGCGGCCCGGACCCTCATGGTCCAGCCGGATTGGGCGTTCCTGGCCGTGCTTCAACTCACCGTCCCCGCGGTCAGCCGCATGAACGCGTCCTCGAGCGTGAGCGGGGCTTCGCTGAAGTGCTGCACGCGCAGGCCGTTCTGGATGAGGAGCGCAGGCACGAACGAGGGGTCCTTCTCCTTTGAACCCAGCCGGAGCTCGAGGGTGTCCCCCAGCAGCGCGACGCGCTCCAGCCGCGGGTCGGCGGCCAGCAGGTCCCGCGCGCGCAGGGTATCGGGGGTCGCGGCTTCTGGTGCAGCCGCGGCCGGCGCTTCCCCTTGGCCAGCCGGCGCAGCCGCGTCCGGCCCGGGCGCTTCGTCAGCCCGCTCGGCCTCTGCGCCAGCGGCCTCGGCAGCTGCCGCCTCTTCCACCAGCGGCTCGGTGCCCGTGCCCGCGGGCACGGGCGCGCCCACGCGCACGTGCAGCACCGGCCCGGCGCGGCCGAGGCGCGTGAGCTCGGACAGCGGCCCCTTGTAGAGCAGGCGGCCCTGCTCGATGATGCCCATGGTGGTGCAGAGTTCGGCGAGCTCGGAAAGGATGTGGCTCGAGATGACCACGGTCTTGTGCATGGCGCAGAGTTCCTGGAGCAGCATGCGGATCTCCACGCGCGCCCGCGGGTCCAGCCCCGAAGCAGGCTCGTCCAGCAGGAGCACCTTGGGGTCGTGCAGCAGTACCCGCGCCAGGCCCAGCCGCTGGCGCATGCCGCGGGAGAGCGTCTCCACGAGAGACTCCCGCCGGTCGGTGAGATCGGTCAGTTCGAGCACGTCGCGCACCATGGCCTCGGCCTTCTTGCCGCGGATGTCGGCGGCTGCGGCGAAGAAATGCAGATACTCGTCCACGCGCATGTCCTCGTACACACCGTAGAAGTCGGGCATGTACCCGATGACGCGCCGGATCTGGCGCGCCTCGCGCGCGAGGGAATGCCCGCAGATCTCCACGCGGCCGCTCGTGGGCTGAAGGAGGGTAGCGAGGATCTTGAGCGTGGTGGTCTTGCCCGCGCCATTCGGTCCGATCAGGCCGAAGACCTCCCCCGCCTCCACCCGGAGGTCGAGGCCCTGCAGGGCAACCACGTCGCCGTACCGTTTAGTAAGCGCTTCGATAGAGATCATCGTGCCACAGCCTACCGCCTTGGGCGTTCGGATGGAAGGGAAAGATGACACGCACGACCAGAATGCCTTCGCGCTCGAGACGCCAACCGGCCGCACGCACCCCGCATGCGGCCGGCTCGACCGCAGCCACGAGCACGAGGCCGCCCTGCCAGACAAGCTGGGAGAGGTCGTAGAGCGCCCGCTCCTCGGGCCGCACGCGCGCGTTCCAGACCTGCTCGATCGAGAGCCCCAGACGCGGCGGCGGCACGGGCCGTCCCTTCTTGCCCGGCTCGCCCGCTTCTCCCTCGTCCTGCGGCGCCTCGGTCGGCGCGCTCCGCAGCGGTCCGCCGTGGAAGAACGCCGCGAGCGCACGCGCGGTCAACGGTTCGTCCTTGTCGCCCAAGCGCAGCCGGGGCGGTTCGTGCTGCGCGCGGAGCATGCGCGCCCGCAGACCGCCATCCCACGAACCCAGCAGGCGCGGCAGGCTCAAAGCCACGAACCGGCGCACCCGGCTCCGGGCCTCGGTCTCCGTGGCATCCGGCGCAGCCGCGTCCTCGGCCTCCCGTCTGTACCGCCACGCATCCCAGTCCTCCTTGAGCTCGGCCAGATACGGCAGGAGCGGACGCCGCTCCCCGGCCTCGCGGGCCGACCACTGCGCGCCGCCCTGGAGCATACCCAGCTCGTACACCCCGTGCCGGCCGATCAGCACCGCGCCCAGCAGCCGGACATCCGGCGCTATGGTGAATCCGCCCTCGAGCGTGCGTCCCGCGTAGTGGAGATCGCCCTCCGCCAGTGTCGGGCCCGCGGTGAGCGCATCGTGGAGGAAGGACTTCATGGACCACTTGCGGAGCGGTACGCCCTCCATGCGGCCCTTCTCGCCTTGCACGATGGCCCGGGCGCGGCCGTCCGGCGGATAGGCGCCCCTGAGGCGACGTTCTTCGGACCGCGCCGCAAAGGTGTGTTCGCCTAGCGCCACCGGCCACGCGCCCGGACCGAACCAGAGGTCGAAGGCCTGGGCGCGCGCGGAGAAGAGCCCGAAGAAGCACCGTTCGCGCACGGCGTCCTGTGAAGCCGCCTGGTCGCGCACGGTCACGAAACGCGCAAAGGTCTTGCCGCCCTTGATCGCATAGGCCCCGCCATAGGCGATGCCCGCGAACCCCGCCACGTAGGCAAGAAAGGTCACCCAGGTCAGGCGGAGGCGATGGGAGCGGCGCAGGAGCAAGTAGTCGAGCGGGCCCACGAGCAACACGTACACGCTGAAGAAGGCGACCACCCACCAGAAGGGCACGGGCTGGAGCGGCGGGGCACTGGCCAGGTACCGGCCGGCCACGTGACGGAGGAGCGTATCCGTTCCGCGCCGGCCCCGGAGACGCTGCCAGGCCCGGTATTCGTCCAACCCCTCCCCTTCGGCCTGCCGGGCGACGTACGGGTTCTCGAAGACCGCGATGTCGCGCGCATCCAGCGCAAGGCCGAGCGCGCGGCCGAGGAGCGCGTGTCGCCCCGGGAAGTCGGCGAGCGGCCACGCCGCAGGATCCAGCGCCAGCAGACTCACCGTGCCAAGGCCGTAGGCCCTTCGCACGAGCAGCGGCGGCCCGCCCGTCCTGAGCGGCAGGAGCACCCGTCCCTGCGCAGACACGAGCCGGGTCAGCACCATCTCCGCCGGCCTTTCGCCAACGCGCACCTGCGCGGGATGGCGGCCATCGGCTCGGTACGCATACTCCCAAACCCCGGCGCACGCCTCCTGCAGCGGCGGCGGCAGGAGCCGGTCCCCTGCCCCGGGCTCCCATGCGTCCGGCTCGGCCAGCGGCAGCGTCGTCCGGCCATCCACCTCGGCCGGCAGGAGATCCGCCAGGGCCGCGAGATCCGGCAGCGGCCCTTCGGCTGGCAACCAGACCACGAGCCGCCCACCCTGGCCCACCCACTCGCGGATGGCTGCGAGCTGGGCCGGCCGCAGGCGGTCGGGCCGCGGCGTATCCCAGACCAGCACGTCCACGCCCTGGTATCCGATCCAGGCGTCCGGCGCGTGCGCGGGCGCCAGGTCCGCGGCCACGATCTCCAGGGGCGTGTCGAACCAGCCCTTGGCATTCCGGTACCAGGGGGAGCGCTTCCAGGCCCGCTCGAGTTCGCGCACGAGCCCATTCAAGTCAGCCCGGTCCGCGCCCAGCGTGACCACCAGGGCGGCTTCCTCTGCAACCAGACGACTCTCGGCCGGGCTCGAGCGGGGCACAGGGATGCGGGCCAATTCCCTGCCATGCGTGCGATCGAACAGGCTGACCTCGAGCGGCTGCTCGGCCGTGCCCAGGGGCTGATCGATGGGCACGCCGTACACGGTCACGGCCTTGCGGCCAGCCCCCATGGCGACCGGCCGCGCGTACCAGAACCTACGAAGCGCGTCCGGCCGCTCCGACTCCGACCAGGCGTGCAGGCGGAGGTCGGCTGCCAGTGTGCGCGAGGGGTCTTCGGGCGCAAACACGATTTCCACGGTCACGGGCGCCCAGTGGCCCAGCTTGGCCGTGGCCCGCTGCTGCGGTCCCTGGAAGCCGTAGACAGCCGTGAGACGGACCTCCTCGCCCGCCCGCACGCGGCCGGCGAGCACGCACAGAAACACGAGACCGGCCAGCGCCACGGCCCGCAGGCGCAGCAGACGCGCGACAGAGGCGCCTCCTCCTTCTGCGGCCGCAGACCTTGTGCACGCGTGCCCCATGGCGGCCTATCCCAGAATGCGGTGGTTGTAGACGTACCACTCGACGAGCAGGAACGCGAGGGCGGCCAGCACGAGATACGGCCAGAGGTCCTGGTTGCCCTTGGCCGGGCCGGCGGCTGCGCTCAGTTCCTCTTCGCCGAGCGTCACCGTGTCGCGCGCCGCGTTGCTCGACTCCGCGCTCGACAGGAGGTTGACGGCAAAGACCTGCTCGGGCTCGCCGGGCGCGCGCACCCGGTAGAGTCCGGTCTCGTAGGTGTCGGAGAAGTAGGCGTTGCGCTTGCCCGCCAGGGGCGGGGACCGCTCGGCGCCGCTGGGCGTACGCACAATCACACGCGTCACGTCCTTGCTGAAGCGCATGCGCAGCGTCTCCCCGGTGCGGCGGAGCACGGCCTGCTGCAGGCCGCCGGGCCGCGCCAGCCAGTGGGTCACGTTCTTGAAGAAGAGCGGGAAGGAGACGCGCATGACCCACCGCTCGGTTTTGAGCACGTCAAAGGCGAGCACCACCACGCGCCGTTCCTCGCTGATGAGGCATCCCACGAGCGGAGCTTCATACTCGGGTGCGGCCGCGAGCCGAGCTTCGTCCTGGAGCGCCTCCAGGCTCTCGGCATACAGCCCCTGCGCATCGACCACGCGCGCCCAAGATCCGGAGAGCTCGAGCTTGCGGCACTCGTAGATGAAGAGCCGGTCGAGCAGGCTGAGGTTGCGCATGAGCGGATGGGTCTGGTTCCAGTCCACGATCATGGGCGTGAAGAGCGGACTGTGCTCCTCGTCCTCGCGGATGTGCGGCAGGGCGGGCACGGCGTCGATGAAGCAGGTGGCGCCCAGCGGCACTTCCTTGGGCGCAAAGCGGTCGAACAGGATGATCTCGTAGGATTCGCCGTCGTCGGTCGGCGGGCCGTCGCTCTTGGCATACGCCTCCGGCGTCATGCGATCGTAGCGCAAATTGTGGCGATCGGCATGGAGCGCCTGTTCCAGATAGAAGTTCTCGCGGGTCACGAGCAGGGCGCGAATGGGCTCGGGCGGCTCGAGCACGGCCGAGGCCCGGTCGTCGGCCGGCAGGCTGTCCTGGGATTCGATGGAGACTTCCAACACACCCGATGCGTCCGGCGGCAGGTCGAAGACGATGCCCCGCTGCCCCGGCGCGCGCAGCACCGCGCCCGTGCCCGTGCGGTCTTTCGAACGGCCGGGCACCTCGATGTCCTTGCTGTCCAGAAACCGGTCGTCGAGCCGGGCGGTCAGGGCCGTGGACCGGGGGGTCTCGCCCATGTTCTCCAGGCGCACGAAGAGCTGGCGTCCCCCCGTGCCCAGCGGATCGGTCCGCAGATCCATGGACACGATGGCCAGATTGTCACTCGTGGTTTCGCCGATGCGGATGAAACGCGACCCCGCGCCCACGCCCGCGCCCGTGTCCTCCGCCACAGCGCCCCGGAGCTTGTCCGCCAGGTGCTGACGGATCGGGGGGAAGGCGCCATCGGAGAGGATGATGGCCGAGGTCTTGGTCAGGCTGGCCTTGTCGTCAAGCCCCACCAGGTCCTCGTTCGCGCCCTCGGCCTTCTTGGCCTCCGCCTCGATCGTCCCGCCCTTCTCGATCTCCCGCCGCGCCCGGCCCACCCCGGTCACAGCCACGGCCATCTCGAGCGCCGCGCCCATGCGGGTCGCGCTCTGCTTGAGCTGGATCGATTCGACCGCCCGGCGCAACTTGTCCTTGTCCGCAGTGAGTCCACAGACCGGCACCGGCCGATCCGCGGCCGCGATCACGCAGAGTTCGTCCTCGGCGCGCGCGCCCGCGCCCTGGACGCCGAGCCGGTCGATCAGCTTGAGCGCCTCTTCCTTGGCCGCTTCGAGGCGGGTCCGTCCGTTCACGTCTCGCGTGCCCATGCTCGCCGAGCAGTCGATAACGAGGGCGGCCCGGCGACCCTGGGCGCGCATCAATTCCGTGAAGGGCCGGGCCAGCCCCACGATGATCAGGCTGGCGATGAGGAGCTGCAGCAGCAGCAGGAGATTGCGCTTGATCATCTGGATGGGCGCGTTCACCCGCAGGTCGTAGACGCTCCGCTTCCACAGGAGTGTGGAGCTGACGACCTGCTCCTGCCGGCGCAGCTTGAGGAAGTAGAGCGCCGTGATGGCCGGCAAGGCCACGGCCAGCCCCCACAGCGCCATGGGGTTGAGAAATTGCGACACAGCGTCCTCCTCCGGCTGCGGCACGCATGGATGCGGGCCGGGCCGGGCAAGCGAGCCCCGTCAGGCCAGGAGCCCTCCTTTGCGGAGGTAGTTCAGCACGAGCTGGTCGAACGGCACGTCCGTGCCGCTGAAGACGTACACCGCGCCGTGCTTGGTGCACACGTCGCGGATGCCCGCGCAGAAATTCTTCAACGTCTGCTGATACTGGGCCAGGAGCGGCCGGCTCACCGTGATCTCCTGGAAGGTGCCATCCTCCACGTCCACGAGACGCAGGTCGCCCTTGAGCTCGGGCGAGATCTCCTCGGGCGCCAGGATGTGCACCACGCACACGTCCATGCGCGCGCCGGCCAGACGCTTGAGCGCCTCTTCGTACCCGTCGGGGTCCAGGAAGTCGCTGATGAGCACCACCACGCCTTTGCCCACGGACGTGGTCTGGCTGAACAGGCGGCAGGTCTCGAACAGGCTCGTGCCCGCGTCCGGCGCGAGGTCCTCCAGGAAGTCGAAGAGCTTGTGCGAGGAGAACTTGCTCCGCAGGGCCCCGCTGCGGGCCTGGAGACCGTTGCTGAAGGTGTGCACCTGCACGCGATCCATGTTGGCAAGCCCGATGTAGCCGATGGCCGCGCCCACGCGCTTGGCGTAATCGAGCTTCTTGGGTTCGCCGAACCCCATGGAGAGGGAGGTGTCCACGAGCACGTGTACGTGCAGATCCTCCTCCTCCAGAAAGAGCTTGAGGAAGAGCCGGTCGAGCCGGCCGTAGATGTTCCAGTCGATGAACCGCAGGTCGTCGCCTTCCACGTAGTTGCGGTAGTCGGCGAACTCCGAAGAGAAGCCCCGCTGCTTGGACCGGCGCTCGCCCTTCATGCGGCCACGGAAGATCTTCCGGCTGACGATGTTCAGCTTCTCGATCCGCCGCATGAAGTCTTCGTTGAGGAGTTTTTCGGGCATGCGTTCTACATTTTTGATTTTTGATTTTTGATTTTGGGTTGGCGCTCGCGCGCCGCGCAGATCTCGCATCGGCAATCTGCAATCCAAAATCCAAAATCTGAAATGCCTACACCCCCACGTCCTCCAGCGTCTTGGGCACGTGCTGCATCATCTCGGTGATGACCTGGTCGGTGGTGACGCCCTCGGCCTCCCCTTCGAAGTTGAGGATCAGGCGGTGGCGGAGGCAGGGCGGGGCCACGGCGTCCACATCCTCGAAGGCCACGTTGTAGCGGCCGTCAAGAAGCGCGCGCACCTTGCCCGACAAGAGAAGCGCCTGGGCCGCCCGCGGGGAGGCGCCATAGCGCACGAACCGGTTGGTGATGGGCGCGGCGAACTCGCCCTGGGGATGGGTGGCCAACACCATGCGCACGGCGTAGTCCTTGACCTGCGGGGCCACGATGACCTCGCGCACGAGCCCGCGCCACTCGTTGATGGCCGTGCCGTCCATGACCTTCTCGGCCTTGACCTCGATGCCTTCGGTCGTGCGGGTCACCACCTCGGTCAACTCTTCGCGGTTGGAGTACTCGACGTTCAGCTTCATGAGGAAGCGGTCGAGCTGGGCCTCGGGGAGCGGGTAGGTCCCTTCCATCTCGAGCGGGTTCTGGGTGGCGAGCACGAAGAAGGGTTCGTTCATCTTGTGGGTGGTGTTGCCGACCGTGATGGAGTGCTCCTGCATGGCCTCGAGCAAGGCCGACTGGGTCTTGGGCGTGGCCCGGTTGACCTCGTCGGCCAGAATGATCTGGGCGAAAAGCGGGCCCGGCTGGAAGACGAGGTGGCGGTTGCCGTTCTCGTCCTCGCGGATGATGTTCGTGCCGATGATGTCGGCGGGCATGAGGTCGGGCGTGAACTG
>CAZBZG010000067.1:0-18450 GCA_964496245.1 uncultured Planctomycetaceae bacterium | reverse complement strand
CGCCGTCGCGGGCTTCTCCTCCGCGGGAGGCTGGGCGCCCTTCTCAGAAGCACGCGCATGCCGGGGCACCACACCGAAGGTCTCCTCCTTTTCCGCGGGCTCGGTCCAGTTGGCGCCCTCCTCCTTCGCCTCGATCTCAGGCAAGGGTGGCGGGGCCGGCGGCGCGGGGAGCGCTCCTTCCTCCGGCTTGGCCGCGTCCCCCTGCCCGCCCTCTTCGCCCGCAAAGAGATCGCCGCCCTCGGCCGCCGGGATGCCGGCCTCCATCCGGTCGCGGTTCTTCGACCACCACCGACGCCACCGCTCGGGGTCGTTTCCGAAATCCTGATGGGTCAGCTTCCGGAGACTCCCGAGCACGGCTTCGGACTCTGGGGGATTCAACTTGCTGCGATTGTGGAGCAAGGCGCCCTCGATCAGAAAGGGCACGGCCACCTTGGCCGGAAACCGGCCGAGCGCCCGGAGCGCAGCTATGCGCGCCTCCGAATTGTCATGCCGACAGAGCCGCATGAGACTCTCGGCGGTCTCGGGAATCGTCAGCTTGCCCAGCGCCGTGGCCGCCTCCTTCCGGACCGCTGCCGTGCGGTCCTTGAGCAGCACGTGCTCCAGCTCGACCCGCGCCTTCTTCTGGCCGATCTCCCCGAGCGCCCACGCGGCCTGCGCACGCGTTTCCGGATCCTCGCTCTCCATCAGCCGGATGCGCAGGCCCGGGACCACCCGGCCATCCCGCACGTATCCCAGAAAGCGGATGTACCCGCTGAGGGGAGGCACGCCGTCGGTGAGCGCATCGCGGGCCAGCTCGATGGCGACCTTGTCCTTGAGGTGCCAGAGCGCTTCGGCAGCCGCATGCCGGACCTCGGGCACGGTATCCACGAGCATGAGCCGGATGACTTCGGCGCTCCGCGCATCGCCCATGCGGCCCAGGGCCCGGGCCACGGCCGCCCGGATGGCGGGCCGCGCGTGACTGAGCTTCTCCCGCAGTTCCGGCAGGGCGGCGCCGCCGAGCTGGCTGAGATACAGGAACGCCGTCTGCCGTACCTCGGACCGGTTGTCCGGCGTCAAGTGCTGGATCTGCAGGTTGATCTTGCTGCGCAGGGACTTGCGGCGCTTGTCCGCCTCCTCGAGCATGAGCTCGATGATCTCGTCGGGAACCCCCTCCTTCTTCAACCGGATCAGGGCATCTGGCGCGTCGTCGAAGAGGTTGTCGGTTCCGCGAACCTTTTTCATGACGAGATCGGTGGCCAGGCCGGCCTTGACCATCTCGATCACCTGCTCGTTGGTCAACCGCTCCTCAGCCGCCCACACCGGGCCGAAACATACGGCGCCAAGAAGGAAGAGCAACATCGCCACACATCTGTGCATGGATTCTCCCCTGCAAAAAAAGCGTCTCGCCCCGTTTGCGGAGCGACCACAGCCGTCGGCCGCGCTTCCCCGCATCCCGCTGCGAAGCGGGCAACTCGTCCCCGCGCACACCCTTCCTGGGCGCACGGAGCGAATTCTACCGGAAACACGCCCCATGTGTCAATTTGTTTCGGAAACCCGCACAATGGCCCGGCCGCAGCGACCGCGGGCGCGCTAGCGCATCCGAACGCCTCCGAAGCAGCCCTTGACCCCGAGCCGCATCCGGAGTAGAGTCCTGCCCATGCCGATCTTGCACGACCATCACATTCACACCGTCTTCTCGGGCCACTCGGCTTCCGACATGCTGGTGGGAGCCATCATCGACCGCGCCAATGCCGTGGGCCTCAAGCGCATCGTGATCCTGGAGCACGTGCCCGAGATGCCCCGGTACCGACGTGCCGTGATCGACGAACAGGTGGCATCGGTCCCGCGGACCCAAATCGACGCGATCGCGGACGAGATCCGGCACTGGAAGGACGGGAGCGCGGCCCGCGTCCTGCTCGGGGCGGAGGTCGACGCCAACCCCCACGAACGGGACGGCCGCCTGCTGCTCGCGGACCTGTCGGGCATCGACGTGGTCTTCGGAAGCACCCATTTTTTGCCAGCCGTGCCCGCCCTGTGGTACGAAGTGCCGGACCTCCCCGAAGACCAACGCGCCCGCATCTACCGCGACTGGATGGCCTGGGCCATGCACGTGGCCGCCAATCCGGCGGTGGACGTGCTGTCGCACCCGGGTGCGGAGATGGCCAGCATGGGCGCCATCGAGGCCTTCGCCGGGCCGGTGTTGGACGATTTCGAAAAGCTGCTCCAGGTCTGCAAGAAGTACGAGACCGCGTTCGAGTTGAACGAGCTCTTCGCGACCAAGGTCGGCCCCACACTGTGCGAGAGTTACACGGACGTCATCGCGCTGGCCCGCGACCTCGGGGTCAAGCTCTCGATCGGCTCGGACAGCCACCAGCTGGACCGCATCGGCCAGTATGCATGGGTGCAGTCGGTGATCGAAGCGCTGGGACTCGGTCCGGAACACTACTTCCATCCGCAACGCAAGGAGTGAGGGAACACCGCCCCTCGCATCGACGGATCTTTTCGCGAAAGGAAACCGCCATGAGACTGATTCTTCTCGGACCGCCCGGCGCCGGCAAAGGCACGCAGGCGGCCTTCATCTGCGAGACGTACAAGATCCCGCAGATCTCCACCGGCGACATGCTCCGGGCAGCCGTGGCCGCGGGCACCGAACTCGGCAAGCAAGCCAAGGCCGTGATGGACGCGGGCCAGCTCGTCAGCGACGACATCATCATCGGCCTGGTCCAGGAACGCATTGCCGAAAACGACTGCGCCAACGGGTTCCTCTTCGACGGCTTCCCGCGCACCGTCGGCCAGGCCAAGGCCACGCAGGACGCCGGGGTCACGCTCGACGCCATCGTGGAGATCGGGGTGCCGGACGCGGTGGTCCTCGAACGCATGAGCGGACGGCGCGTCTGCCCGTCCTGCGGGCGGACCTATCACGTCAAGAACAATCCGCCCGCGAAGGAAGGCGTCTGCGACGCCTGCGGCGCGCAACTCGAGCAGCGGGACGACGACAAGGAAGAGACCGTCAAGCAGCGACTCGTGGCCTACCACGACCAGACCGCGGTCCTGTCGGACTTCTACGGATCCATGGCCGAGGCGGGCGAGGCAGACGCTCCGACGTTCATCCAGGTCGACGGTACCCAGGAGATCCAGGCCGTACGCCAGGCCATTCTCGACCGTCTGGCCGCCGTGGAGCCGCCCCCCAAATGACGCTTGCATCATTTCCAGCCGACCTCCCGAACGTCTGGGGCGAAGGCCTGATCTTCGGCTTCTCCGGGATCGACGGGCCCACCCGAACCGCAACCGGATTCGTAGCCACAGCCGGACAGGACGCCTACGATCTGGTGCTCCACACGCCGCTCAAGCGCCGGCTCGAGGTCCGCCCGCCGACGCGCGGCAGCGTGCGCGCAGCCACGGGCGACGTGCTCGTGGTCGACCTCCCGAACGGCGCGCTCGTGCTCACCTGGCTCGCCTGGCACACGCTCGTCGGCCGGGCCCCGGCAGGCACGGACATCCGACTCGGATTCGTCGACCAGGAGCTCCAGGCAAGCCCGGGCGCGCTCGTGACCACGCTCGACGGCAAGGGAGCGGATGCAGTGAACCTGCTCCACAAGGGCGACCGCTTTGTCGTGGCCTACGGCACGGACGGCAAGGAGGCCGGCGGCCGGTGCGAGGCCGGTCTTGAGGTGGATCTGGACGCTACGGTGCGCGCCCGCCTCGCATTCCTGGCCGCCCACGCTCCGCCGCGCGACGCAAAGGCTCCGCATCTCTGGGCCAAGTGCGTCTCGGTCATGAAGGTGAATGCGCTCGCGCCCGAAGGCGCGTTCGCACGGTGCTGGAGCACGCCCGACCGGGTCCCGCACCAGCACATGTGGCTCTGGGACAGCGCGTTCCACGCT
Source organism: uncultured Planctomycetaceae bacterium (assembly GCA_964496245.1). Taxonomy (GTDB): domain Bacteria; phylum Planctomycetota; class SZUA-567; order SZUA-567; family SZUA-567; genus CAZBZG01. The sequence goes on along the minus strand of CAZBZG010000067.1, from coordinate 14,587 downwards.
CTGGGCATGAGTCGTCTCGATCCGGCCCTGGGCCAGGAGTTCCTCCTCGCCGTACTCGATACAGCGCATGCGGAGGGCGAGCAGGCCGGCATGATCAGCCACTGCATGCAGGTCGACGGAACGCTGAGTGCGATTACGCAGCCGCCGGTACTCGCCTGGGCGCTTTGGGAGAACCTGGAGGCAGGCGGCGACCCATCCGTCCTGCGGGAGGTCCTGCCCGCGCTCGAGGGCTACCTCGCCTGGGACCTCGCGCACCGTGACGCCAACCAGAACGGGCTGCTCGAATGGTACATCGAGGGCAACCCGCTCTGCCGCTCGGGCGAATCGGGGCTCGACAACAGCCCACGCTTCGACAGGGCCGCCACAGTGGATGCCGTGGACTTCTCGGTCCTGGCCGCGCACGACATGGCCTGCCTGGCAAAGCTCTTCGAGCGGACAGGCGCAGTAGCCAAGGCCGCAACGTGGCGGGAGCGCAGCCAAGCCATGAGCCGAGCCGTACACGAACGGCTCTGGGACGAAGAGGACGGATTCTACTACGACCGTTTCCTGGATGGAGGCCTGACAGGCGTGCGCGCTGTGACCGGTTTCCTGCCGCTTCTGCTCGACGACCTGCCGGCCGAACGCGTGGAGCGTCTCGTGGCCATGCTCCACTCGGACCACTTCGCCACAGCCTGTCCCGTGCCGAGCATAGCCACCACGGACGAAGCCTTCAGTACGGACATGTGGCGCGGCGCCACATGGATCAACCTCAACTTCCTTGTGACCTTGGGCCTTGAACAACACGGCCGCACTGCGGACGCCGGGCGCCTGCGCGCATCCACCGTTTCCATGGTCGACAAGTACTACCAGGAGTACGGGGTGGTCTTCGAGTTCTACGACGCCCGGGACGAGGTCCCCCCGCCCGCCTGCGCCCGCAAGGGCCCGCCCGACGGCGAGCCGTATCTGCTGGGCAAGATGAACGCCATCCGCGACTACCACTGGACGGCCGCGCTTACGCTCTATCTGCTGCGCGGTTCGTGACCCGGCTTCGCAGTGCTACCGCTCGCGCAGAAACGCCGCGATGCCGTCGGCGATCGCCTGGGCCACGCGATCGCGGAAGGCAGAGGTCTTCATCTTCTTGGCCGTAGGCGGGTGGGTGAGAAATCCGATCTCCGTAAGAACGGCCGGGCCGAAGTAGGTCTCGCGCAGCACGGCCAGGTTCATCTGCTTCACCTTGCGGTCGGCGTCTTCGGTCTGCCCGACCAATTCGCCCTGCACGGCCCGCGCGAGCGCGAGACTGCCCGCGCGCGCATCCCGGCTGAGCTCGGCGATGGCCGCCCGCTCCTCGGCCGGGGTAAGCGTTTCCACGCCGTGATCGGTGGCCTGTTCCACGTTGTAATCTTGGCTCGCCTTGCGCACGCGGTAGGACTCGCTGATCCCCCGCGCCAGCACAAAGGTCTCCACCCCGTGCACGGACCGCCACTGCCGCGTGCGGCGCGAGAGCGCGTTCGCGTGGATCGAGACGAAGACCGCGCCCGGCGTGCGATTGGCGATCCGGCTGCGCTCGGACAGAGAGACGAAGCAATCGCTGTTCCGCGTCAGGATCACGGTGGCACCGGCTGCGCGGAGCCGCCGGGCCGCCCGGCGGGCCACGTCGAGCACGAGATCCTTTTCTTTGAGACCGTTCGCCACCGCACCCGCGTCCCGTCCGCCATGGCCGGGATCGAGAACCACGGTGCCGCGCACGCGCGCGGTGCGCAGACGCGCGGGAAGCAGCGACACGATCTCCCGGGGCAGGGAGAGTCGGCCGTTGTGCACCCGCGGCGCCCGGGCGAGGCGGCGGGCCCGACCGTTGACGCTGACGACCCGCAGACCCGGGGCAAGCGCCAGGGTCAAATCGCGTCCGCGAAGCTGAACCCGACCGGCGCTCGGGCTGCTCGCCAGGCGCAGATCATAGGTCTGGGCGAACGCGGCCAAGGACAGCCAGGGCGCTTCGGCTTCAGCGGACCTGCCGAGCGTCGTGTGCGGCAGGCCGGATTCGAGCGCCGGCAGGGCGGCCGCTCGCGCTGTCGGCGATCCGGCCAAGGCCGCCAGCAGAAGCGCGGCAACCAGGAATCGGGAGACGCGGATGCGCATGGGCCCCATTCGAGCAAACGCCTTGCGGGCAAACTACTTGGGGACCGCGAGCATGCGCAGGAACGCGTCCGCCCGCTCCCCTACCTCTTCATCGGTCAGGTGTACGAAGCGGTTGAGGGAGATCCCCTCGCAAGCGAAGCTGGCGAGCACCGTGCCGTAGACCGCGGCCTGTCGCAGCGCAGCGGTGTCGCTCTTGCCGACCTTGGCGAGCATGCCCATGAACCCGCCCGCGAACGAATCGCCCGCGCCCGTGGGATCGACCACGTCGAGAAGCGGATACGCCGGCAGCGGATAGAGCTCCTCGCCCGTCATCAGGAGCCCGCCGTGTTCGCCCTTCTTCAGAACCACGAACCGCGGACCCATGTCGAGCAGCGCCTGCGCGGCGCGTCCCAGGTTGGCCTCTCCGGTCAGCATGCGGGCCTCGCCGTCGTTGACGATGATGCCGTCCACGCGCCGCAGGACCTCGGTCAGGGCATCGCGGTGATTCTCGATGTAGAACTCGATGGTGTCGCAGACGAAGAGCGGCTTGCCCCGCATCTGGTCGATGACCTTGAGCTGCAGCTCGGGCTGGGCGCAGGCCAGGAAGACGTAAGGCGTATCGCGATAGGCCTCGGGCAGCTGGGGATCGAACGAACCCAGAACTCCGAACTGGAGATCGTCCGTGGTCCGCTCGTTCATGTCCGCCGAATAGGTGCCGGCCCACCGAAAGGTCTCCCCATCCGGCTTGATCTCCAGGCCGTCCAGATCGATGCGCCGCTTGCGGAGGAGATGAATATAGCTCTCGTCGAAATCCCGCCCCACCACGCCGACCACCTGCACGTCGGTCAGGAAGCTGGCGGCGTAGGAGAAGTACGTGCAGCTCCCGCCGAGGACGTTCCGATGCTCCTCCCCGTCGGGGGTGCGGATCGTATCGATGGCGACCGAGCCGACAACCAGTACGGACATGGGATCTCCTTTGCGCTCTTCAGCCGATGCGTTGTCCGCCCATCCTACGGATTCGGCGCGATCTGTCCAGGGGCTGCGGCTCTTCGGACCTCACCCCGCCTCTGTTCCACCGTTGTCCGAACCCGAACGATTCGCCGCTCATCGGCTACGTCCGCGATGGAACCGCGCGAGAGTCCAGTCCCGGATCGCGAAGAGCTCTTCCCGGCAGAGCAGGTAGATCAGGCCCAGTCCCACCAGCGTGCCGGCCAGTCCCGCGGTCAGGAGTTCCGGTCCCACGGTCCGGAAGATCACCCACCGCCCGCCTTCGGTCGGGATGGGAACGTGTCGTTCGTACATGGCGCGCGCGCCCCAGGCCACCAGGCCGACGGCACCGGAGACGATGAAGAGCCGCAGCAGATAGGCCGCCGTCTCTCGGAAGGGAAAGACGGGCGCAAAGCGGCGCATGTACGCGCCGAGCGTCACGGTTTTGAACACCCGGCTCACGGTGAATGCCAGTGCCACGGCCGCCACGGCGATCGTTTCCCGGTAGCCGAGGTGGACCACGAAGAACCAGCTGATCGCCATGCTCAGTCCGCTGAACAGCAGCCCGATCACGGTTACCGAAATCATGCGCCGGTTGGCAAAGAAGGTTTGCATGAAGATGGTTTCGAGCGCGGCAAAGGGCAGTACCACCGAGTAGCAGGCATTGGCGACCGACGCGTTGACACAGTCCCCGAACGTATACTGGCCACCCTGAAACGCGACCCGGGTGATCGGCAGCGAGAGCGCGGCCACCAGGGCCGCCGCTGGGGCGAAGACGAGCAGAATCAGGCGGGCGCTCCGCGTGACGGTGGCGCCGAGCTCCTCCCGCTGGTGTCGGTCCACCATCTCGCACAGAAACGGGAGCATGGCGATGCTCACGGCATAGGGCACGAGAAAACCCAGCGTCTGATAGATCTTCCGTCCGAACGCGCTGGCCGACAGGAGCCCCTCGCTCAGGTAGCTCAGCACCACGATATTGTTGTAGGTGTCCCGGATCTTCGCGAAGACGATCCCCAGGAGGAGCGGCGCCACGAGGATCAGGAACTTGCGCAGACCCGGATTGTGGAGGTCGAGGCGAAATCGAAAGAACCGCAGTTTGCCGCGCAAGCCCACCAGGTGCGCGCCCAGCTTGAGTACGCTTCCGATGACCAGCCCGAAGGTGAAGACCCAGAGCGCCTCGCCCCCGTTGATGTCCATGTGGAGCGCCCAGCCCGTTGCGAGCGCGCCGACCAGCCCGAGCTTGAGTACCGCATCCCCGAACGCGGCCAGAAAGAAGCGCTTGTAGGCGTTGAGCAGCATGTAGGTGGTAGACCCCAGGCTCATGCCGAAGAGCGCGAGCACCATGTAGCGCGCGTACTCGGGCGCGAGCGCCATGTAGACCGGGTTCCGGCCCTCGGCCCCCCACGTCGTGAGCGACTCGACCAAACGGACGGGCATGGCAACCACCAGGGCAACGGCTGCTCCGATCAGCACGCACTGGGCCGTCAGAATGGTATTGGCGAATCTCCACGCCGCCTCTTCGCCGTCCTCGTGCTTGCGTTCAAGAAAGACGGGAAGGAAGGCGGGCCCGAGCGACTCCTCCCCGACCAGGAAGAGCATACCGAGAACTTCGAACCCGAAGACGAAAAGATCCCGCGTGACATCGTTGCAGAAGTGTCCGATCAAGGCATATTGGATGGGACTGAGAAGCTTGAGGATGATGTGCGCGAGCATGACCGCGAAACTCGCCCGCAGGATGCGGCTGGACATCGACCGTCGTTCGCCGCCGAGGGGAGACGGTTCGGGCTGGGGCATCGTGATGCCGGAAGTAGACGTGTTGTCGGCCATGTGATCCGATTTCAGGCGAACGGGCTGGGATCGCCCTCCCGCCGCAGGTACTGGGGCTGCAGTCGAAAGACGTCGTCGGTCCGGCCGGCCAGGAACGCGTGCCAGGCCAGACAGCCGAGCGACGCTGCGCGGGGCGCGGTACGGTCCGGAACCAGCCGGCTTCCGGCCACAGCCCGGGACGCGAACGCCTCAGCATAGCGGGAAAGGGCTGCACCCACAAGGGAATACTCGGGACCCCGGGCCAATGCGGCCGCCTCTTCGGGCGTACACGCCCGGTCCGGAACGACTGCCTGCCAGGCCGGTGCATCCGCTGCCGTGGGCGCTGCGTCCGGGGCGTTGTCCGGCGCGCGCCCGTACACGGCCGCATAGACCTCGTCCCGCCGGGCTTCCTGCACGGGCACCACGAACGCGGCCGTCTCCCGCGCGTCCCACGCCAGGGCGGCCAGGGACGAGACGCCCACGAGCGGCACGCCGCCGCCGAACGCGAGCGCCTTGGCCGCCATCAGACCGATGCGCGTGCCCGTATACGACCCGGGTCCCTTGCCCACGGCCACACAAGCGAGATCGCTCGCCCGGAGCGCGGCATCTGCAAGGCAGCGTTGCAATGCGGGGAAGAGATCCCGATCGTGCCGGGCGTCGGGCGCGAGCGTGCGTTCGCCGGCCAGTTCGCCGTCCGCGAACAGGGCCGCGCTCCCGGGCACGGCCGAGGTCTCGATGGCGAGCAGGTATCGCGGCATGGAGCGGCTCCGGTTTGGCGTCCGGGCGGTTGCGCGAACGCGCGTGGGCGACGGCGTCTACGCCAATCCTTGCGCGCGGGGCGTGTAGCCCCGTTCGTCCAGCATGTCGTAGAGGCGTTCGTGCTTCATCCGGTTCTCCTTGCAACGCGCCGCTTCAGGCCGCCGCGTGCCGGGCGCGGCCCGCGCCGTAGACCGACTCCGCGACGAGCAGCAGCAACGCCACCACCAGCAGCGGGTACTCGAGGCGCAGGCCTTCGCGCGCCTCTTCCTGAGCATCGGCCAACCCGGCGAGGGATTCCACACAGGCGACCGGACCCAGACGGCCGAGGTGCGTTTTCAGGACCGCAGGGTCGATGCACGCGAGATCCCCCTCTTCGCCGGCCGGACTGACGGCAAAGACCCGTCGGCGCTCCTGCGGCTGGCGAAACCGGGCCCGGTAGAAGCCTTCCTGCCAGGTCTCGGCGTAGCGCAGGGGATTCTCCCGGCTGACGTTGTCGCGCGCGAGATCCGCTTCTTCGCCCGCAGGCGTCTGAAGCGTGAGCGCGGTCTCACTCACGGTTTCGGGCGCCGCCAGGAGAAGCGGATGGCCGGCGCGCACGCTTCCGCTTTCCTCCACGCCCAGGCCGCAATAGGCGTGCGCGTGCACCCATGGCACGAACACGGGCCGCGCCTGAAACGTGGTCCATGAGGGCGTACACGGCGCAGCCCAGAGGATGGTCCGCCCTGCGCCATACGCCTTGGTCGCTACGAACGGCTCACCCGTCTCCAGTCGCAGAGCGACCCGGGCGGGCGACCGGGCCTCCACCGTGAGCCCGAAGGCCCGTGCAACGCGTACGCGCCGGAGACTCTGGCGCGCCACAGCGGCAAAGGGCGCAAGCAGGGGATGGCCAGCCTCGCCAGGTGCGAGCGCGAGGCCCCTGCCCCCCGCCCCGCTCAGGTCCTGCGCAGCGCCGAGTGCGGTGGGCAGCAGACCGCCGAGCGTATCGGTCTCCGCCCCCAGGAGCCGGTTCCACACCGCCGGGCGCACCGCTTCGCCGGGGATCAGCACGAGCACCCCGCCGGCGCGCACGTAGATCTTCAGACGCGCGACCGCTTCCTCCGAGAGCCGGCCGACGTCCGTGAGGAAGAGCACGTCCACGCGGCCGAGGTCCTCGCGTGCGAGTGCGGCAGGACGAATCGTGCGCGGCCGGATCGGGCCGGCTCCGAGGGGCGCGAGCGCAGCCGCGAGATAATGGCTCGCGCGGGTGCGCTTGAGGCGGGAGCGGTTCCCGTCGACCAGAAGCACCCGGATCGCATCGCGGACTTCGAGCGCGAAGAAGCCCGCATTGTCGCGGACGCACGCGTCCGCATCGATCCGCACCATGCCTTCGAGCCACCCGGCCTGGCCGAGCGGCACCGTGAACCGCACCGCGGTCAAGCCGGCAGCCGGCACGACCACGCGCTGCCGCGCGGCCAGAGCGCCGCCCATGTACAGGGTCATCGTCACGTTGAAGGGCCGCGGGCCGTAGCCGCGCAGCAGCGCCTCGACCGTGAGCGCCTCGCCCTTGAGCGGTGCGCGACACTGGAGGTGCACGCTTTCGACCGCGACGTTGGGTTTGCCCGCGCCCTCCGCCGCGTAGACAAAGGTTCGAATCTCCGACCCGCGGCCGACTGCGGCCACGGCTTCGTCCAGTTTCTCCCACGCCGCGGTCTGGCCGTCGGTGAGCACCACCAACTCGCGGCCGGCCGTCGTCTCCTCGCGCAACCGCTCCGCCGCCTGTCGCACGAGCGTGGACAGGTCTCCATGCGCAGCTGTCCCGGACACGCCTTCGAGGGCCTCCTTTTGCGCGACGTCGGGCCGCGCCCGCACCGCGCGCAGAGGATCGTCCTCCGGCTGCCCGGAGGGGAGCCAGAGCGCCCACCGGCTGCCCGCGGGCAAACCGGCGAGCACCTGGCGGGCTGCCTCCGCAGCGCGGGCCAGCGCCGGCCGTCCCGCCGCCTCCTGGTGCATGGAGAGAGTGTTGTCGAGGAGGACCACGCTCGAGACAGCCCCGCCCCCCCATCCGCCGGCCTGGCCCGAAATCACCGGCCTGGCCAGCGCCAGGCTGACGACCGCGAGGGCCAGCGCGCGCAGGAGCAGCAGGATCACCTCCTCCAGCCGCCGGCGCCGGGCCGTGCGCTCGGCGGTCAAGCGAAGAAACCGCAGCGACGGGAACGGGATCTCGGACGCCCGCTGCCGGCTGAGCAGATGGATCACCACCGGGGCGCCGGCCAGGAGCACGCCCGGGAGCAGCAGCGGATTCGTGAAGAGCGCGAACAACGCTTGCACGCGGTGTGCCTCCAGAGGCGAACCACGGGCCGCGGACCGCTGCGGCCGTTCACACGCATCCGAGCCATGGTAGCCGCCTCCCGCAGATCCCGCAACCCGGAAACGCCGTTGCCCGTGCCGCGTGCGGCCGCCGGGGCCGGGGCAAGGGCATGCGCACCGACCGATGGAAGTACTGCGTGACGCCGGGCGATGTGGACGAACGCTACGACCTCGCGCGCGACCCGCACGAGCTCGAGAACCTGGCTGCAGACCCGCAGCACGCGGACGTGGTCCAGGATCTGCAGAGGCGCCTGCTTGCGTGGGAGATCGCCACCGAGGAAACGCGAACCCCATAGGGGTGCGGACTGCCTTCGTGCTCGAGCCGGGATTCCGGGCGCCCGCTCCCTCCACACCACTCAATCGTATCGGATCCACTCGAGGCAGAGCCCCTGTGGGGGCGCGCCCTGGCCGGCGGCCGCACGGTCGCGCATTTCCAGCATGGCGTCCACATCCGCGGACGCGAAACGGCCGGTGCCCACGTCCACGAGCGTACCCACGAGGTTGCGCACCATGTTGTAGAGGAAACTCCGCCCTTCGACCGCGCAAACGATGCGTTCGTCTTCGCGCGCCACTGCGAACCGATCGATCGTCCGCGTGTTGTCTGCGCCCGGCTGATTGCACTCCTGGTTGCTGAAGGACGTGAAGTCGTGCGTGCCCTCGAAGCGAGCGGCTGCGGCCTGCATGCGCCCCACGTCCAGCGGCCATTTGACGAACCAGACGCGCAAGCGGTCGAGCACCGGCCGTACGGGCCCGTTGGCGATCCGGTAGACGTAGCACTTGCGCGTCGCCGCGCGCCGCGGATCGAAATCCGGGCCGACTTCGTCGGACACGCGCACGGCCACATCGTCCGGCAGCCGACTCGTGAGCGCCGGGGCGAACTTCCCAGCCGGGATGTCGGACGCGGTCGTGAACACGGCGACTTGCCCGCAGGCGTGCACCCCGCTGTCCGTGCGGCTCGCCCCCCGGATCCGCGCGGGCGCGCCCGTCACAGCCTGGACGGCCTCCTCCAGCACAGCCTGCACGGTGGGGCCGTTCGGCTGGACCTGCCAGCCACAGTACCGCGAGCCGTCGTACTCCACAATGAGCCGGATCGTACGCATGCAGGCATGGTAGCCAGGCTCGGAGCCATGCGCAACCGGAAAGGCGGCGCCAGCCGCCGGCGCAGGCAGTCGTCGGAAGGGGTGTCCGGCTTTCGCGCTTGACGAGGGATGGCAAGCCGGATAGGGTAGCGGATCTTTGAATGCGTTTTGCACGTCTCTCTGCAGAAAGGACAGCATCATGAGTCTCGGTTACGAAGACACGCCTCTCCTGCCCGGCGGACAATGGACCGTACACGACGGCCGCCGGCCCCAGCCGCCGGTGGTCACCCCCGGCACGTCCTCCACCCAGGATCAGCCCGGCCAACCGCCCTCGGACGCCACCGTGCTCTTCGACGGCAGCGATCTCAGCACGTGGGCCGGCAAGGATGGCGGCGCAGCCCAGTGGAAGGTGGAGAACGGGTACATGGAGGTCGTGCCCAAGACCGGTGACATCAAGACCAAGGATCCGATCGGCGACTGCCAGCTCCACGTGGAGTGGGCCGAGCCGGCTGAAGTCAAGGGCGACGGCCAGGGCCGCGGCAACAGCGGCGTCTTCCTGATGGACCGCTACGAGATCCAGGTACTCGACTGCTACGAGAACCCGACCTATGCGGACGGCAGCACGGGCGGCATCTACGGCCAGTATCCGCCCCGGGTCAATGCCTGCCGCAAACCGGGCGAATGGCAAACCTACGACATCCTCTTCATCGCCCCCCGTTTCGACGGCGACCGGCTGATCGCGCCGGCCTACGCGACCGTGATCCAGAACGGCGTGGTGGTCCAGTGCCACCGGGCGCTGCTCGGGCCGACCAGCCACAAGGTCCTGACCCACTATGCGCCCCACGGACCCGCGCCCCTGCGCCTCCAGGACCACGGGGACCTGGTGCGGTTTCGCAATATCTGGTTCCGGACCATCGACTTCTACGACGAGGCCTGAGGCGGGGAGAAGGTGACGCGACCGTGCCCCTGGGTCCACGACGCTGCTCGAAAGCGGTTTCGCCAGAAGCGGCCCGCTTCGCAGCGCTACAGAAGGCAAGAATGCCTGGATACGGAGGCGCGAGCGTCCGATAAGAGTTGATGAAAAAGCCTGAGAAAGCGCTTGCAAAGAAAGTTGATTGCAGGCTAAATTCGGGTATAGTCATGTATTGGCTTTTCAGGGGAGACAGGCTATGCGCAACTGGATCCTGATCGCTGTGAGCGGTGTGGTGGCTGGAACCGTTCTTATCGCAGGGTGCCGGGACCAGGAGCAGGCGATTCTTCCTGACAGTCAGACCGAGACCGTGACCGTCCCGCCCTGGCATGCCCCGTCGCAGATGAGCTACGCGCTCGCCCTGCCGCATCCCGTAGGCGGGTGCGACACCAGGCAGGTGGTCCTTCCCCAGCAGCCGGACGTCCGGGCCCACGTCTCGGAGGCCGATGTGGATGAATCATCCCCGCGGCCGCTGGCGGACGTTCTGACCGACGCGCCAGCCGAACCCCTGGCCGCACCGGCCGAAGTACTGCTCGCCGCCCGCACCACGCGGTCGGCGCCGCCAAGGACCGAATTGACGCGGCCGGTCCGCCCCCCCCCTGAGGTGAGCCTGACCGGTCCGGAACTCGCCCCGATCTACACGGAATCCGCGGCCGAGGCACCTTCGGTCCGGCCCATGGCCGAGGTCCTGATCAGCCTGAGTGAGCCCGACCGGACACGGCCCGAACAGATCGCGCCTGGCCCGGAGATCGGCTGGGCGGACGAAACCGCGCCCCCGCCGGAGCCCGAACTGGCCGCGCTCAACTGATTGCGCGCCGCATCGCCTTTCGTCATTCCCGGCCAGCCCGACAAGGGCTGGCCGCTTTCATTTCTCGCACCGGACGGCAAGACCGACACGCCCGAACGCCACAAGGGGGAGTCGGAGGGACGCGCTTCTGCGCGTCCGGACCGCTCGCCGTACGCGCGGTCCGGCAGGAGCCGGACCCTCCATAGAACGTTCGGTTCAGGCGGGACCTTCAGAGTACGTACCGCGGATCGCGGTCGGGCTGGTTCTCGATCTCCTTGGCCTTCTCCTCGTAGCCGCTCCGGCCCATGAGCGCATAGGTGGCGATCTTGCCCGCTTCCACGCCGGGCTGATTGAAGGCATCGATGTCGTAGAGCCCGCCCGCCACGGCCGTGGCCAGCTCCAGTGCGAAGAAGAGCTGCCCAACGGTGTGGGCCGAGACCTCGGGGAGTGTGACGGTGAGGTTCATGCGGCCCGCTTCGGTCAGCGCGAGCTCGGTGCCACGGCGCTCCGCCTCCAGCAACTGACCGAACGTCTTGCCGCCCAGATAGGCGAGCGCGTCCACGTCGCTGTAGAGCGCCGGGATCGGCAGCTCCTTGGCGAAGCGTTCGACGCGGATCAACGTCGTCACCTTGTCAAAGGGCCCTTCGGTGTAGAGCTGGACCTGGGAGTGCTGGTCGGTCACGCCAAGCGCCTTCACGGGCGTGCCGCCCACGAACACGTCTTGGCCGCCAGTGTCCTTGCGCTTGCCGAGCGATTCGGCCCAGAGCTGGCAGTACCAGTCGGCCACGTCCTTGAGGCTGGACGCATAGGGCATCATCACGCTGATGCGCGCGTCCAGCCTGGTGTCGGCCAGGTAATGCACGGCCGCGTAGAGCGCCGCCGGGTTGGTCATCAGATCGGCCGCGCGGCACCGTTCGTCCATGGCCGCACCGCCCGCCTGCAGGGCCTTGAGGTCCATGCCGAGCAATGCGGCGGGCAGCAGGCCCACGGGCGAGAGCACACTGAAGCGCCCGCCCACGCTGTCGGCAATCCAGTAGCTCTCCAGCTTCCGTTCGTCCGCGATCGGCCGCAGCACACCCTTGGACTTGTCCGTGATGGCGATCAGATGGTCGGCCAGCGCCTTTTCTCCGACGCGATGTTGGATCAGGTCGACCGCCGTCAGAAACTGGCTCATGGTCTCGGCCGTGGAACCGCTCTTGGAGATCACGATGAAGAGCGTGGCCTTCGGATCGATCATATCCTCGAAGAAAGCGGCAAGCAGATCCGGGTCCACGTTGTCGAGCACGTGCAGCCGCGGCAGGCCGCCCCGCTGGTCTTTGGGGAGCAGGTTGTGAAACGGATGAAGCAAGGCGGTGCGCAATGCGATCGTGCCGAGCGCCGATCCGCCGATGCCCAGCACCACGATGTCGTCGTAGCGGCCTTCCTTGGCCTCAGCGCTCGCGAGGATCCGGTCCACTTGTTCGGTCTCGTAGGGCAGGTCGAACCAGCCGGTCATGCCCTGTCCCCGAGCGTTCTGCAGATCCCCGACGACCCTGCACACCCGCTCCTCGAGCGTCTCGAGCCACGCGGGCTCAATGCCGCGTTCCCCCACGGCCGCCTGCAGGCAGTTGCCGAAATCAAATGCAATGGGATCGGTCATGCGGCTCTCCTCCTTGCGAAGTTCGGATCGCTCCTCCATGCGGTGCAGGCCCGGGCTCACGCCAGTACCAGCTCCTCCCCCACCTGCAGATCGGATGGCAGCTTCTGCTTGAGTTCTTCGACATCGAGCGCGTAGAGCGGACTGATCTCGATGCGCGCCTTGACGTGACCCTCCGGGTCGCGGGCGACCGCCACCCCGCACGCCTCCAACCACCGCGCGAACCGGTCGGACAGCAACTGACGGCAGGTGTCCCCCGAATCCACGCCCGCCGGGCTCTTGACCGGTGCAAACTCCTGCTCGCGTTCGACCTCCATGGTCACGCTGGACGGGCTGAGGGGCAGCGCATCGAAGACAAAGGTCTCGAACTTGATGCCGTTGGGCTTGTCCGGCCGAACCACGTGCTTCCCGTCGAAATAGGGGATTTTCTTGCGCGCGATGTGCCACGGCAGGCGGGCCTGCCCGCCCACCTGACCGACGAATTCCACGTCCAGCATGTGGATGGCGATGGATCCGGCCCAGAAGCGCAGCCGGCCATTCTCGTCCCGGGCGTGCATCTGCTCGAAGTCCATATCCGAATACTCGATGACCCGCAGCTTGCCGCCGGAGCGGCAGATGTGGCCCACCTTCTCCTCGGGCGCTGCCTTCTCCAGGATCTTGGAGGAGAACCCGGCCCCTTCGGCCAGGTGATAGCCTGCGAAGACCGGATCGCAGATGGTGACCAGGGGATTGTCCACCTGGAAATAGCTGATCGTGTTGACGCCGCGGGCGCGCATGTCCTCGACCGCGCCCGATTTGACGAGCGCCGCGAGCACGCCGCCGTGCCCGTCCGGGTTGAGGGCGATCCGGTGTTTGTCGGCCAGGATCAGCTTTCCCTCGGAATCGATCGACGGCACCATCCCCTGCTGGAAGAACCAGACGTCCCTCTCTTCGAATCCGAAGAAATGATGCTCCGCGAAGTAGGCACGCGTGGCCTCGTCGTTGGTGCTGCTCGTCATCACATACCACGGGATGGTCACACCGTGCCGGCGGGCCCGGGCCAGGATCTGCTCGGCGTGCCACTGGAAGAGGCTGCGGTCCGAGACCGGGCCAATGGGATAGGCGCCCTTGGGACCGTCGAACCCGAGACGCGTGCCCTGGCCGCCGGCCACCACGCAGGCGGCCAGACGCCCTTCGCGCAAGGCCGCCTCTCCCCGTTCGCGCGTGGCCGCCTCACGCTGCCGCTCGTCCGAGGTCTGCGGCAGGCGGATGACGGGGGCGGGTTCGAGATCCACGGCTTCGATCTCGGCCGTACTCTCCCGCTTGTACTGCCGTAGGCGCTCCTCCAGCCAGTCGAAATCAACGTAGGCGCAGTCTGCGAGGAGGACCGCGCGCTCGTCGTCGTTCAGCGCATCCCAGTGAGCGAAGACGTGACCTTGACCGTGAGCCGCGAATGCCTGCCGGATCTCCTCAGCGCTGGTCGTCATGCTGTGCTCCCACTTGGATCAACTCGACTCCCGCTTCGTCCAACATCTGAAGGGCCAGACCGTCCGGATACCCCTCATCCATATAGATCCTGCAGATGCCCGCGTTGATGAGCATCTTGGCGCAGAGCACGCAGGGCTGGGTCGTGCAATAGAGGACAGCACCCTCGACCGACACCCCGTAGATCGCAGCCTGAAGGAGGGCGTTCATCTCGGCGTGCAGCCCCCGGCACATCTCGTGCCGTTGTCCTGACGGGATCTGGAGCTGCTCGCGCAGGCATCCGACGTCGAAGCAGTGGGCCATGCCCCGGGGCGCGCCATTGTAGCCGGTGGCCAGAATGCGCTTGCGGTGGACCAGCACGGCGCCCACCTTGCGCCGGAGGCACGTGCTGCGCGTGGCCACCTGCTGGGCGATGGTCATGAAGTACTCGTCCCAGTTGGGCCGACCGTCGGGCGCATCGGACATGCGTCTCCCTTTCGCCGGATTCCTCTTCGCGAGATCATAGGCCTTCTGTGCAGCGAGGTCAACCCGGAGATTTTCCGGAAAAAATGGATCGAATCCGTCAACGCCCGGCCGGCCAGGGACCGATAACAGAGAAAAGGAAGGCCTGGTTCAATTCCGGGTAACACTCGGTGAGAGCGGTTTGTAGCACAGGCACT
>CAZBZG010000066.1:0-18476 GCA_964496245.1 uncultured Planctomycetaceae bacterium | reverse complement strand
CGGGCAGACGTACCCGCAGGTCCCGACCACGCCCTTCTGCTTCTTGCCGTCGGATTTGCCGCCCTCGCGGTACTCCGCCTCGGTGCCCGGCTCGGCCTTGGGCGCGTGGTCGGCACGGAAGCGCTCCTTGCAGTTCTTGCAGTCCACGAGCGGATCGGTGAACCCGGCGAGGTGGCCGCTCGCCTTCCAGACGTCGGGGTGCATGATGATCGAACAGTCGATGCCCACGATGTCGGCGCGCCGGTGGACCATGTCGCGCCACCAGGCCTCCTTGATGTTCTTCTTGAGTTCCACGCCGAGCGGCCCGTAATCGTAGCATGACCGCAGCCCGCCGTAGATCTCCGAACTCGGGAAGACGAACCCCCTGCGCTTGGCGAGCGACGTGATCTTCTTCATGGTCTCCGGCATACGTAGTCCTTGTGCACGGTGGCTAGGGCTCCCGCACTGCCCGCAGGATCTCGAGGCCCCGCTCGATCGTCTCGTCCGCCGCCGGATAGGCGATGCGGAAGTGGCTGTGCTGTTCCGAGAAGACGCTGCCCGGGATGAGGAGCAGGTTCCGCTCGATGCACCGCTGCACGAAACCCATGTCGTCGCCCCACGGCACCTTGGGGAAGATGTAGAACGCCCCGCCCGGCTTCTCCACTTCGTACCCGGCGTCCACGAGCCCTTCGTAGATCCGGTCGCGTTTGGCCCGGTAGGCGTCGATCGCTGCCGACATGTCGGTCTTGAGCGCTTCGACTGCGCCAAGCTGAAACGGCGCGGGCGCACAGACGTAGGTAAACTGCTGAAACTTGGTCATGGCCTGGACGAGTTCGGACGGACCGGCCGCGTACCCCACGCGCCAGCCGGTCATGGCGTGGCTCTTGGAGAAACCGCCCAGCACAACGGTCGGGTCGTAGACCTCGCGGAAACTGCTAAACGCTTCGTCGTAACAGAAGTGCTCGTAGATTTCGTCGGAGAGCGCGACGATGTCGTGCTTGCGAAGGACCGCGGCCGCGGCCTCGAGCTCGGCCCGGTCGTAGACCCGGCCCGTAGGATTGCAGGGGCTGTTGATGCAGATGGCCTTGGTGCGCGGCGTGATGAGACCGGCGATGCGATCGGGGTGGAGTCCCCAGTCGGGGTACGTGTTGTAGAAGACGGGCCGGGCACCGACCATGAGGGCGAGCTGTTTGTACATGACGAAGTACGGATCGGGGACGAGCACCTCGTCTCCCGGGTTCAGGAGTGCCAGAAAGGCGAGCTGGAGCCCGCCCGAGACGGCCGACGTGACGAGCAGTTCCTCCTCCCCGTACCGGCCGCCCAAATGCGCGAGCAGCGCGGCGCGGAGTTCGGGCCCGCCCTGCGTCTGGGTGTACTTGTTCCGTCCCGATCGGATGGCCTGGCAGGCGGCCTCCTGCACGGGCCCCGGCACGTCGAAGTCCGGCTGGCCGATGGAAAGATTCACGGGATCTTCGAGGTCGGCCGCCAGGTCGAAGACCTTGCGGATGCCGCTGATGTCGGTCTGCCTGACGCGTTCGGCGAGTTCCATGGGCCTCCGTGGTGGATCGCCGGGCATTTTGGGCCGCTGATGCCGCACAAGCGGCTGTCGCCCGCCACGCCAGAGAAAACCGCGAGGCACGGTCGGCCGCACCTCGCGGTAAGAGTGGCAACGCCGCGGGGCGGCCCCTCACTCGGGGGCTGCACCTTTGTCCGCGGTCGGGGCGGCTTCGGCTTCCGGTGCTGCGGCTTCCACGGCCTCCTCTTCCTTCTTCTTCTTCTTCTTGACCGTGACCTTGATCGACCGGACCTTGGGAATCCCGAGCACCGATTCCTCTTCGTTCCAGCGACCCTCTCGTTCGAGCTTGTCGAGCCTCTCGGGCCGCGTCAAGACGTTGCGATGGCGGGCCATAGCGCCGCTTGTTCGCAGGCTGCGGTGAATGCTCACGACTATCTCCTCGTCAGCTCTGCCGACGCGCGGTTCGGCTGCCACAGGTGCGCCGGGACGCACCACTCTAACTGCCTCCCCCACAAAGTCAAATGGAAATCATGTCCGGACGGGAGAAACCTCATTCCTTCTTTGGCTGCGCCTTGCCCCAGCCGGCTGCCGCCTCGAGCACGGTCGAACCCGGCCGGCCGGCTTGGTGGACCAGTGCAGCGCTGCCGGGTGCCATCTCCAACCGCGCGGCCACGGATTCGCACCGGGCCTGCAATACGAAGAAGATCTCGCGGTCCGCTGCGCTCAAGGTTTCGAAGTGCGTCTCCCCCTTGGCGATCACCACGTCCGCCGCCTGAAGGGTCTCCCGGAAGGCGGTGGAGGCCCGTTCGAGGAGCAGCCCGAGCATGGGAGCCCCCGGGTCGACCACTTCGGCCACGTCAGGCAGGCCGACCGCCTCGGCATCCGTCTGGGTGGCGGCCAGCAACACCGGCCGATGCGCCACCACCGCCACGACGCGCTGCTTCTTGCCGAGCTCTTCGATCAGCAGCTTGTCGAGTACGATCTCGCCTGCTGCATCCACGATGTACATGATGCGTTCGGCCCGGCCCAGTTCCTTGCGCAGGGCGTTCCGGTCGTCGCGCGCCAGGGGCACGTGCAGCTGTTCGAGGATGTCCTGCTCGGCCTCAGTTCGCCCCAGGATGTCCCGGCTGATGGAACCGGCGAGCACGAGGTTGAGGCACGCATCCAGGCGGTCGGAGGCTGCATCGAGGTAGCTTCGGAAGCTCTTCTCCAGCCCCAGCATGGCCCGGTTGCGGCGGGCCTTCTCCTTGTCATACGGGTCCTTCACGCCTAGAGCCTTGTATGCCGTGGTGATGCACCCAAAGGTCAGTTCGGCCGGGCTGAGACCGAAGTCGGGGTCTTCGACCAGCTTCGCCATGACCTTGCTGAGCACCTTGCGGTGGATGAACGGATCGTCGGACTCCAGGCGCGCGGTATGCAGAACCAGACGCAGGGCATCAGGAATGCAGTCTGGGATGGGCTTCATGGATGCACCACCTTTCCCAAATGGCCGGTCTGCGCAACACCGCATCCTCCATAGGGTTGTGGGCCGCTGGTTGGAGGGCCGGGGTCCTTGGCCAGGCGCTCCTTGAGTCGGCGCAGTCGCGGGTCGTCCCGCGATTCGAAGAGTCCGACGCCGAGGGCGTAGAGCTTGCTGTTGTCGAAGATCATGACTTCCAGCGGCTCTGCCTCCGCGAATTCCCGCGCCAGAAGCCGCCCCACGTGGTTGGCGTCCTTCTGCAGCCGGGCCAGTTCGGGCGGAGAATGATCCTCGGTCAGGCGCAGCTTGAGTGTGTATTCGTCTCCCGTGAGCGTGATCCGGGTGCCGGTTGGGAGTCCCTCGATGCCTTCGGCTGCCTCCACGTCCGCCATCTCTTCGACCGCACGGGACCCCTTCCGGGGCAATAGATCGCGCTCGAGCGCGCCGCGTTTGTACCCGAGGTAGAAGGCGGAAGCGACCAGCATCAGCACAGCCACGAAGATGACGAAGGCCGTGTCCAGACTGAAGACGATCTCGCGGACACCGGCTTCAGCCCGGGCCGCGGGTGGAGAGGCTGGCCGGGAGGGTTCGAGCGCGCTACTGGAGACATCCCTTTCTCCCCGGATCCGGCTCTTGCCGCGGGCCAGGAGTTCGAAGAGTTCCGGTCCCTTGGCCTTGGCCATGGCCCCTCCATTCTGACAGCAAAACACAGCCAACCTATTAAACTCCTCCGGGTTGCGTTGTCAAGACGACGGTTGGAGAATGCTTGCATGGGCAGCGGATTCGTGCTACCATCAAACAAGAGGCGGGGGGCTGCGAAAAGGCGGAAAACCCCGAGAAACTCTGAACTTGCGGGGTGCCTGGGACGTTTCCCCTTGTAGAGACGCGCGCCCTGCGAGGCGCTGCGGCGGAAGGTTTCTGTAACCGTAAGCCCTAAAAAGACTTGGAGGGAATCCATGACACGCACACGGCGATCCAGAGAACGGCAACCCCGCCGCGCGGCCCGGGAACCCAGCGAGCAGCGGAGCGGCCGGGACCGTGGCGACCAGGGAGACGACCGTGAGGACCGCAGACGGGGCCGTTCGCGCAAGCGCAATACCATGGATCCCACCATGCTGGCCGCTCTCTGCATCGGTGCGCTCATCCTGATCGCGGGCTTGGTCGTGGCCCTCGGCAACCAGCAGCCGCCCCCGCCTGCGCCCAAACGCGGGGAGAACGTCCAGCTCGTGAAGAAGGTCTACGATGCCAAGGGCAACGAGCTGACCGCGGCTGAAGCCGAAGCCCTCCGCCAAAAGAACAAAGAGATCCAGAAGGCCAAGAAGGAGGCCCGCCAGCCTGCCTCAGGGGAGACCGCAAAGAAGGCCGAGCCCAAGGTGGTCGAGCGCCGGCGCGGCGAGATCCTTCTCGAACAGCAGACCGGCGAGCGCGTCGAGGCCCAGGGCGTGGCCACCGACACCGACCGGAGCAAGGCCCCGACGCCCGGGTGGGCCACGGACACCAGTGGCCGGACCATCGGAGGGGGCAATGCTGCGGCGCAGCCCGCGCCAGCGCCCGACCCGAATGCCCAGAACAAGGTTGGCAAAGACCGTGTCTCGCCTCTGGCGCCCTGGAAGAGCCGCGGGGGCGACGGCGAAACCCCGTAGGGTGCGCGCGCGACGCTGCTACGGGCCCTTGACCTCGTTCTCCAGCACGCCCACCCCTGAAATGTCCACTTCCACGCGGTCGCCCGCCTGGAGATAGACGGGTGGCGTCCGCGCGCCTCCCACGCCGGCCGGCGTACCCGTCAAGATGACCGTGCCGGGCTGCAAGGTAAAGCAACTGGAGAGCAGTTCGATGGTGGCGGGCACGTCCCAGAGTAGATCCCGCGTGGATGCTTCCTGCATGACTTCGCCGTTCAGGCGCAGCTGGACCTGACGGTCGGAGAGGTCCAGGCCGGTCACCAGGGTCGGACCGAGCGGGCAGAACGTGTCGAAGCTCTTGGCCCGAGCCCACTGCCCGTCGAGTTCCTTTTGGCACTTGCGCTGTGTGACATCGTTCGCGCAGGTGACCCCCAGCACGCAGCCAGCGGCTTCGGCGCGCGATACGCGTCTGGCCGTGCGGCCGATGACGACCGCCAGTTCGGCCTCGTAATCCACTTCGTCCGGAAAGTCCTGCGGCAGCACGATGGGCTGGCGGTGGGCGGTTACGCTCGTGGTCGCTTTGAGGAAGATGACCGGCTCGGCCGGGACGTCCCCGTCGAATTCGGCGGCGTGATCCGCATAGTTCTTGCCGAGGGCGAAGATGTTGGGCGGATTCACGGGAGGCAGGAAGGCATCGATCTCTGCAAGGCCCATGACCTGATCGGTGGGCGTGGTTGTACCGAAGAGATCGCCTCTGAGCACCTCGATGTTCCCGTCATCGTTCAGGGCCCCGAGCAGGGGCTGTGGGGCGATGCCTCTGGCCAGAAAACGGACATATCGCATGGGGCAGGCTCCCTCTGCACGAAAAGAAAACGCCGCGATTTCGGTTGACGAGCCCCCGCCAACCCGCTTTAATGGGCGGCTCCGCTCCTACGCATGGAGCGATGTACAGCAATGCGTCTGTTGTGTCAAGGAGATTGGTTCGCATGGGGCGACACACGGGACCGAAGACGAAGCTCTGCCGCCGGGTCGGCTTTCTGATCTTCGACAATGTCGGCGTGGAAAAGGCCTACCTCAAGCGCGAGGCGGTGCGCTTCACGCGCAAGCAGTCCGAATACGGCCGCCGGCTGCTCGAGAAGCAGAAGGTCATGCACGCCTACGGCATGCGCGAGAAGCAGATGCGGCGGTTCATGGATCGTGCCCGCCGGATGAAGGGCGATACGGGCCACAACTTCCTGATTCTGTGCGAACGGCGCCTGGACAACACCGTGTATGCGGCGGGTTTCGCGCCGACCCGGGCGGCTGCGCGACAGATGATCACGCACGGCCAGGTGCGGGTGAACGATCACAAGGTCGATATTCCCTCCGCCCTCATCCATTCGGGCGACACCCTGACGTTTCGCGACAAGCCGAACGTCAAGAAGCTCGTCAAAGAGTGCCTGGAGCGCAAGAGCGGATACGAACCGCCGGACTGGATCGCGGTCGACGGGAGTTCGATGACCGCCAAGGTGGTTCGGCTGCCGCTTCGCGACGACGTGCGCCTGCCCATCCAGGAACAGCTGGTGGTCGAGTTTTACAGCCGGTAGTCCTGTTGCCTGTGGAGGCCTTGCCTCCGTCTTCCCCTCCCGCGCGTTCGCCCCTTGTGGCGTCCCTGTGCACGCGATACAATGCGCCAGGTGCCGGATTCGGCCGTGGCATGCCGGTCGCCGACCCGGTCGCCGGGTTGCGCCCGGCGATGCAGTCTCTCGGATGGGTCGTATGGCCATCGAATTTCGCTGCTCCTGCGGCTTCGAGATGACGGCGGCAAGCGCCCACGCGGGCCTGTACGCGCGCTGTCCCGCCTGTGGCGCGCTGGTCGAGGTGCCGGGCCGGCCCCATGGTCTTCCCGCGACGTTCCCGGAAGAGCCCGACGAGGCGTTGGGGGCGCAGGCAACGGAGGCTCCGTCCGCCGAGCGATCGGCGCCCGGTCCACGCAACGCGTCAAGCACGGCGGAGCCGTCTGCGCCTGTCGCGTCTCTCCCCTCGGCAGGGTCGCCAGCGCCGCAGCCCGCCCGCCCGAACGGTTCCTCCCCCCAGCCTGCCAGCGCCTTGATCTGCGCAGCCTGTGGCGAAACCGTGGACGCGAATGAGGCGGTCAGCTGCATCCGCTGCCACGCCGACTACCACCTGGACTGCTGGCACGAGAAGGGCGGGTGCGCTGTGCCCACATGCGCAGCCGGCCCACACAGCCGCCGCCAGGTGATGCATTTCCGTGGCCAGGAAGAACGGCTGAAGCCCTGTCCCGTGTGCGGCGAGATGATTCCCGAGCGCGCCCGGCGGTGCCGGTATTGCGGACAGTTCACGGACCGCGGCCTGCGCGGGGCGAGCAAGAAGCGTTTCCGGTACCCCCGCAAGACGAGCTACCTGGCCGGGATCAGCTTTCTCCTCGGATTGCTCGGCATCGTGTTCATCAGCCTGGTGGGCGAAAGCCTCCTGCTCGTGCCAGCCTTGCTTTTCCCGGTCGGAAGCCTCGGCATCGGCATCTGGGCTCTGGTGGACATCCACCGCGCTGCCGGGGAGAAGAGCGGATGGTGGATGTCCGGCATCGGGCTCTTCCTCGCCACAGTGGGCCTGCTCACGTGGCTCGTGAACTTCGTGGAGTTGGTGTTCTAGAGCATGGCGCTCATCGCCATCGGGCGCGGGGAGAGAAACGTGGCTCCGCCCCCCGCCGACCGCTCGCGACGGGCGGGTGACGCGCCGCGCGGTCATTCGTCGTCGCCGGCCACCGCCTCTTCGTCGAGCTCCTCGAGTTTGAAGGCGCCCTCGGTCTCTTCCACGAGCACCTTGACCTTCTGCTCGGCCTCGCCGAGGAGCTTGGCGCAGGTGCGCAGGTTCTGGATGCCCTTCTCATACTTCTTGAGCGACTCGTCGAGGGAGAGCTCGCCTCCTTCCAGCGTGTCCACCAGTTCCTCGGTCTCGGCCAGCAGCGCTTCGAACGACGCGGACTTCTTCTTGGCCATGACGGGTCCTTTCGGGTTCAGTCTTCGTTCCTGGTCTCGCACACTTCGCTGACGATCGTCCCTTGAGCCAGGCGGGAGACGATCCGCTCGCCCGGCTTCACCTCCTTGGCGCTGCGCAGAATCCGGCCGTTCGCTTCGGCCTGGGTCACGCTGTAGCCGCGGGTGAGGATGGCGAGCGGCGAAAGCCCCTCCAGGCGCGCGGTCGCGAGTTCCAACTGGTTGCGCTTGGCCAAAAGCTGGTCGCGCAGGGTGCGCGCCAATGCCTCGGCTGTCTCGTCCAGGAGCTGCTGGCGCATGCGCACGAGTTCGAATGGCCGGCGCAGCACCGGCGCCCGGCCTAGTGCGCCTAGCCGCGCCTTGGCCTCGCGGATCCGGCCCAGGAGCGCTTGGCCGAGCGCGCGCTGGAGCGAGGCGATCTGCCGCCGGAAGACGCTCACGTCCGGCACCACGGTCTCGGCCGCCTCGGACGGCGTGGCTGCGCGCACGTCGGCCACGAGGTCGGCGATGGTCACGTCCACCTCGTGGCCCACTGCGCTCACCACGGGCGTGCGCGCGGCTGCGATGGCGCGGGCCACCGGCTCCTCGTTGAACGCCCACAGGTCTTCAAGGCTGCCCCCCCCGCGGCCCACGATCAGGACCTCGCACCGGCCCCACCGGTCGATGCGTTCGAGCGCGGACACGACCTCGGCGGCCGCTCCTGTCCCCTGCACGCGACACGGCGAGAGCACGATCCGCACCCCAGGCATGCGGCGGCGCAGCACTTTGATGATGTCCCGCACGGCCGCGCCCGTGGCGCTCGTGACCACACCAACGGTCCTGGGGCGCTCGGGCAACGACTGCTTGCGCGCCGGCTCGAACAGTCCCTCCTCGCGCAGCTTCTTCACCAGCGCCTCGAAGCGCTGCTGGAGCTCGCCCCGGCCGGCCGGCTCGAGGCTGGAGACGATCAGCTGATACCGGCCGCGCGGCTCGTAGACCGTGATCGCGCCGCGGGCCAGCACCTTCTCGCCCTCCTGCGGATCGAAGGAGAGGCGGCCGGCGGCGCTGCGCCAGAGCACTGCGTCGAGCACCGCGTGCTCGTCCTTGAGCGAGAGGTAGACGTGTCCCGACCGGGCCCGGGTGATCGACCCGATCTCGCCGGCCACGGTCACGCGGCCTACCTCGGTCTCGAGCAGCCCCTTGATGCGACGGGTCACGGCCGAGACGGTGAGCGCGCCTTGGTCGCCGTCCGGCGCTGGCCGTTTTGCCTTGTCGCGCAGGCCACGGCGCATCCTCATCCTCCCTTGATCTTGCGGATCACGTAGAGCGCCAGGCTCAAGAGCGCACTGAGGAGCAGGCACGTGGCGATGGGCACGTAGAGGCGCATCCGCGCGCCCTCGTAGCGGACGTCGCCCGGCAGCCGGCCCAGGTAGGGGATCCTGGGCGCGAGCAGCAGGAGCCCCCCGACCAGCACAAGGAGGATGCCGGCCACGATCAGGAACTTCGCGATCGGCGTCAGGTCGTCCATGTCCACTCCGCGCCCTGCGCACAAACGCTTGTCTTGGAAGCTGACACGAAAACGCATATCCACCCACAGAGACCACGAACAAATCGATCGCTTTGTTTCACCACGAAGAGCGTGAAGGACACGAAGGACTAGATCCGGTGCGTATCCGTATGGCCCTCGTATGATGTCAAGAGCAGCCCCTTCGTGCTGTTCCTGTCCTTCGTGGTGAAGGCCATCGGCTCTCTGTGGCAAGAGCCTTTGCGTCATGCCGTTCAGTCCTTCTTGCCCTGCTTCTTCCGCTTCTGGAGCAGCGCTGGGTCGATGTGGAAGCGTTCGGCCACTACGGCCTGCACGGTCTGCGGGTCGGCCTGCCCCTGGGTGGCGCGCATGATCTGGCCCACGAACCACATGGCGGTGGTGTGCTTGCCGCCCTCGAGCTCCGCCGTCTGCGTGGGGTGTTCGCGGATCACGCCTTCCAGGAGGTCGGCGAGGGCAGCCCGGTCGGCGACCTGGCCGAGGCCCTCGCGCTCCACGGTCGCGCGCGCCGAATCGACCTCGCCCTCGATCAGGCGCGTGAGGAGCTTCTTGGCCGTCGGCCGGTTGACCGCGCCGTCTTCCGCGAGCGCAATGAGCTCGCCCAGAGCTGCGGGCGCTACCGGAAAATCGGCTACGTCGGCCCAGCCGCGCTCCCGCATCTCGCGGACCACGTCGTTCAGGATCCAGTTGGCCGCCGCTTTGGGGCGGTCCACGCACGCGGCCACGGCCTCGAAGTAGTCGGCGAGTGTCCGGTCCTGCACGAGCCCGTGCGCGTCGTAGACCGAGAGATCGAACTGTTCCTGCAGCCGCTGCTGGCGCGCGCGGGGCAGCTCGGGCAGGTTTCGGCGCGTTTCTTCGACCCACTCCCGGGAGACGCGTACGGGCGGAAGATCGGGCTCGGGGAAATAGCGGTAGTCGTTGGCCTCCTCCTTGACGCGCATGGGGAAGACCGCGTCGCGCTCGACCGAGTAGCCCCAGGTGGTCTGGCGGATCGTCTCGCCCGTTGCTTTGGCGCGGCGGAGTTCCTCGGCCACGAGCCCCAGTGCGCTCTCGGTCCCCTTGAAGGAGTTCATGTTCTTGATCTCGTTCTTCACGCCTAGCTCTGTTGCGCCGGCCGGCCGGATCGAGATGTTGGCGTCGCACCGCAGCGACCCTTCCTCCATGTTGCAGTCGGAGACCTCTACATACTGGAGGGTCAGCTTGAGCTGCTCGAGGTACGCCCGCGCCTCGGCCGGGCTCCGCAGGTCGGGTCCGCTCACGATCTCCAACAGCGGCGTGCCCGTGCGGTTGAGATCGACCGCGGACCCAGCGCCGTCGTGCAGGAGCTTGCCCGCATCCTCCTCGAGGTGGGCGCGCAGGATGGAGACGCGCTTCTCCGTCCCGTTCACGTCGACCGCAAGCGCACCGTTGCGGCTGAGGGGCATGTCGTACTGGCTGATCTGGATATTCTTGGGCAGGTCTGGGTAGTAGTAGTGCTTGCGGTCGAACTTGGTGACCGGCGGGATCTCGCACCCGAGGGCCAGGGCCGCGCGCAGGGCCAGGTGGAAGGCCTCTTCGTTCAGCACGGGCAGCACGCCCGGCTGGCCCAGGCAGACCGGGCAGATCTGGGTGTTGGGATCGAGCGAGAACGCGTTGGGGCAGCTGCAGAAGAGCTTGCTCGCAGTCGCGAGCTGCACGTGTACCTCCAACCCGATCACGATCTCGTCGTCCATGGGGCTTCCCCGCGGAACGAAGACGCGAAAACTGCCGGGATTATAGGAGCCCGCCCCGGGCGAGGCAAGGACGCATCCGGAGGCTCCCTTGCGGTTTGCGGGGCGCCCTGTCATGTCGTATACTGAAGGGAGAGTCAGGAGTGCCCCTGCGCCCCATCCGGACGCGATGCGGGGACCGGAAGTGCAGCAAAAGTGCTCGGGAGGGATTGCCGTGAAAAAGCCCGAACGATCCGACCGTCTTGGTTTTACGCTGGTCGAGTTGCTTGTGGTGATGGCGATCATCAGCGTTCTGGCCGGACTTCTTCTGCCCGTGCTGTCGGACGCGCTTCGCGCGGCCCGGCGCGCGTCGTGCCAGGGCAATGAACGGCAGATCGGCCTGGGCATGCAGATGTACGTGAACGACTACGAGGGCCGGATCCCCATCAAGGATCAGGACCGCTGGTGGGTCACGCATCGCTACGACCTGCGCCAGGGCCGGCTGAGCCGCACCGCCCGGCTGCACTATGGCGGGTACCTCCGCGACCCCGAGGTCTGGTTCTGCCCGGCGGCCATTTTCAAAGGAGGAGGCCACTGGACCTACGACATTCCGGAGCTCAAGCGGCGCTTGGCCGAGGCGGACGTGGACGCGGGCGAGAACCCCGTTACCCGGCTCGGCTACGCGGGCAATTCCGGCGGCGCAGGCGGCCTGCCCACGCGCCTCCGCGACTTCAACAAACACGACGTGCCGGCCACGAATCTGATCTTCTCGGGTTGTACGTTCCACGTGGGGGTGTGGAGCACACACACGTCTGGTGGCTACGGGACTCTCGTGGACGGCGTCAACGCGCTGCTCTTGGACGCCTCGGTCCACTGGTTTCCGAACCGCCCGCCGCACATGTATAACCACTTCGAGAGCCAGTACACCGAACGCAATACCCTCGACCGGTCCATCTGGCACTACGCCTATGTGGGTGGCCAGTTCGTGCGGGCGGACGAAGTCCGCTGACCGGGACGCGTGCGGTCAGGCAGGACGTGTGGAGGGCGCGCGCCAGGCGACGAGGCCAGCCGACACATCGTCCCATGGACCGGCAGCCCCTGCCGCCTAGAACCTTCCGCCCAGAGGAAACTCACCCCGTCTGATCTTCCCCGGACACGAGCACCGTTTCGAGCACGCGTGCGCAGTACGAGCAGCGCGTGCAACAGCCGTCGCACGTGCTGGTCCGGTCGAACCAGTCCGCTGGAAAACGCGTGTTGTCCAGGAGATGGGGGGCAAAGGCCGGCCCCAGGCCGGGCTCCAGAAGATCCAGGAGGTTGCCGGGGTAGGTCCCGCTCAAGTACGCATGCAGCACCATGCGCGGATTCTGGTGCATGCGCGTGGCGAGCTTCATGATGTCGCAGGCACCATCATACTGATGCACATCCTCGGGCCGGATCCAGGTGGCCTGCAGGATGGCTGGCCACTTCGCACGGTCCTGGTAGAGGCGCCAGCAGACGTGCGGGGTCCAGCCGGGCACATTCTTGGTCTCGTCGATCTCCGCGTCATGGGCCACCATGTTGTCATGGAAGGTCTGGCCGGGGCAGTTCTTCAGGCAGCCCGAGTTGGCGAGCAGGCACAGGCCCTTGCCGTTGGCTTCGCACCAGGCCTTGACCTCGCGCACGTAGCGAATCGCGCGCTGGCGGTCCCGTTGCAAATAGAAGCTGTCGAAGAGGTCGGCCACGTATGCGAACGCCTCGACCGTGCCGATGCGCATGTTCACGCTCGCGCGCACCTCCACGTCCGGGAAGTGCTCCTTCACGGTGCGCGCCACAAAGGGAGAGGTGGTGGTCACGATGTCCACGCCGCCTACCGCGTCCTCGAGATGCGCCAGGGTGGAGCCGATCTCGTTCTCAAAGGACTCGCTCACCGCCCGGCCGCCGTAGCAGTTGGCGTTGAAGAGGAGGTCCAGCCTGCACCCCATCTCCCGGAAGGCCCGCAGATCCGTTTCCAGGCGTGCTTGCGCGGTCCAGTCCACGAGTCCGCGCTGCCGGCCCAGACGTGCCCGACCCGACGCCTGGCCCACCCAGGGGAAGTAGACCTCGGCCACCTGGTCTGCGCCGTCGCGCACGATGTCGACGAGCGACTCCTGGTCCTCGTCACGCTGCTGGTAGCCGATGGCGAAGCGCATGAAGGGGCTCCCGTATCCGGTCCGGACGCCGATTGTCCGTCGCGCCCTTCCGCCTGTCAACCGGCGTTACGGCCGGGCCGGGGAGGCCGGGGCCGGCGTCGGGGCGAAGAGGGCGCGGTTGTAGTCCGCCACCGCGTCTTCGAGGCGGCGGACATCGTCCGGGGAAGGAGACAGTTCGTCCGTGCTCGCCCACAACGCGAACGGCGTTTCCACCAGCGACGGCGGGATCAGTTCCTCGAGGATCGCGCGGATGCGTTCGCGCGGTTGCCCGATCCACAATTGCGCGTTGAGCCGACCGACAATCGAGAAGCCGTCGCCGTACCGGGCGCGCACCGTTGCGAAAAACGTATCCCCCACCGGCGGCGG
This sequence comes from uncultured Planctomycetaceae bacterium, assembly GCA_964496245.1. Lineage (GTDB taxonomy): Bacteria > Planctomycetota > SZUA-567 > SZUA-567 > SZUA-567 > CAZBZG01. The sequence goes on along the minus strand of CAZBZG010000066.1, from coordinate 5,163 downwards.
CGTGACGGCGTGGATCCCGTCTATCCCGGTTTCGGGGAAGCATTCGAGCAGTGCATCAAGAAGGCCGCACATATGAACGACGACGCGCTTGCCGTGTCGGTGTGCGAGATTGACGTAGTCCCGGACATGGCCGAGGCTGTAGCGGCGATACAGCGCCGGGGAGATGAGCGTGACCGAGGTGTTCTCGGTCAGCGTCAGGACCGTCGTGTCGGGAAACGCCGCCATCGCCAATTCCAGCGCGTCGAGGTTCTTGCGGTGCATCGCCGCCATGAGCGCCTCCATCTCCTCCGGCGCATCCTCGAGGAAGTAATAGAAATTCGCCACATCCGTGCCGAACTGGAGCAATTCCTGCACGGGCGACCATTTGAAGAGTATACGCCACTGAGAATCAGCCGCCGACCCCGGGAAATCCGGTGCCGGATGATAGCGGGTCTGCTCCCGGACATACCGCCACACCGGGATATCGTTCTCCGATTTGACCGGATACTCCGTCATGTGGTTGTGTGCGCGCGCCGCGGTAAGAATGCCTCGCGGCGTCTCCCAGATGTACCGGTCCTCTTCGCCCTGCCGCTCGTGGCGGAACGTCACATCCGCGTACTCGGTTCGCAGCCAGGGCATGTACCGGCTGGCGAACGGGATCCGCGCGTCCTTGCGCGAATCCCGCATGCCCGCGCGGGGTGTTTCCTGCAGAATCAGCCGCCCGGGCGCGTTTCCTTCCAGTACCGATCGATAGGTTGCCATCGGGTTGATCCTTTCGTCGCCGGAAGCGGTTACCCCGCCACCGGCTTGAGAAACGCCTCGAACTGCGCGAAGATCTGGCGGACGTCGATCTGCGCGCGCTGTTCCTGGTTGGTGTGACGCGAGAGCATTGCGCCGCCCTGCACGGACACGCGCGGCGGGAACACGTCCCACAAGGCCAGCCCCGCGGGTGCGTCCACGGCCGTGAGGGAGCGGGCGAGGTCGTCGGTGTTCCTGCCCTCCCGGGCGAGGCATGCGCCGGATGCCGGATCGAGCAGGTCCTCTTCGTCCTCTGGGCGGATCATGCCCGGTCGCGGCAGTTCCAGCGCTTCCTGGAAGAACGCGCCCAGGAGTTCCCGCCGCTCCGAGTCCCACGAATGCCCGCCGGCGGGCGTCTCAGCCCGGCATCGGTCGCCCGCCCCCGCTTCGGCGTAGACCGCCCGCACCTTGCGTGCGGTCTGCCAGAAGAGATCCCAGGGGAACATGTGGTCGTCCCGGCCGTTGAAGAGGAAGAGCGGTCGGGGCGCGAAGCAGGCGTACTGCTGCCACATCTCGAGTTGCCCCACGATGCCCGGCACGATGGCGCAGTGGCAGAGGCGCCGTTCCTTCTGCGCGGTATAGGCGATGGTGCTCGCCTGCCCCGAGGACGAGATCGCCGCGAGATCGTCTTCGAGCGCAGCGAGGTGCCGGGTCAGATGGCCGCCTCCGGAATTGCCGGCTGCGCCCATGCGCGCGTTGTCGAAGCGTTCGTCCGCCCGCGCCCAGGCGAGCCAGCCAAGCGCCTCGAGCACGATCAGTCCCTGTACGCTCGTGCCGCAGGCAAACGGCGCCACAGGCTCGCGATGGCCCATGAACGCGCGCTCGCCCTGCCCGATGTTGTCCGCCACGAGCACGCACGCGCCCTGGCGGGCGAGGTGCCGCGCCATGGCCTGGTAGCCGGGGTTGAGCTTGCAGCCTTTGCCGTGACCGCAGCAGAGCAGAACGAACGGATTGCCCGCGCCGGCTGCGTTTGTCGGCAGATAAAGATGCGCGGCCGCCTGCACCTCCGGCCAGCTCGTGCCCGCCAGATGCTGGATGCAGATCCCGTCGTGCGCGGTGGTGCGCACGACTTCGGTCCGCATCGCGGGGATCCATTCGTCCCGGATGCCCAAGCATCGTTTCACCACGCCGCGGATCTCGCCGCGGTTGCGCAAGGGGTGGCGAGGGGGCTGGTCCACCACGGCGCGGGCGAAGCGGCGTTCGTAGACGCCAAAAGCCTCCAACAGCGTCGGCTCCACGGCTGCTGTCATGATCCTGCCTCCTGCGCGGGCACGCGCCAGGCAAAGGCCCGAAAGGCTGCCATCATGCGTGCGTTCTTCGCCGGGTCGATGTCCAGATCCGGCTTCGTATACGGATTGGCGATGAAGCCGCCTGCAGGCGTGGCGAGACGCCCGACCAGCTTGGCCACGGCGGCCTCGATCTCAGCGTTGGCGATCGTCGGCAAGCAGGACTGGATGTCCAGGCACGTGGAGAAGCAGACGCGGCCGCGCACGGCATCGACGTGGGGATGGTCGCGCCACAGCGCGGGCTGCTTGTTGTCCAGCACGTCCGCACCCGCCTCGACCAGGCCGGGCAGATGCGCCCCCAGGTGGCCGCAGGTGTGCAGGATCACATGGCAGCCGCGCGCGTGCGCCTGGCTGAAGAGCTCTTGGTAGCGCGGCAGGAAGTGCTCGCGCCAGAGCTCCATGGAGAAGACCGGCCCGGTCTGCATGGCCTGGTCATCGGTGAGCATGACCGCGTCCACCCCCAGACCGGCGAACGCTTCGGTCAGCCCGGAGAGCCAGGCGAAGATCCCCTCCAGCAGCAGGTCGATCCGCTCGGGCGCGCACAGAAGATCCATGAGATAGGCTTCGAACCCGCGCAGGACATCGAGCAGGTGCATGGGCCCTTTGCCCAGAGCCGCATATACGTATTTCCCCTGCGCGTGCAGGGCCTGGACCTGCTCGGCCACGCCGTCCATCCGGCCGCGCGCATGCGGATCCGGGAAGACGAAGCGCTCGAACGCCTGCCAATCGGCCAGCGGATGCGCGAGCACCTGGCCCTGGTCGCCAGCCGCGGCATTGCGCGAGACAAGGGCATAGCCCCATTCGGTCAGGCCCGGGGCCGCGGGCTCGAAATCCCTGGCCGGGCGCCAGCCCACCCCTGCCAGGTCTGCATCCGGCCCCTTGAAGAGAGGGATGCGATCGGGTTCGGCAAAGTCGATCGCGTGCCTGACGCGTTCACGGCTGTTCATGGGATCTCCGCAGGGGCCCGGAGCCTCAATCCGCCTCGTGCGGATCCACCCAATCCGTGGCCGGCGCTTCCACCGGGTGCGCCGGCTGGGACCAGTCCACGGTCCAGGGCTTGCGGCGGCGGAACTTCTGCTTGAACTTGTTCTCGAGCACGCCCCGGTTCTCGAGGCTGATCATGCAGGCCCGGGTGCAGCCGCGAGCGCCGCAGACCGCCTGGCCGGTGTTGTAGAGGTTGCGCGGCTTCTTGCGGAAGGGGCTGTGCGAACCGGGCTTGACCGGATTGCCCTTCATGTCGTGCGTGTACTTCTCCTCCTCGGCGATCTTCTCGTCAGCCACCTCGCCGCCGCGGAAGTACAGGTCGCATTTGTCGCAGTCGATGTCGTACCACTCCACCTCGTGCCCGGCCAGGTTGACCTTGATGATCTTGTCCTTGCTGAAGGCAGCCCCCGGGCAGGCCTGCGCGCAAGCCCCGCACTTGTTGCAGAGCTTCGGACCGTCGTAGATCGGGTCTGGCGCGAGCTCCACATCGGTCAGGATGATGCCCACGCGGTTGCGCGGACCGAACTGGGGGCTCAGGAACATCTTGCTCATGCCGATCTCGCCGCAGCCGCAGAGGAAGGCCGCGATGCGCAGATGCACCATGATGTCCGGCGCCGCTCGTCCAGGCGCCACGGGGCGGGAGAAGTTTTGCTTGAAATTGCCTGCGTTGTCGATGGCGCGCCAGTCCGATTGGTGCCCCATGGGGATGGCTTCGTAGCCGCGATCTTCGATGTACTTGGAGAGGTTGATCACCGTCATGGGCATGTAGAGATACGTGATGCCCCCATAGCCCATGGCCGAGTAGTTGGAGAAGTAGGTGCCTTCCTCGATGCCGCGCATGCTCCCGCGCATGACCCGGAAGCCCATGCAGATGATGCTCTTGCACTCGGGCATGATCTGCTTGGGATCCATCTGGATGGGCGCGCCTTCCCAGCGCTCGATGTTGCCGATGCCCACGAAGTCTGCGCCCAGAGCGATGGCCTGCTTCTTGACCGCCTCTGCAGCGGCTTGAGGATCGTGATCCAGGATCTCCGGAGCCCGAATCCTCCGCCCCATTGCGCCTGTGCCCTGCGTTGCTGTAATCATCTTGTACTCCTTCTGCGTTGAACGGTACTTCTACGTGACGGAAAGATCCCGTGCGGTTGTGACGATCGCGTCGATCGCCGCGCGTCGCGCGCGCTTCTTCTTCGCTTCCTCGCCCCGCATGGACACGCCCAGCGTGCCGCGGAAATCCCCGTTGCCGTTGCAGACCGGGGCGGCTGCGCGCAGGTGCGGTTCCTTGAAGGGTAGAACGGCCACACCCTGCTCGCGCACCCGGTCGAGATAGGCCTCGAGATTGTCCAGCGTGCCCCAGAGCGCTACGCCCTCTTCATAGAAGGGATGGGCCTCCATGAACTGCAGGCGCTCCTCTTCGCTGGCAAAGGCGAGAAGGGCGAGGCACGACGCGCTGCCATATCCGCCAAAGGTCTGATGTGCGGGCCGCTGCAGCTGCCCCGAACGGTCCTGGCTGACGCGCAGGCGCACGCGGAGGTCCGCGCCCGTGAAGGTCGCGTATGTGATGGTCGCATGGTCCAGACGCGCGCCCAGGGACTGGATCGCCTGCTGCAGCGCTGCCTGAAAGCCCTGGCCTTGCGCCTCTTGCACCAGGTCTTGCAGGGCCCGGCCCAAGTGGTAGCGCTGGCTGCCGTTGCGCTCGAGGAATCCCTCGTGGACCAGGGTCTTGATCAGACTGTGGGCTGTGGGGGTCTTGACGCCGAGTTGGGCGGCAATGTCCTTCAGCCGCAGCCCCTCGGCTGACTGGCCGACCTGCTGCAGAATGTGGAGCCCGCGTGTGAGGGACTGGATGAGAGTGCCGTTTGCCAAGTTCAGCCTTTCTGAAGAACCGCTTCAGCTTAACTGAACTGTAGCACACATCTCGGGATTGTCAAGTCGATTTCCGAGATTCCCAGGAAGGGATGGCCGTGGGGGGCTGCAGGACGGCGGCAGGGAGCCGGATGGACGCCACCGCATCTGTGGCCAGCGCCCTGGTCGCGCGGCACGTCCGGGCGCTGTCGAAAAAAATCAACGATCCGCACAAAGGCTAAAGGTCTCCGATAGTAGTTGACGATATAGCGGT
>CAZBZG010000065.1:0-18932 GCA_964496245.1 uncultured Planctomycetaceae bacterium | reverse complement strand
GCAGCTTGTTGACCACCAGCGTGGCCAACGCCTCGCCCTCGATGTCCTCGGCGATGATGAGAAGCGGCCGCCGGTCCTGTGCGACCTTCTCGAGGATCGGCACCATATCCTTGACCGCGCTGATCTTCTTCTCGTAGATGAGGATGTAAGCATTCTCCAGCACCGCCTCCATGTCCTCGACATCGGTCACAAAGTGCGGGCTGAGGTAACCGCGGTCGAACTGCATGCCCTCGACCAGGTCGATGGTAGTCTCCAGCGCCTTGCCCTCCTCCACGGTGATGACGCCGTCCTTGCCCACCTTTTCCATGGCCTCGGCGATCTTCTGGCCGATGTCGGTATCGCCGTTGGAGGATATGGTCGCGATCTGCGAGATCTCGGTCGATCCCTTGACGGGCTTGGAGATCTTCTTGAGCTGATCGACCACGGCGTCCACGGCCTTCTCCACGCCACGCTTGAGGGCCATGGCACTGGCGCCAGCGGTCACGTTCTTGAGGCCCTCTTCAAAGATGGCCTCGGCCAGTACCGTGGCCGTGGTGGTGCCGTCGCCGGCCACGTCCGACGTCTTGGAGGCCACGCTCTTCACCATCTGCGCGCCCATGTTCTCGTACTTCTCCTCGAGCTCGACCTCCTTGGCCACGGTGACACCGTCCTTGGTAACCGTGGGCGCGCCGAAGGACTTCTCGATGACCACGTTGCGGCCGCGTGGACCGAGCGTGACCTTGACCGCTCTTGCGAGCTGTCTGACGCCCGACCGAATGGCCTCCCGGGCGTCCATATCAAAAGCAAGTCGTTTGGCTGGCATCTCTGTTCTCCTGCTCCTTCGAGTCAATGATTCCGAATCATCGGTCCGGTTCGGTTGGAAGGGCCTATGGGCCCTGCCTATCTGCCGGCCGACGGCCCTCGCAGCGGACCTACTCCACCACGGCGAGCACATCCTCCTCCGGCATGATGAGGTAATCCTCGCCGTCCATCTCCACCTCGGTTCCTGCGTATGAAGCGAATAGGACCCGGTCGCCCTTTTTGACCTGCAGCCCCTTTCGGCTGCCGTCGTCGACCACCTTGCCGGGGCCGACTTCCATCACCTTGCCCTGCTTGGGCTTCTCCTTGGCCGTATCCGGCAATACGATGCCGCCCTTGGTCACCTCCTCGGCCTCCAGCCGCTTGACCAGAATCTTGTCGCCCAAAGGTTTCACTGCCATGGTTCGGACTCCTTACAAAGACACAACCGTTCCTGTCCAATACGTACACACCTGCCACAGCGGCGAACAACAATCCCCCGCCGCATCAAGATCCGGTGGAGCCCCCGCCCGCAAGACGTGTGCCACACCCGGAAATTCCAGACCGGCCGGCGGCACTGCCCACAGAACCCCAGTTCAGTCCATGGGTTATCAGCCACTTCCGGAAGCGGTTGGTCCGGTGACCCGGCTGCACGGCTGGATCGCGGCCGGTCATTTTGACGCAAAGGCCCTGGGCGCGTAGGTCAGGACGGAACGGTGCCGGGCCTGACCCCCGCCTCAGCGCTCCCCGCCTGACGGGGGAGCGAACCCGTGGCGGAACGTCTCGCGGATGTCGCGAAGGGAGTAGCCCAGCTCCTGCAATCCCTGGATGATGCGGATCTTGGCGAATACGTCCGGGCCGAACTTGCGACGGCCGCTTGCCGTGCGCTCGGTCTCGTGAATCAGGCCGATGTCGATATAGTTGTAGAACATCTGGCGGGAGATGCCGCTTTCGCGCAGCACATGAGCTGTGGTGAGGAGCTTCTCAGACATGACAACGACTTGACTCGCGGCTCGCAGAGCTGGGTTCCGGGTTCGATGGCACGCTCCGATTACTATACCCGGAAACCCGCCGGGAGCAAGCCTGGCGCCGCCAAGTCCTCATGGCAACATAGGCCCATGTCTGGCGAACGCGGGGGGGCTTATTTCTCGGAGGACGTTTCGTTCGCTTCGGCCGACCCATCTCGTTGCCCGACGGTCAGGACGCGCCCGACCTCCGGCTCGGGCCACCAGCCCCTGTCAGGTTTGACCTGCTGCCGCCTGAGGGGCGACAGGGGGCGGGAGGGGAACGCGCGGGTCGGCGTCTGGTAGAGATCGTAGATCCGTCCCGCCATCAGGCGGCTGGCCGCTGCGTGCGGCCGCACGATTTCGGCCTGCCCCTTGAGCACGATCACGGTGGGCACGGGGGCACCGTCGGCCGCGAATTCTGTCCCGTTCTTGACCTTGCAGTAGACCTCCGAACCCGGTGCGAGCCGCATCTCGTACTCGCGCAGCAGCACCCGCAGCCCCTTGCTGTTCTCGCCCAAATCCAAGAGCACGCTGCCGTTCTCGAGCTGGAATCCGTCCTCCGTGCGGGTCACCACGCCACCCGGCTTCATCACCATCTTGCTCTGCTCGTCGATCCAAATTCCGACGGGTTCAAACCCATTGGCCACGCTGCGCACCTGCGTCCGGGGCTTGAGCGAGAACGCCTCCTTGCCACTCATGCGCCGCCAGGAACCGGCAGGGCTCTCCCGATACTCCAGCCGCCCCTCAGGCATCTTGACCACCCGGGGGTCTGCGGGTTGACTGCGCGAACCGGATTCGACCGGGACGTCGACCACAGGCCGAGCGACTGCGCCCCCCGATGCGTCCTGCGCACGGCCGCGCTTCGCCTCGCGCGCCTCCGTCCGGGCCACCACGGGAACGCCCTCGGCCCTGTCCGGGGCGGTTCGCGACATGCGCAGGGAGACCTCGCGCCTAGCGTCCTCCCCCTCGTTTTGCGCCACGGCCAGGCGTCCCTCATTGCCCGCCGGTGCCTCCGGCACCGGACCGGAGGCCATCGGCAACGCGGGCGACAGCAGGAAGACGGCCATGGCTGCAGCAGCCAAACCCGCCCCCGCGCCGAGCACGAACGCGCGCGGCCCGGTGCGACGCGCACGGGCCACCACTCTGCCCCGCTGGCTGTCCTTGAGCTTCCCGAGGAGTTCGTTCCGGAAATCCTCCCGGTACTCCGGGACCTCGTAGGCCTGCGTCAGCAGCTTCCGGAGGTTCTCGTCGAACGGATTCCCATCGCTTCCCATCACAACCCCTCCCTGCCAGTCTCTGACAGACTCTTCATGCACCGGGCGCCTCAGCAGCGCCCATGACCCGGAATGCTTCGCGGAACGCCACGCGCGCCCGCGTCAACTGACTCTCGATGGCCTTCTCGGTCTTCTGGAACCGCTTGGCCATGTCCCGCACCGACAGATTGCCGATGTATTTCATCTCGAGCACCCGCCGATAGGCCTCAGGCAGCGAAGCCATGATCGCGCCGATGAGCGCCTGGAGCTCCTGCCGTTCCAGGGCGGATTCGGGCAGCTCCCGGGCCTCCAGGTCCGCGAAGATGGTCTCCAGCTCGCCGTCCAGCATGCTCCACGTCTGCTCGTAGTCCCGGGCCTTGCCGATCGTGGCGTTGCTGCTGCGGATGCGGTTGCGCGAGAGGGTGATCAGCCACGATTCCACGGACCCGCGTGCCGGGTCGTACCGCTTGGCCTTGTCCAGCGCTTCCATGAAGGTGTCGTGCACGACTTCCTCGGTATGCTGGTGGTCCCGACCCACACGATAGTAGATATAGCGGTAGAGGCGGGGAAAATAGGCGTTGTAGAAAGCCTCCAGAGCTGCTTCGTCGCCGCTGGCCATGCGCCGGATGCGCTTGGCCTCCTCCTTGCGGCTCAACTGCTTCCCATGGGTCGCGCTCACGGCATGTCTCCCCCAAGCCGTTTGACGACAACGCGTTGCAAACAAAAGCTCGCCGTGCCGGGCGCACCACGCGCGCTCCGCGCCCCTCGCCGCCTCGCTGTTGGCATACTATCGTGCGCGCACGCGACTCCTTCGCTCGTTTCCGGGGATTCCGACGGGCGCTGCATCGTGCTCCTCCCCTTCTCCGGGCCAGCGTTCAGGGCTTGCTCGCCTGCGGCCGGTAGAGGTGCTTGCTCGTGGACACGTAGCGGTCGGCCTCGGAAAAGACGCACCCGCAGTACTGCTGGCGGTAGAGCCCCCGTACGAGCTCGTCCGGGGCCTCGGCCGCACGCAGATCCTGGTAGCAGAACGCCACGTTGCACGCCGCCGCCTGGGCCTTTCCCACCGAGCGGATCAGGCCGTGGTCCTGGTGGCGGCTCGTGACGAGCGTGGTGGTGATGGCGTCGAATCCGCGTGCAGCAGCGCGTTCGGCTGTCCTGCCGAGCCGCAGGGCGTAGCACGGCCGGCACCGGGCCGGCACCCCGTAGTCCGGATGGACGGCCCGGCAGAAGTCCGCGAGCCCGTAGGTCTCATCGCACTCGACGTCAACAGGCACGCGCTCGAGCAGCACGCGCACGCTCTTGAGCCGGCGACGGAACTCGAGCAGCGGATGAATGTTGGGGTTGAAGAAGAAGCCTGCGACCTGGAGCTCCTCCGCGTGCGCAGCGTGCGCAGCGTCCGCCGCCTCCGCCGCACCGGTCTCGCGCCGGCTCGACTCCTCCCGTGGACCGTCGGGCGAAAGCAGGACCACCCCGCGGCCGCCCGCGCGCAAGCCGGCCAGGGTCCGGGCCAGGCAGTCGGCGCAGCAGACGTGGATGAGCAAACGCATGGAAGCATCCCCGCAGGTCTCCCCCCAGCCTATCAGAGGCTGCCCGCGCGTGCAAGACGCGGGCCAGCGTTCCGTTCCACGAAACGTCCGACGCAGGCCCCTGGCGCAATCCCGCACATCCCCTATAATGACCGGCATCGCGTACCGCACGTCGAGGACGCCGCATGCCGGATGCATCGTCACCCCCTTCCGCCGACGCAGCACCACAGACCGGCCCTGCCGGTGCCCGGGCAATCCAGCGGGTGACGTGGATCGGGCTGGGGGTCAACTTGGCGCTCGCCGGCCTCAAGTTCGCGGGCGGGCTGCTCGGCCACAGCCAGGCCGTGGTCGCAGACGCGGTGCACAGTCTCTCGGATCTCTCCACGGACGTGGCCATTCTGGTGGGCGTGCGCTACTGGACCCGTCCGGCGGACGCCAGCCATCCCCACGGCCACCGCCGCCTGGAACCCATGGTCACATTGGGCATCGGTTTGCTCCTGGCGGGCGTGGCCACAGGGCTCTTGTGGAACGCCCTCGCCACGCTGCAGGCGCAGCACGACCAGCCGCCGGGCTGGATCGCCCTGGCCGCAGCCCTCGTCTCGATCGCCGCCAAGGAGCTCCTCTACCGCTGGACCGTGCACGTGGGCCGGCGCATCCGGTCCATGCCCCTGGTCGCGAACGCCTGGCATCACCGCTCCGACGCGTTGAGCTCCGTGCCGGCCGCCCTGGCGGTGGCGGGCGCGGCCGTGGGCCCCGCGTGGTCGTTCCTGGATCACGTGGGCGCGGTCGCGGTCAGCCTCCTGATCTTCCAGGCCGCGTTCAAGATCGTGCGGCCCGCCTTTGCCAAACTCATGGACGCGGCCGCGCCCGAGGAAGACCTGGAGCGCATCCGGTCGCTCGCCGCGGGCGTGGAGGGCGTGCGCCACGTCCACGGCCTGCGTACCCGGTACGTGAGCTGCTCGAGCCTGGCCGTGGACCTGCACATCGAGGTGGACGGCAGCCTGACCGTGCGCCAGGGGCACGACATCTCGGAGCTCGTGCAGCAGCGCATCCTGGCCGAAGGCCCGGACGTGCTCGACGTGGTGGTCCACCTGGAACCCTACGACCCTTCGCTCACCAACGGTCAGCGCGAGACCATGGCGTTCCTGCGGCAACGAGGGGGCGGTGAGGTGTGAGGGCGGGCATGGCCCCCGCACCTCCGCATGCCCACCGGGAGGCGGGCATGACACCGTTGACTGCCGGCGCCGGCCCGTCGTCTGCCCGGATCACTCGGGCGCCTGCGTGCGACCCTTCTCCATCGCCGCGCCGGCGGCCGCACGCATCCTGCGAATGAACGCCGCGCGCTTGGCCTCGTCGTCATGGAACCGTAGGAGGAAGGTATCCGCGTGGCGGAACTCCAGGATCCGGGCGATCGCCGCTGCAGCATGCTCGGCCGCGCTGTACGGATCGATCTCAGGCTCCCGAACCGGCTGTCGGCAGTCGAGGAGTTCCACGAGGTAGGGCAGGCTCTTGGCTCCGTACATCGTTTCGAGATAGCAGATGAACGTCGTAGGACGGCGACCTGCATGGGGATCCTTGGCCGCGTCGCACAGAAAGCGGGCGTTTGCCTTGGATGGCGCGATCAGCAGGAGCTCTTCCATCCCCCGAACCGCGCGCGCGTCTCTGCGAAACAGCTTCCGAAACGTCTCTTTCGCGGGTGCGTAGTGCAGATCCACGAGCACCTCCACCAACACGTCGGCGAGCGAACGACGCGAGAAGTAGCCGGAGCCGGGCCAGCCGTATTCCGTGATCTCTCCGGTCTCCCGCACCGTGGCATCGAAGGCCGGCCCGCCGGGATGGAAACGGGGCCGCGTCAGGCGTACCGGTGCACGCCACCGCCTCGACGCCTCCCCAAGCGCCCTGCGCTGCCGCAACACAGCTTCCTCTTCCCGGTTCGGCTCCTGTTTCCATGTTCCGTCCGCAGCCGCGCACTCCTTCTGGAGCCGCTCCAGCAAGCGCGGGGCTACCGCCTGAACGTCGAGCCGCCCCAGCGCGCACACGGCGGCCGTCACCACGGCGGGAACCGGATCCCGAAGACGCGATGCCAGCCGGCCGCGCACGGCTTCCGTGTCGAGCCCGCACTCGCGGACGGCGTAGATCGCGCCGAGTCGGACGGCCGGATGGTCGTCTGCCAGCGCCTGCATGATGCAGGCGCGTACACGCGGCTCGACGCCGCCGACGAACGTCAGGAAACAGAGCAGCCGGTGCTGGATGCGGGACGGCTGCTTTGCAAACCCGGCCAACAGGGCCTCCAGATCGAGCGCCTCGGGGCGTCCGGAGAGCACGTAGGCTGCGATCTCGCCCCGATCCGTCATGCTCGTTCGGACCGTTTCCATAAGCCGCGCTGCGTGGTCCGTCCAGTCGAGATCCCGCACAAGCCGCGCGCCGACCTCTCGCCGCTCGTCCTCGACCGCGTCGAGCATGGGAACGAGCCGCGGTACGTGCTCGTCTGTCAGCCGGCCCCGGAGCAGACGTTCCAGCCGCTCGAGGTCGCGCCTCGTATTGGCCTCTGCAAGGCGATCGAGCAGGGCGTCGGTAACCGCGGCGCCCGCCAGCAGTGTCGGATCGACCGCAACGTCTCCCCCGCGGATGGCATCCGCCAGCTTGGCGGCCACGCCCGCGCGTCGGAAGCGGCCTGTGAACGCGGGCGGCGGCGGAATGCGTCCCGCGCGCACGCGCTCCCGCCATGCGGCATCCGTGAACGGATCCTCCGCATCCCGCACGAACTCGCGGAAGTTCAGCACCGCGCCGCGGTGGAGCACGCGTTCGCCCCCTCGCCTGATGATGACGTACAGGGCTTCCGGCCGGCCCACGCCTGCGTAGAGCCGCTGATTCCTGAGACGGCTGATGTACACCGTACTCACGATCGGCAGATCATCCCGGGGATCCAGATACGCGCTGTCCTCGTAGAACTGGAGGTGCGCCAGGGTTTGGGCATACCCGTGGAGAAGCCAGCGGTCCGTTTTGGCCAAGGCGCGTCCCGCTTGCTGCAGCCTAGCGATGCGCGCAAGATCGCCGCAGAGCTGCGCCAACTCCTCCAATCGGCTGAGTACAGGATGGTCGCCGAACGCGAACGCGTGCAGCAGGATCTGGTCCTTCGCCGACAGCGGCGCCTCTTGGCGCCAACGGGCTGCCACCGCCTTCAGCGCGGCCACGACCTCTTGGGGTTCCAGGTCGCTCGCGTCATGGAGCGATCGGAACGTTTCCATGACCGCTTCGGCCTGATGCTCGGCCTCCGTTTCCGCCCGCGCCCACCACGTCCGCTGGTCAAAAGGCACCTGCGCCAGCCGCAGGCAGGCCAGCAGACGGGCGGCCGTCTTCCTGCGGTCGATGGGCGGAGCCAGGACGCGTTCGAACACCCGCGCGGTCGACCGGCTGAGCGCGGCCAATCCGTCGAAGAACGCGGGATAGGGGGAGACGTAGGCGGGGGGCAGGAGCGCTTCGCACTCCCAACTCACGTTCGGCTTGGCCCGGAGCGCCCAGGTGTGGCGCTGCTCCGCCCAAATGCCCAGCGCGGTCCACAGCTGCTTGTCCTGCCACGCTGACGTGCGCAGACACCCGGGGGCGGCCGCGGGCAATGGGGTCTGCAGCTTGCGGAGCAGGCGCAAGGTCTTGCTGTGAAGGCTCTGGGGCAGCGGCGGCACCTCCACCTGTTGCATGTCTTCCAGGCAGTCCGCATCCTTCCGCAGGCCGAACGCCCGTGCGCCGGCCTGGCAGGCCAGCGGACCCGTGCAGAAGAGATCCACGCTCGACGGAAGCCAGCGCCCCTCGATCTCCGGGTCGGTCGTCCGTTGGAACAGGATGGCCGCCGGCGTCCGGTAGGCGGGCAGCAGCCGAAAGCCCTGCATGGCCTGCTGCAGGGAGCGGAGCGAACGGCGCATGGTGATCTGATCGTTGATGAGCGGCTGCGGCAGGCTTGTACGGGCCCTCTCGATGAAGCGGGGTAGCAGGCGGCGCACGGCGTCTGGGTCGCGCATGGCCTCGTCCAAGCGTCCCATATCCCGCAGCAGTCCGACATACGCCGCCACACCGACGTCGTCCTGAGGGCCCAGCAATTCCGGGAACGGTTCTTTCAGCAAGCGGATCAGCTCCTCCAGTTCCGGATCCGATGCAACGAGCAGGGCGAGCAGGAGCGCGCGTTCGGTCTCGCGCGCCGACCCGAGGCGGAACGCGCAGCTCGCGTACCAGCGCTGGGCGCGGAAGAGCCCCGCCAGCGCCGGCTCCTCCGCGTAGAACGACTCGACCTGGAACAACTCCGACGCCAGCGGACGTTCGAGGAAGCTCGCGTCAATGCTGCCGGAAGGCGCTTGGACGGCACGGGCGATGCGTTCGGCTTCGTCGCGGTCGACCGCGGACAGGCCGTCCGCGGCTGCCTGGTCCTGGAGCATCAGGCCAGCGGCAGCGAACCGCGCCAGGGCGGCATAGGGGGGATGGGCCCGGGCCTTCTCTCGCGCGCGCTCGTACAGACGTTCGGAGAACGTGCGCAGCCGCTTGGCCTGGACATGCTCCAACAGCCGCGTCCCTTCCTCGAACAGCACGTGATACGCGTGCCAGATGGAGTCCACGGTGATGAAGAAGGGCGCTTGCTTCTCGGCCGGCACACGGGGATCGTACAGATACGCTTCGAAGAACTGGCGAAAGCACTGATCCGTGACCACGAACCCGTTTTCGAGGAGAAGCTTCCGCGCCCCGTCCGAGCCCTGGAAGCAGTGCATGTGCTTGACGTCGTCCCGCGGATCACCGGGCTCGGCCGCGGGGGCAGCCGTCGCGAACGCGCACGCCGCCAGCAAGCCGCCCAACCGCCAACCGCGCTTCATGCCCTGTCCCTCCCTGCTGTCGAATCCGTGTAAGCCCTGCCGTCCTGCGCACCATCCTACCAGACCGGGACGCCGGACGCACGTGGGAAATGGGTGGAGAGAAGGTACGCGAGAGGCGCACGGCGCATCCATGCGCCGGCCAGCCGCCCCTTTGCTTGGACCGGCCGTTCACCGAAGCGCGCTCCGGCGCAGGAACACGGTCACGAGCGTGGGCGCAATCCAGAGGAAGTAGAAAAGAACACGCAAATCGCTGGAAGCGTCCGCACCCCATGCTGCCAGCGCTTGGGCCAGGAGAGCCAGGGGAAGCAGGACGAGCGCCGCCCACGCGCACAGCCCCACCACCGCCCGGGCTATCTGGCCGCGAATCCGGCCGCGCAGCCGGAGATAGACCAGCAGCCCGAGCAATGTGCCCACCGACAGGCCTGCGACAGCGAGCAAGAGCGGTGTCCACGCCATGGCAGGTGTTCTCCTTTCCGGACCACAACGATTCGGCAATCCAACGGCCGCGGCCGCGAGGACCGGGCCGCCCCTGCCCAGAGCCCCGGATCCGGCGATTCAGTCCGGCACCGCTTCCGTCTCGCCGGCGTCCGCGTCAAAGCGGAGGCTCGCTGTGATCGCGTCGAACGCCTGCGCGAACGCGGCCCGGTCCGTCCAACGGCAGCCGCCCTGGAGCACCACCAGCATCCGCGCCTTGCGCACAAAGGTCTCCCGCAGAAACCAGGATTCCCCGTTCGTCCGGTCGGCGCGGATGCGCACGGTACGCGCTGCATCGCCCTCCGCCCCTTGGGTCCGGCCGATCTCCTTGACGCTGCCGCCCCAGTGGCTCTGCATATCGCTGATGTAGCTCTCGATCGCGGCATCCACCGTCCGATCGAATGCCTCGGGCGGGCAGGCGAGCAGCCGCACCTGCACCCCGGCGTTCGATCCGCTCGAGAGATCCGCGCGGATGAGCTCGTTGCGCGCTCCCCGATCGCGCACCTGCCAGCCCGCAGGCGCCTGGAGACGGTAGCCCGCTGGATCCGCATAGACCGGGCCGCGGGCAGACGCGCGGTCCGACGGGTCGGGCGCGGCAGTCCCCTGCCTGCTCGTCCCCGGCGAGCCGCCACGGGACGCGTCCGGGCCAGAGCCGTCCACCTTCCTGTCCGGCCAGGTGAGGACCAACACCGTGCATGCGACCAGAAAGAGAAAGCCGAACGCAGCGTCGATCCTGCGGAACGGCGCTGGATCCGCGGCCTCTGCTCGCTCAACCGCTTGCACGAATGCCTGACAGGCCTCGCTCTCCTCCGGCGCGGGACGGCCTACGGCAGCCCCCTGGGCGGTCAGCACCCGTTCGAGCTCGTCCGCTTCCACCTCTTCGGGCACGCCGAGAACGGCTGGTGTGGCGTCTTGCTGGGGAGGGGCCGGCCAGAGGACGAGAAGACGGGCGGTCTGGAAATCCCGGCGCCAGTCCACGATCTCCGCGCGCGCGATCTGGTCCCAGCGGAATGCCCGGGTGCGGGTGCCCACCTGCTGCTCCACGCCCTGGTCGGTGATGCGCGCGCCCTGCGGCATGAGGCGTATCACGCCGGAGATGAAGTAGGCCAAGAGGATGCTCGCGAACACGGGCAGCGCCAGGCTCGGCGCCAGGGCGAGCGCGGGCTTGCCCACGAAGTAGGGAAGCATGGCCAGGAGGAGAAACTGCACGCCGAGGATGAGAACCACGCGCAACCGTGCGCGCAGGTAGGCGCCCGGCCCCAGCGTCACCCGGTCGGCCGACCGGCGCGCTGCACGCACCGGCCGCGGTTCGTTCCATTTCAGAAGTGTCTTGGGCCTGCGACTGGACATGACATCCTCCTTCAGCTCTGGCTCCTTCCGGCAGATGCGCTCCGCGCACAGGACCGAACGCGCCGCACAGCGTTCACCCGTCCCCTTCCAGCGCCAACGTCTCGGGGCTTTCCGCTGTGGACTTCCGGTGTCCGGGCTGGGGCCGGCGCCCGCGGTGCGGATAGCAGCGCGACGAAAGACAAGCGGCATCCCCACCCACCCCAGCAACCCGGCGAGCGCCTGGGCGAGGGAATCCGGCCCGCGCGGCGGGCGCGGGAAACAACAGGCCCGCCCCGCATCCGCCTCAACGGAGCGACTTGCTGTCGAGGAGTTCTACCCCGTGGTCCTGCATGGCCGTCAGGGCGGCCGCCACGTCGCCTGGTTGTTGGTTCACACCGCGGCATCCGTCCTCGACGAGCCGGACGGAGAAGCCCAGGTCCCGCGCATCCAGGGCCGTGCATTTGACGCAATAGTCGGTGGCCAGACCGCAGAGCGCGATGTCGGTGACGCCTCGCTGGGCGAGGAACTCTCCGAGACCGGTAGCCTGCTCGCGACCGTTGTCGAAGAAGCCGCTGTAGCTGTCCACGTTGGGACGCATGCCCTTGCGGATGACCTTGTCGATGCTGTTTTGATCGAGATCGGGATGAAAGTCTGCGCCCGGCGTCTCCTGCACGCAGTGTACCGGCCAGAGGAGCTGTTCGAGCCCGTGCGCTTCGATGACCTCGCCCGGTTCGCGGCCGGGGTGATTCGCGGCAAAGCTGACGTGATCGGCCGGATGCCAGTCCTGGGTAGCCACCACCAGGCCGAAGCGATCCATGAGCCGGTTGGCCACAGGCGCGACGCCATCGCCTTCCGGAACGGCGACCGCCCCGCCCGGGCAGAAATCGTTCTGCACACTCACAATCAGCAGGGCTTCCATGGCATCGGCTCCTGCGTTCGGCAAGGTTTGCGATAACAAGACCAGCATCGCGCTTCGTTCCGGGAAGTCAACCACAAAAGCCGCGCCGTCTGCCCGCGAGGAGGCAAATCCTTTGACAGCCTCAGAAGGAAGCGTTACAGTGACACGGTTGCCTGCCCTGCTGTTTGTGGCAGCCAGCGCACTGCAGCGGAATGGCGGGCTCTCAGGGGAAGGGAACCCATGGCGGGCACGAGCGACAGCCGGCAGGGGGGCAAGACTGACACGGCCGAGCTCCGGGCCGCCACGCTCCAGAATCTGAACAACGAGGCCCTCCGGCGGGGGGAACATCTGCTCGCGGGCATCATCGAGACGAGCCCCGCCTCGATCGTGCTGATCGACCGGAGCAGGCACATCGTCTTTGCCAACGCCCGCGCCGAACAGGTGCTCGGACTCAAGCTCCGCGATCTCGCCAAGCGCACGTACGACGATCCGGCCTGGCACATCACCCGGTTCGACGGCACGCCCCTGTCACAGGACGAACTGCCCTTCGAACGGGTGCGCGCCTCCGGAGAGGCAGTCTATGGCATTGAACACGCGATCCTCCGCGAGGACGGCGAACGCCGATTGCTGCGCATCAACGCCGCCCCGCTCTTCGACCCGGGCGGCCAGTTCGAGAGCATGGTCGCCCACATCGAAGATGTGACCGAGCGCCAGCGCGCGCAAGAAGCGTTGCGCCTTACGCAGTACGCGATCGACCGCGCCGTGGACGCCATCTTCTGGATCAACCAAGAGGGCAGGATCGTCTACGCGAACGATGTGGCATGCCGTTCGCTGGGGTACACGCGAAAGGAACTCCTCTCCCGCACCGTGCATGACGTCGATCCGGACTATCCCGAAACCGAATGGCCCGAACAGTGGCGCCGGCTGAAGCAGCGCGGCAGCAGCTTCGTGGAATCGCACCACAGGACCAAGGATGGCCGAGTCTTCCCGGTCCAGATCGGGGCCAATTTCCTCGCATACAAAGGCCGGGAATACAACATCGTGTTCGCGCGCGACATCTCGGAGCAGAAACGCGCCGAGGCCGCGCTGCGCGCAGCCGAGCAGGAGTGGCGCAACATCTTCCAGGCGGTGGGCAGTCCCGCCCTGATCCTCGACGCCGACCACCGCGTGCTCACGGCCAACCGCGCTTCCCTGGCCGCGGCCGACATGAGCGAAGACGATATCCAGGGCAGACCCTGCTACGAGGTCTTCCACCGCACCGACCGGCCGCCGCCGCACTGCCCCATGGAGCGCCTGCTGGGGTCCAAGACCTACGAGACGGAGCCCATGGAGATGGAAGTGCTCGGCCGCACGCATCTCGTCAGTTGCACGCCCATCTTCAGCGACCAGGGCCGGCTCGAGCGCATCATCCACATCGCCACGGACATCACGCGGCAGAAGGAACTCGAGGCGCAGTTGCGTCAGGCCGAGAAGATGGAGGCCATCGGACAGCTGGCCGGCGGCGTGGCCCACGACTTCAACAACCAGCTCGCCGGGGTCATGGGGTACGCCGACCTCCTGCACAGCCGTCTGGAAGACCCCGCGCTCCGGCGGTTCGCCGAGAGCATCATCGTCAGCGCCACGCGCGCCGAAGACCTGACCGAACAGCTCCTGGCCTTCGCCCGCAAGGGGCATTTCCAGGAGAGCAAGGTCGACCTTCACGAAACCATTCGCGAGGTGGTCGAGATGCTCGCGCACAGCATCGACCGGCGCATCCGCCTCCAGCAGGTGCTGGGCGCACGATCCGCGGTGACGCGGGGCGATGCCACGCAGCTTCAGAATGCCCTGCTCAATCTTGCCCTCAATGCCCGGGACGCCATGCCCGAAGGAGGGAAGCTCACGTTTTCAACGGATGTCCGAACCCTGGGGCCGGCGTTCTGCGAGGCGCAACCCTTTGACATGGCCCCGGGCGAATACATCGAGCTCCAGGTCCGCGATACGGGCTCCGGGATCCCCGCGGACGTCCGCGCGCATATGTTCGAACCCTTCTTCACCACCAAGAAACCGGGACAGGGCACGGGCATGGGGCTCGCGGCCGTCTACGGTACGGTCACGCAGCACAAGGGCGCCATCCGCGTGGGCAGCCAGGAGGGAGAGGGTACGACCTTCACGCTCTATCTGCCGCTGAAGGCGGCGGCGGACCCCGAAATACAGGCCGACGAGGAGATCCGGCCGGCCAGCGGCAGCGCACGCATTTTGATGGCGGACGATGAGAAGGCCATCCGGACGATCGGCGCCGAAATGCTGGGCGAACTCGGGTATCGGGTCACCCAGGTGAGCGACGGCCGGGAAGCGGTCGAGCACTACCGAACGCACTGGCGCGAGATCGATCTCGTGATCCTGGACATCGTCATGCCGGAGATGAACGGGACCGAGGCGTTTCACGCGCTGCGCGAGATCAACCCGGACGCGCGGATTCTGATCTGTTCCGGCTACAGCATCGACGGGGAGGCCCGGACGCTGATGGAACGCGGGGCAGCCGGCTTCGTCCCGAAGCCCTTCCGAACGAAAGCACTCGCCCAGGCCGTCGACCGCGCGATCCGGTCCCCGTGACCTCTCCCGCTCGCATGGATGAGCAGCCTTTCCCGTTGCGCAACCGCGTGCGGTCCACTACCATGTAGGGACTCATGGTCAATCCACTGGGTTACGACCGTCCGCCGAGTTCGCCCTACAAGGCTTATCTGGAGGAGAGCCAGACGCCGCTGGCGTGTCTCGTGATCTCCCTCGTGCTGCTCGTCCCCTATCACATTGGCGTGTGGGTCATCAAGCAGGTGGGGGAGATCCCGTGGGCCAACGGCGCGGACGTGCTCATCGCCTCGGCGCTCAAGACCCTCGGTATCGGCGGCCCCCTCGTCAGCCTGTGCGTGGTCGTGGTGGTCTTCCTCTTCCTGCAGCAGTTCCGCAACCGTCCTTGGCGTCTCCCGCGGGTCGGCACCCTGGCGCTCATGTGCCTGGAGAGCCTCATCTTCGCCCTGCCCCCGTTCCTTCTCGCTAAACTCGTGAGCATGATCCTGCTCGCAGCCGGCAGCGGGCAGGCCCTCCCCTTCCACGTCAACCTGATCCTCTCCCTGGGCGCTGGGGTGTACGAGGAATTTCTCTTTCGCTTCGCGCTGATGGGCCTGTTGTTCGTGGCGTTCGAGCGGCTGGGAAACCTGAAGAACGCCAGACTCTACGTGGCGGCCGTACTCACCCAGGCGGTTCTGTTCGCGCTCTTCCATCACCTGCCGGGGGGCGGGGAGGAATTGACCTGGGCGGCGCTTCGGAGCGGCGAGTTCGTACGCGCCTTCGCCTTCCGGACGCTGGCGGGCGTCTACTTCGCGTATCTTTACCAGGAGCGCGGATTCGGGATCGCAGCCTGCAGCCATGCATGGTTCGACGTACTGGCGGTCATGCTGAACGCCTTCCGCCAATGATGCGGAACAGCACGGCCCCGCACGGCAACCTCGAACCGCGCCGAGACCGAACAGGAGGAACGGAGATGCGAACGTTGTCAATCGCGACAGCGGCGGTCGTCTGCCTGGCGACGCTGGCGAAGGCGGCGGAACCCGCCCCGCGGACGGTCCGCGATTTCGTGCCGCGCGGGACCCTCTTCTGCGCCGAGACCGCCGATCCGGTGCGGACCGTCCGGAGCGGCATGGCGCGCGCGGGCGCGGCCGCCGGTGCACCGGAGATGGTCGAACAGTGGGTCGTGCTGGCGCTCCAGCGTCTGGCCGGAAACGAGGGCGCGCCCGTCCCGCTCCCCGAAGCCCTGCAGGCGCTCGGCTGGGATCCCACCCGGCCGGCGCTGATCGGCGTGATGCCGTTCGTAGACGGCAGGCGTACGGACCTCGATCTCGCCGGCATGCTCTATGCGGTCATCCCGGTCGCCGAACCGGCCCGCGCGGAGCTGATCGTCCGTCGTCGGTTGCTGCCGCTGTTCTACCGCCTCAGCCATCGCCGATGCCAGCGCATGCGCACGCGCCTGCGATTCCTGCTGGACCGCCAGACCCGGAAGCAGCCGGAAAAGGACCGGGCCGATCTTTTGCGCGAACCTCCGGCCGATGCTCTGGCCTGCCCGTGCGGCGCCGACTACAGGATAGGCAAACACCCCACCCCTGCCTGCGCCATCCACGAGGGCGCACCGCGGGAGGGAGATTTCGAAGAAGCCCTGCGGATCGGCCTCGACCGGATCGAGATCGGCTCGATGGTCTACCATGGGAGTGTCGAACTGGGCGCCGCCTATGGCGTGAACGACAAGATCATCGTCGTGGCGCCGGACGCGCGCGTGGTCAAGGCTTGCCTCCAGACCGCGGCCGGCCAGCACCCGCGCGCCGCGTTCGCCTTCCCGGACGACGGTTTGGTGCGCGGCGCTTTCTGCTGGACGCCTTTGGCGCAGCTTCTCGACCACGAGCACCGCTGCTCCTGGCGGGGGCTGCGCTACGGACGAACGAACGCCCTTCTCCGGCTCTTGGATTTGCTGAGTGGGCTTCCTCCGCTCGCTCTCGCGCTGGAGGAGATGGCACCGGCCGACGGGCACCCCCTCCGGCCACTCGTCCTGACCGGCCGCATGGAACTCGGCTCCTCGGACTGGGCGAAGCGCCTCTCGCGCGCCGCGCCACAGGCCCCGTCCCTGTCGCGCTTCCTGCCGCCCGACACGCCCGTGCTCCTCACGGGCAACGTCCTGCCTGAAGCATCCGAACTCCTTTGCATGCTGATCGCCGCCTTTGGTGACAACGAGGCGGCCCTGCTCGAGTTCGCTCCCCTGCTCGCCGGCCGGCAGGCGGCCTGGGCCATGACGCACGCCCGGGACGGCGGCATCGCCGGCATGCCCCACATGACCTTCCTGTTGTCTCGGGACGACGCGCACGTCGCGCGCGCCCTCGACCTGCTGCCGGGGATCGTGGGGGGCGTGGCGCGCCTTCAGCGCCTGCCCGACACGCGCACCGCTGCGGACGCCGCTTACGGTGTCTGGGTGCAGCCGGCCGAAAAGAACCAGACGGCCAGGGAGCTGCTCTTCCATGCCGACCGTCCGGCCTTTGCAGCGCTCGCGACCCACGAAGCGGATCTGGTCTCGACCCTCAAGGCCGCCCAGCCGCAGGCCGAACCGGCCGCTCGAGCGGACCGGTTGCCCGGCCTGCCGGGGTTTGCTGCACTCGGAGGCGACCCCCGCAACGCGAATCTGTGGGCCTACCTGGACACCCCGGCCCTGGTCCGGGCTGTGCACGAAGCCAGGACCGCCCAGCGGGCCGAACGGGAGCAGCGATGGTGCTTCCATCAGCAGAAGGGGATTGCCCAGGCCCTGGCCGCCTACCGCCAGGAAACCGGCCAGGCGGCCCCCACCCTCGAGGCGCTCCAGACCTGGGCTGAAGGCAAGGAAGACGACAAGGAAGAGGCGGCCCCTACCCGCAACTGGCAGCCGGTCCTGCGCAACCTGCACTGTCCCGCCCATCGGCAACTGGCCTACACCTATGCGGACGGCAGACTCTCCTGTCCGGTACACGGACGACCGGGCGCGCCGAACCCGGCCCCGCCCGAGCCCCGACCGCTCGGCCGGGAGGAGACGATTCTCATGGGGCTCTTGGGCCGCTTGCGGCTGGAAGCGTGGGTGGACGATGAGGCCCTGCATCTCCGGGTCGCCCAGCAGACGCTTGCCCAGCAGGCGCACCCGGCCGGACCGGCGCCCACGCCGGAGGAGAAGCAGAAAGCGCGACAGCAGGAACAGCCGGCCGAGCAAATCTTTTGAGCGCAAACCGCTCGCAGGAGCATTCGACATGCCCACCTCCAAGCCGCGCATCGCCCTCACTCTCGGCGACCCGGCCGGCATCGGCCCCGAGATCGTGGCCGCGGTCCTGCGTCGAACGGCGGTCACCCGACGCGCCCGCATCCAGGTTGTCGGCCACGACGCCGTGCTGGAGCGGGCGCACCGAGCGCTCCAGGAACCCGCCGGAAAAAGCAAGAGCGCGCATCCGGCCGCCTCCTGCCTGGAACCCATGCCCCTGCGCGGCAAGCCGCCATCGCCGGGCCGCTGGTCCAAGCGCACCGGCCGGCTGAGCCTGGCCTACGTGGAGGCGGCCGTGGATCTCTGCCGACGGGGCGAAGCGGACGCGGTGGTCACAGCGCCCATCTGCAAGGCGGCCTGGCAGGAGGCGGGCGTCCGCTTCCCCGGCCACACCGAGCTGCTGGCCGCACGGTGCGGTGTGCGGCAGGTCGTCATGCTGCTCGTGGGCGGAGGCCTGCGCGTGGCGCTCGTTACGATCCACGAACCGCTGGCGCGGGTGCCGCGGCTTGTGACGACCGAACGCATCGTGGCGGTGGGCCGCGTACTGGCCAAGGAGCTCGAACGGTCCTTCGGCCTGGAGCGTCCGCGACTGGCCGTCCTCGGCCTCAATCCACACGCCGGCGAAGAGGGGCGGCTGGGCCGGGAAGAGGAACGTGCCATCCGGCCCGCCGTCCGGCGGCTGCGTCGCGGGCGGATCGATGCGGTCGGTCCGCTGCCCGCGGACACGGCCTTCCATTGCGCCCGGTCCGGCGACTATACGGCGGTCCTCGCCATGTACCACGACCAGGGGCTCGGTCCGCTCAAGACCGTGGCGTTCGACACCGGTGTGAACGTAACCCTGGGCCTGCCCATCGTGCGCACCTCGCCCGACCACGGCACCGCCTTCGACATTGCTGGGCGGGGCGTGGCCAGCGACCGCTCGTTGCTCGCCGCGATCCATACCGCCACCGACATGATCGAGGCCCGAGGCGGGAAACGGGGGGAGGGCAGGGCGCGGAAGAGGGGATGACCGCAG
>CAZBZG010000064.1:0-19091 GCA_964496245.1 uncultured Planctomycetaceae bacterium | reverse complement strand
GTTTGGAGAAGGCTCTGGGGCGCTCCTTGGCCCGTCGTAAGCCTGGTCCCAAGCCAAAGCAACCACGTGGAAAGCGGTTGGCTGGTTAATTGTGGTATCTGTCCCTCTATCAAAAGGAACGCCACGAAGCTTGACACCCCCACCGGCCTATGGCAGAATACGCTTGGGGGTAGGGGCCGGACCAGTCGCGAAAGGGAGCGCATGGCGGAGCGAGCAGAGGATTTCATCGTGGTCTGCCTCTACAACGAGGAGGGATTCTCGCGCGAAGTGGGACCGGCCGTCATGGAGGTGGTGGAGCTGAGCAACCCCGACCACTGGGAGTTTATCCGGCCGGGCACGGTGCTGGCCTACTACCGCGCCAAGGGGAAGCACAAGAAGGGGGCGGGGGATCTCTCCTTCAGCGTCGAATCCCTGCAGAAGCGGGACTTCCGGTACAAGGGCATCCGGGTAGGCCGGGCGCAGGGCCGCATGATCGCGGACATGGACTTCTGGGGCAAGATACAGTCCTCGCCGCTCGGCTCGGTGGTGGGGAAGGCCATCGAAGCGGCCCGGCAGCGGTCTGGGGTGCAGCAGACATGATGTCTCGGCGTGCCAGGCTCGCGGTGCTGGGCGTTCTCGTGGTGGCCGTCGTCGGGACCGGCATCAGCAAGACCCGTCTGGACGCGCTCCATTCCGACCGGGACCGTTTTCTGGAACTCCTGTACGTGCCCACGGGCGCGGCCCTCGAGGTGCTGGCCTTCGGCTTCGACGCGCCCCTGGCCGATGTGCTCTGGGTGCAGGGGCTGATCTACTACAGCAGCAACGTGCGCGCCAGTCAGAGGCGCGGGGACAAGAACGCGCAGTACCGCTACGTCTACCAGATCCACGACATCATCACGGATCTCAATCCCCGTTTCATTCGGGCCGCCACCATGGGGGGGCTCTTCCTGCTCTCCACCGGCCAGGAAGCCCAGATCCACCGCGGCATCCGCCTCTTTCGCAAGGGGCTGCGCATCTGTCACCGCGCGGCGGGGCAGGGGCGCCCCATCCAGCCCGATCCGCGTTGGCGCTTGCATCTGTATCTAGCCGACGCCTACGAGACGCACTTGCGCGTGCTCCACATTCGCCAGGGCGAGCGGCTGGCCGCCCATGAGGATCGGCAAAAGGCGCTCGTGCACTACAAGAAAGCCGCCAAGCTCCCGGAAGCGCCGCCCCTGGTGATGCATGCCTGTGAGGGGTTCGTGCTTCAGGCCACGGGCGGACTCCGGCTGGAAGAGCGCTACGACGCGCAGATCCAGCTGTGGAAAGACCTTCTCGACCGCGAACAGAGCAGCCCGGAATTCCTGGACTACGCGTCCAAGCGGCTGCTCGACCTCCTTCAGCGGCGGGAACGGATCACACAGACACGCCAGCTCGAAGCACGTCTCTCGCAGGCCTGCCAGACGTTTCGGAAGCAGAAGGGCAGGCTCCCGGAGACTCTCGAGACCCTCGTTTCGGAAGGCGTGCTACGATTCGTCCCCCCTTCGCCCATGGACGCTCTCGGCGCCGAAGTCGTTCCCGACGTGAGCGGACCGGACGCGTGGGCCGTCCTGCCGGACGGTTCGGTGCGGAGCCGGAAGCGAACGGCCCTGCAGGCCGGTCTCATGATGAATCGCCTGTACGACGCGGTCTACGACTACTACCACAAGCACAACCGGACGCTGCCGCCGGACCTGGATGCACTTGTCGAGGATCGGATCCTCGAACGCCTCCCCCGGCATCCGCTGGCGCCTCTGGGGTACGGCTTTGCCTACGATTCCGCGGACGGAAGCGTTCGCATCCGCGAACCCGGCGCAAAGGCGCACGATGCGCCCGCGACCTCCGAGACGGCGGCACCCGTGCCCGAAGGCCACGTACGGGTGGCCGCGATCCAGTTCTGTAGCCAATTCGGCCGGCCCGACATGAACCGACGGCGCCTGGCCGTCTGGATCCGCAAGGCGGCCGAGGAGGGCGCCCGCATTGTGGCGCTGCCCGAGGCCTGCATCCCCGGCTATGCCGACATGACCCGGGAGATCTTCTGGAGCCGGGGCCGGCGGGACCGCCACCACCGCCGCGTCGAGCGCGTGGCTGAGGCGTCGGATGGACCGACCGTCCGCTTCTTCGCGCACCTCGCCAAGACCCTAAGGATCTATCTGACCGTCCCCATCATCGAGGCCGCCGGGGAGCGGTACTACGTCGCGGTGCTGCTGGTCGACGACCAGGGGCGGACCGTGCTGCATCACCGCAAGCAAGTGCTCTGGGACGTGGCCGAAGGGCATTGGGCCGCCGAGGGAGATCTCGAGGTGTCTGTGGCTGATACGCCCTACGGCCGGCTGGGTGTCATGATCTGTCGCGACATGCTGGCGCTGCCGGCCCTGCTGGGAGAGAAGAACGCAGACGTCGTGCTCCTGTGCGCGGCCTTCTACGGCCCCAACTTCGAAGCGTTCCTGCGCGCGCCCAAGTTCCTCAACCGCGTGCGGGCGGGCGGATTCGACCTGGTCCTGGCCAACTGGAGCGTCCCCCGAAAGCCTTGGTGGCAGGGGTACGGCATGAGCCGCGTGCTCTCCCGTGACGGGAAGTTGCTGGCGCGCATTGACAAGGACCTCGGTGCGGGTATGGTGGTGGCAGATCTGCCGATCAGCGAACCGGTTCCCGCGAAAGAAGATGCCCAATGACCGCATCCCAATCCGCACCGCCCGGCCGCATCTCCGATCCTCCCCTCATGCGCCTGGGCGAACTGCACGGGGCTCTGCGCGGCGACTTCCGCCGGCCCGGCGGGGGCGGCTGGTGGCTTCTGGCGTTTGCGCTCGCCGGCTTGCTCTACCTGCTGGCGGCTTCCTCGGACGAGCCGCGCCGGGAATCGGAGCGGGCCGCGGCCGTTGCAGGCGACGGGGGCGCGGCCGGCGCCACCGCGGGAAGGCAGGCGTGGACGCGCGAGGAGGAACGGCTCCGCCAGACGCTGCAAGAGGAAGGCGCTCCGCAACCGGTCGAGCAGCCCCCCGAGCGACCGAAGAAGCCCGAACTCGGGCCCGTACCGCCCGGCCACGTGCGCGTGGCCGCCGCCCAGCTCCATTCGGTGTTCGGCGAGGTGGAGCGCAACCGACGGCGTCTGGCGCAGATCCTGGAAGAGGCGGCCAAGCTCGATGTCCAGATCGTCGCCCTGCCCGAAGCGGCCATACCCGGCTACGCCGATGTCACCAAGGACCGGTACTGGATGGCGCAGCTGCCCGACGAAGAGGACTTCACCATCGAAAAGCGGCAGGCGGAGACCGAGGCGGGGGAGTCCTTCACCGTCTACGCGGTGGAGAACCGGGAGGAGGGTGTCTACTTCGAGCTCTACGATGTGCGGCGCGTGGCCGAGCCCAGGAATGGCGATAGCGTACGCTTTTTCGGCAAGCTGGCGAAGGAGTACGGCATGTACGTCACCGTGCCGTTCATCGAGAAGGACGACGGCGCGTTCTACAGCAGTGTGGTCCTGGTGGGGCCGGAGGGCGCGCCGGTGCTGCACCTGCGCAAGCAGCAGCTCTGGGAGTCGGGCGACGGGTATTGGGCCACGCCCGGCAAGGGCGCGCCTCCTGTGGTGGACACGCCGTACGGCCGCCTGGGCGTGAACTTCTCCTACGGCATCCGCAGGCTGGCATCGCTGGCCAAGCAGGAGGTCGACATCGTGTTGCAGTGCTCGGCCTTGTACGGCAAGGGCTTTGAGGGCACGTTTCTCTCCTCCGAATTCATCGGCGCCATCAAGCAGGCGGGGTTCACCCTCGTCATCGCAAACTGGACCTACGCCTATACGCCGCACTGGGAAGGGTACGGCATGAGCCGGATCATCTTGCCCAGCGGCAAGACCCGCCGTATCCGCGTGGATGATGCCGACGGCATGGTCATCGCGGATCTCCCCATTGCGGGGGAAGCCCCGCGAGCGAACGAGTGAGCGCAGACGGGGATCTTCTTCCCGGACGCGAAGGCGCACACATCGTTCGCCGCTCTCCGGACCTCCCGCGTTCTCCGTCGTCGTACGGCTGCACCTTTTGCCTTGACCCGGCAAGAGGGGGCAGAGAACATTGGCTGGCGGGGAACCGGGATCCCTCGCGCCACGGACCGTGGCAATAGGACGCGCATGGACCCTGCGGACCAACGGATGTTCGACAAGTTCGCTGCCCGGGTGCTGCGCACGAGCGTGCTCGGGGTCAAGCGGGTGACCGATGTCTTCCGCAAGCGCGCCCAGGAGATCCCCGAAACGCCAGCCCGCATCCTGGTCGTCAAGCTCTGGGGGCTGGGCGCACTCGTCTGGGCGAGCCCGGCGCTGCGTGCCCTGCGCCGTCGCTTTCCGGACGCTGAAATCACGCTGCTCACCCGCAAGGGGCTCGAAACCCTGTACGACGCCACGGGGCTCTACGACCGGTCGATCTCCTGGGAGGCCGGGACCCTTGGCGAGCTGCCCCAGGCCGTGCGCCTCTTTCGGGACCGGGTTCGCGAGCCTGGGTTCGACGTGGCGGTGAATTTCGACGGCGTCAGCGAACTGGCCGCTCTGCTGACCCACGTGAGCGGCGCCGCAACCACGGCGGGATTCGTGCCCCAGCGGGGCAGACGCCGCGGATACACGGTGCCGGTGGTTCTCGATCTGGGGAGCCATGCCGGCGAAACCTTTCTGGATCTGGCCAAGGCCGTGGGCGCCCGTCCCACCGAGGTGACGCCCGTTCCTCCGCGGCTCCGAAGGGGCGAGCGCGAACAGGCACGCGCGACGCTGCGCCAGTGGGGGGGCTCGCCCCACACGCTCCTGGTGGGCATCAACATGAACGCGAGCGAGTTCGCCATGCACCGCGCCTGGCCGGGGGAGAAGTACGTTCTGCTGGCCCAGGCCATCGAGGAAATGGGGGAGTACAAGACCGTCTTCTTCGGCTCGCCGGCCGAAGAGCGGTTCGTCTCGCGTCACGTGAAGCACATGGACTCCCCGCCCATCAACTTGAGCGGCCGCACGTCGGTGCGGCAGCTGGCGGCCCTGCTCGCCGAACTGCACCTCTTTATCACCAACGACGCGGGGCCGCTCCATCTGGCCGCCGCTCTGGGGGTGCCGACGGTGAGCATCTTCGGCCCTGAATCGCCCGAACGCTTCGGGCCTCCGGCCACCGAACAACACGCCGTGATCTGGCGGAAGCCCGCGTGCGGCCCGTGCCTCTCGTTCCTGCAGGGCAGAGTACGACGGTGTACGCATGGCGAGGTGTGCGTGCGCGAGATCACGCTCGATCAGGTCCGTGCCGCGGTCCAGGACATGCTCGAGCACCTCTCGGATCCGGAAGAACCCCCGTGGGACCGAAACGCCGATGCATAGGAGGAGCGCGCCGCCGGCCCGACCAGTGGGAGGAGACACCATGGATACGTCATCCGAGGACGACATTCTGACGCCTGAGGCGAAGCAGGCGCTCCTGGTGGAGGACGATCCGCCCATCCGGCGCATGCTGGAAAAATCGCTCCAGCGGCGCGGGTACGCTGTCGAATCCTTTGACAACGGAGACGCCGCCTGGGCGTCCTACCAAACCCATCCGCGGCCCCTGGTGATCCTCGACTGGATGCTCCCCGGTCTGGACGGCATCGAGATCTGCCGCCGCATCCGCGAAGCGCCGGAGGGGGCCTCCTGTACCATCCTCATCGAGACCGCGCGCAGCGACCCCAAGGATTTGCAGGAGGCCCTGCGGGCCGGGGCCGACGACTACTTCATGAAGCCCATTCAGATGCGGGTCTTCGAAGTGCGCCTCGCCGTAGCGGAAAACAGCATGCGGCAAAAGCTTGCCCGCGCACGCGCCGAAGCGAAACTGCGGGAGAGCGAGGCCATGTACCGCATGCTGGTCCACGCCCTGCCCGACATGGTGTACAAGCTGGACGAAGAGGGGGCGTTCGCCTTTGTCAGCGAAGCGGCCGACCAGTTCGGCTACAACGCGGAGGACCTGATCGGAAAGCATTTCAATGAACTTCTCGTCCCCGGGGAGATCGATCGGCTCAGTCGCGACGCGGTCCTGCCCCGGTTTCGGGGGCGCTCCACCGGGGTCAAAGGCGCACCCAAGCTCTTCGACGAACGAAGGGCCCGGCCGCGCAAGACGGCCCACCTGGAGGTCAAGCTCACGGCCGGCAGCAAGGCTCCCGAGGGCGTCGAAGAGATCGTGGGCGAAGTCAATGCCTGCGGCATGTACGACACCGAAGACGATTCCGGCGCGTTTCTGGGAAGCACCGGCATCATCCGGGACGTGACCGCGCGCAAGGAGATGGAGCGGGCGCTGATCGTGTCGGAACGGGCGAACGCCGTCGGAGCGCTGGCCGGCGGCATCGCCCACCAGTTCAACAACCTGCACGCCATCATCAAGGGCTACCTCGAGCTGACGCGCGACCTCGACGGCCTGCCGGACAAGGCGCGGGAGTACCTGGACGTGGCGCACGAGTCCACCCTGCAGGGCGCGGCGGTGACCCACAGTCTGCTGGCCTTCTGCGGCCGCAAGAAGCAGAGGCACGAGAAGAAGCCCGTACGTCTGCAGGAGGCGGTCGAGAGCACGGTCAAGATCGTGCTGCGGGAGTTCGCCTCCGAAGGGATCGTCATCGACACCGATCTCCAAGAGGTCCCCGAACTCCTGGCCGACGCCGGCCAGGTCAGCCAGGTGCTCATGAATCTCCTGATCAACGCCCGGCATGCTATGCTCGAGACCCCCGAAAAGCGCATCGTGATTCGCGCCGGCGTGCGGGCCGAACGCGCCTTCGTGGCGGTCGCCGACACAGGCTGCGGCATTCCCGCGGACGCGCTCAGCCGCGTTTTCGATCCGTTCTTCACGACCAAAGGCGAATACGCCGAAGCTCTCTCCGGCCAGGCGAACGTGCGCGGCGTGGGGTTGGGCCTGAGCGTGGCCAACACGATCGCGCGTGAGCACGGCGGAGAGCTCCAGGTGGAGAGCGCGCCCGGGGCGGGCAGTACCTTCACCCTGTGGCTGCCGCTGCGGGGGCGGGACGCCGCGGGCGAGGCCGCATCCGAGACGGACCTTAGCGCGGCGGAGCAAAGGCGGCTCCAGGGGGCACGGGTGCTGATCCTGGAGGACGAGGCCCATCTGCGGGATCTCTATACCACGGTGCTCAGCGCCGAAGGCGCGGCGGCCACGGCAACGGACGACGCAGCCGAGGCCCTCCGACTCCACGGGGAGACGCCGTTCGACCTCTTCCTCGTCGATCTGCAGATGCCCAAGCTGCCGGGGGGCGAGTTCCTGCGGCGCTTGCGGACGGCGCAGCCGGGCGATCACCCGGCGGCCATCATCGTGACCGGGCGCCTGGACCCCGACGATCTCGCGGCGGCAGGGGAGAAGGCCGTCTTCGACACACTGGCCAAGCCGGTGGACCGGGTGACGCTGCTGCGGCGCATCAGTGCCGCTTTGGCAGACCGCTGAGGGGGGTTCAAACCGCCTGGCGGGCGGCCTCGCAGAGGTAGTGCATCATGGGCACGAGCGAGCGGTTGGGGTCGCCCGATCCATCGTAGAAGTTGCAGATCACGGGCACGTCGTACTCTTCCTCGAGCTGCGGAAAGATGCTCGTGGTGACCGTGCCGGGCATGCAGAACATCGGGGACGCATTGACGATGGCGCTCGCACCGTCGCGTTCCACGAAGAGCGCGGCGCGGCCCAGCGTGAGCACGGCCTCTCCCTCGAATTGCCAGGGGAGATACCGGATGCCGGCCTCCATGACGTCGGGAAGGGGGGGCTCGCGACGGTCGTGCAGCACGGGATCGGCGATTTCGTAGTAGTGGTGCTCCCAGCGGGAGAAGAAGAGATTCGTCTCGAGCCAGAGCCGGACGCGTTCCAGGATCGCCTTCCAGCCGCCGCCCTGTTCCTGGAGGATGAGGTTGCGCAGGTGGTTCGTGTACAGGATCCATTCGCCCACCGGTGCCAGGGCCGCCTCGCCGCCGAGCGCTTCAATGCGCCGGCAGACGTCCTGGTTGATGAAGGGATCGGAGCGTACGTAGATCTCCCCGACGACGCCCACCAGCGGTCGGGTCTCTTGACGCGTGGGAATCCGGGCCACCGCGTCGACCGCCTGCGCCAGTTGGCTGGAAGCGCCGTGGACGTCCTCGCTCGAAAACGATTGCACGAGGGCCTCCAGCCACTGGGCCACCACAGCGTCGGTTTCGCCCTTCTCCTTCTCGTACGGACGGACGCGGTGGGCCAGCTTGCGCAGGATGTCCCCGATCACGATGGCGTGCCACATGCGCTGGCGCGCCGCCTCGGGGACGCCTTCGTAGGCGTTCTCGGCCGACGGGCTCATGATCTGGACGTCGCTCCATCCCAGCTTGCCGAAGATGATCTTGTCGAGCTTGGCGTACTGGCCGAACCGGCAGGGGCCGCAGGCCGTGGGCATGAAGAAGATGACGCGGTCAGGCGGGAGATCGAGCTCCTGCATGGCCTGGATCAGCGCGCCCGTGGTGGTGGGGCAGGGTACGCACTCGCCGCCGCCCGTGTGCTTGAGGCCGAGCGACAGGGTGGCGTCGTTCTCCTCGAGGACGCGGGCGTCATAGCCGATCGAGCGGAACACGGCGGCCAGGAGCGGCGCCCCGAACGGAGCCATGGGCGGAATGAACATGACCCGTCCTTCTCCGGGTCCGTCGATGCGTTGCTCTTCCAATCGCGGCATGGTCAGATTTCCTGCATGGCCTGGAACGACGTGTTGATCACCGTATCCTCGAAGAAGTAGATGGCCAGCACGTAGTCGTGGCATTCGTATTCAAGCACGGGGTGCTCGTCCCCCTCGTGCTCCCACGTACGCGCCTCGAGTTCCCGACCGTCGAAGTACGCGCGTACTTCCTCAGATGTCAGCCCTCGGAACCCGTTCAGCCAGTCCTGGATCACCAGGCGTGCGTCCACGAGATCCGGTGCGTTGAGTGGCTGGAGGGCCATGGGTGCGTCCTCCGTGTTCTCAATCGCTCGCGGTGTCCGGACCGCTTTCCGGCTCCTGTATGCCCGCCTGGATGGCCTTGCGGATCTCGGCCGCGATGTCGATCTTGTATCCCTTGCGGCCGATCTCAGCCTCGTCGGCCGCCGCCTTCATGAGGGTCAGGCACTTCTCGAGCTCTTCCGGTTTGATGCTCTCCCGCAGCTTCTGCTGGTCCGGGTCGGCCGGATTGGGCTCCATCACAATGTCCTTGATGGCGTCGCCCTTCTTGCGGGGGATCTTTTCTGTGGCGATGCCGTGGGCGAACCGCGACACGGTCACGTGCGCCGCCTTCTTCTTCTGTTCGTCGAGATCCGAGGGCTCCACGTAGGCCACCTCGAACATGCGCGCGGCGATCACTACGGCCACGGGGCCCTCCATGATTTGCTCGGCGATGCGCTGGCCCTGCGCGGCCGAGATCTTGTTCTCCTGCACCTTCTGCGTGAACTCGCGGATGACTTCCATGGCGGCCTCGCGCTCGTCGTCGGGCAGCTTCATGTTTTTGAGCGTGGCCTCGGCCGTCATGTTCATGGTCCAGGCGGCTGCTGCCCGCCCCCAGTCTCCGGCCTTGAAATACAGCACGATCGAGAAGGCGACGAGCAGCACGGCCACCACCAGGCATCCCTTGGCAAAGCACCCCATGCCCTTGTTTTCTTCGTCCGCCATTCGGTTCTCCCGTTGTCTGCGGCCGGTTGCATCAGGATCCCGTTGCCTCTATGGCCGACCGGGTTGCGCCGGCCTCCGCCTGTGGCTGCGGGATGTTGCTCCACGAATGGAAGCTCTCCAGAGCCGCCTCCACCCGCGTCAGATACCCTGCGTCCGCGCCGTGGCCGTCGAATTGGAGGGACAGGTAGGGCTTGCCCACCCGGCCCATGATTTCTTTGAAGTACGTGAGAATGTAGCTGTCCGGGCCGCACATGAAGTTCGTGAAATAGACGCCGAAGAGCCGGTTCTGGCGGGCGATATACTCCGCCGTCGCCAGAATCTTCTGCCCGTAGTGCCAGTACATGTTCGCGTGTTCGGGCAGGATGGCCTCTAGGTCCATGGGGAGCATGTCCATGTACAGAACCGGGTATCCCAGCTCGGCAATCTTGCGCGGCAGGTCCAGGGTGAGTCCCGGATCGACCGTGTTGTAGGGGCGGCCGATGCAGACGATGCCGAGCGTGTTCTCTTCGTGGATGCGCGCCAAGGCGTCGCGGCCGGCGCGGAGGGCTTCGGTCTGAAAGATGGTCTGGGCGGCGTCCCCGGCCTGGAGCGCGCGGCGCACCTGGGCGGCGTCCACGCCGAGCGGGCCGGAGAGGACTTCGGTCAGTCGCTCGACCTGGTAGGCTTCGGGCAGATTCCGCTGCACCACGGGTGCGAGCAGGCGGTCCTTCGTCTGGGGCCCCTTGACCGACCGGAGCACGCCGGGATGAGCCTGCACGTAGCAGCAGTAGTGCGCGTCCGTGAACCCCGGCGGGACCGGCTCGCGCAGGAGATGCGGCACGAACAGGTAGTCCACGGTCTCGTCTTCGAGCAGGGTGCGGGCGTGGCCGTGGCTCATGACCACGGGCGCGCAGTATTCGGCTGTGGTGATCTCGTCGCCCTGGGCCAGGACCGACTCGCTGGAGCGCGGCGAGAGCACCACCTCGCAGCCGAGCGTCTGGAGGAAGGTCCGCCAATACGGGAGCATGCCGTAGGTGCCGAGGCCCCGCAGCAGCCCCACCCGTGCGCGCGGCGAGGCCCGGACGGGCATGGGTGTGCCGCCCGCCTGGACGTCGGAAGGTTCGGGCTCGGTCCCCGGCGTCTTCCGCCAGGCCGCTTCGCGGGCCTTCCAGGGCTCGTAGGCGGTCAGCTTCTTCACCTTGACCTTCTTGGACCCGTAGTCCCGGCCGCACTTCATGCCCCAGGCCACGGTCTCGTCGCCCAGGTGGATGATGGAGAGATTGCAGAGATTGTGGCAGAGCTCGCAGGTCTCGTGCTCGATCCGCACGGTCTCGTCTGCAAAGCCGAGGCCCCGGAACTGCCGGCTCCGGTCTGCGGGCCGGACCCGGTCGCGCACGAGCAGACACATGCCGAGCGCCCCGGTCAGGTGGCAGTAGGGGCTCACCTCGACGGGCTTCTCGAGCTCCACTTCGAAGGCGGCCACGAGTGCCTTGTTGCGCGCCGTGGCGCCCTGGAAATAGACGTGGTCGCCGATGTAGAGTCCGCCGACCACTTTGTTCAGATAGTTGTCCCGCACCGAATGGAGTACTGCGGCCGCTGCCTGGTCCTTGCTCCACCCCTGGGCCAGCAGCAGGTCGAGGTCGCGCTCCATGTAGACCGTGCAACGGTCCGACGTTTGGGGGCAGGGTTTCCCCATGGCGCGGTCGGCGTACTCCGCCAGGGGGATGTCGAGCTTGAGGGCCTGTTCTTCGATGAAGCTGCCGGTGCCGGCCGCGCAGACGTAGTTCATGACCGAGTTGTAGACCATGCCGTTTTGCAGTTGCGTGAACTTGGCGTCCTGCCCGCCGAGTTCGATGATGGTGTCCACGTCGGGATCGATGAAGACCGCGGCCGTGGCGTGAGCGGTGATCTCGTTGACGGCCAGGTCCGCCCCGAGCACCTTGCCGATCATCTTGCGGCCCGAGCCGGTGGTGCCGACGCCCCGGATCTCGAGCGTGAAGGTTCCGCGCTGCTCCAGTTCGCGTAAGGCGCGGAACACCCGCTGGACCGCGCCGATGGGGTCCCCCGCAGTCTTGCGGTAGACCCAGCCCACGACCGCGCTCGCTTCGTCGAGCAGCACGGCCTTGGTCGATGTCGACCCGATGTCGATGCCGAGGATTGCGATGGTCCGGCCGGTCCGGGGGGTGATGAGGGCGATCTCGCTCCCCTCCGCATTCACCCAGTGGTCGTGCCACGTGAAGTCGGGATAGGTCGAGAGTGACAGTGCGAGCGGGGGGCGCAGGTGCGTCTGGTCGCGCTGCTGTGCGGCGCTCTCAGCGGTCTCCAGGCGGCTCCAGTCGATCGGTCCCCGGTCGCCGTGCTGCCGGGCCACCTGGGCCGCGCCCAGGGCGGCCACGAGTTCGGGCGTCTCGGGGACGATCGTCTCCGTGCCGAGTTTCTCCTGCACAGCGCGCACCACCACGTGGTTCTTGGCCACTCCGCCGATGATCGCGGTCTTCCCGACGAGGCGGCGCCCGCCCAGAAGGCCGTCCACGGTTGAACGGCCCAGTCCCGCGCACAGGCCGGCGGCGATGGCTTCTACGCTGAAGCCTTCCTGCTGCAGATGGATCATGTCGGTCTTGGCGAAGACCGCGCACCGGGTGGCCACCGCGGGCGGGCGCTTGGTGTACTGCATGGCGCGCTGCGGGAGTTCCTCGGGCGGCACCTGGAGGCGCAGGGCCTGCTGGTCGAGAAAGGCGCCGGTGCCCGAGGCGCAGGCGCTGTTCAGTGTGGAATGCCGGTAGCTGCCGTCCTCGTTCAGCTCGGTCAGGGTGAAGGAGCCCCCGCCGATGGCGATGATGTTGCGGGCGTCGGGCGCCCGCACGCGCACGCCCTCCACGCCGGCCACGATCGGGTCGAGGCTCTCGCCGTCCAGGGGGAGGCGCCGGGCCCCCGGTCCCGTGCACACCACGGCTTGGACGGTCTCCAGAGCGACGTCGGCCAGTGCCTCCCGGACGCAGGCGAGGGGGGCGCCCTGGTGCCGGCGGTAGACCTCCCGGACCACCCGTCCCGACGCATCGATCAGGACCAGCCCGGCGAAGAGACTGCCGATGTCGATGCCCAGATAGGCCATGTGCGGTCTCCCGTTCGCAGGCGCGCAGCAGGCTGCTCGCCAGTGTCCTACTGCGCCGCAGAAGACAGAACGGCCAGTGTACCGCCGAGGTCCGCGAACGCAAGCAGGTTTTGTGCCGCGGGCGGCCGGTGGGAAGGTTCCCCCGTCCGGATCCGGTCCCGTCCAATGGATTCGCCTTGACCCGCTGGCCTTCCTGCGTCACAATACTGTGGCGGGAGGGGCTGTCTGTGTGCAGCCGGGCTGTTGTCCTGCCCGGTTGCGCAAGCATCAGCACCGAGGAGAGCCGGGGTGCCTGCCCAAGAACCTGAAGAAGCGTCTTCGCCGGAAGATCCATCCCAGTCTGCGAATGCGGAACCCGAATCCGAAGCGCCCGCGTTGC
Source organism: uncultured Planctomycetaceae bacterium (assembly GCA_964496245.1). Lineage (GTDB taxonomy): Bacteria > Planctomycetota > SZUA-567 > SZUA-567 > SZUA-567 > CAZBZG01. The sequence goes on along the minus strand of CAZBZG010000064.1, from coordinate 6,006 downwards.
CAGGGTCCGCCGACGCTGCATCCTCCGCGGCAGAGGAGACCGGGCCGGCGGCAACGACGAACGCTTCCTCTGCATCCCCCGAAGTGCTGGTCGTGGACGACGAACCGCACATCGTGCAGATGTTGTCCAAGTTCCTCTCCGAGAGCGGCCTGACGGTCAAGACCGCCACCAGCGGCGAACAAGGCTTGGAGGTGTTGAGCGATCAGACCAAGCTCATGCTCACGGACCTCAAGATGTCCGGCATGGACGGCATCGAGATGATCCGGCAGGCGCGCAAACGGGGATGGACCGGCAAGGTCATGATCCTCACCGGATATCCGGCCAAAGAGACGATCGTGGATGCCGCCCGTCTCAACGTAAAGGACTACGTGACCAAGCCGTTCGTGCCCCAATTGCTGCTGGAGCGGATCGAGGAGACGCTCCAGATCGAGAAGCCCCTGCACGAGGTGAGCGCCGACCCGGACCTGCGAGAGGCCATCCTCGACCCGGGCGCCACTGTGCCCATGCTGGTCCCGGGCGGCATGGAGCTCGATCTGCAGGTGCTGGAAGCCCTCGCCAAAGAGGCGGCGGAGCTCTTGAAGCAGGGCGCGCTGATTCCGGCTCGCGACTACTATGTGGTGAATGACGTGCAGCGGGCGGGGGATCTGTCGAAGCGGGATCCCACGCTCAAGAAGGATCAGAAGCTGGACGAGGGCGCCATCCGTGCCCTGGCGCGCACCTGGCGGGATGAGTATGCGGGGCTGGTCGACCAGAGCGGCGCGGCCATGACCTCGATCTGGGTGCAGAAGAACAAGGAACTCGGGGATCACTTGACCGTGCGCGCCGGGTTCGATGCCGAGGCCTTTCGCAAGAGGCTCGAGTCCCATCCCCTCTGCGCCCATGTGCTGAGCCTGGCGCGGCCGGAGGCGGTGCAGGCGGCCCTCACCGCCATCCACGACACCTGGCGGCACCACGAAGTGATCTTCCTGATGCACCAGCTCCAGGCCAGGAAGGCGTACCGCCTCATCAACCACCTGCGCGCGACCTGCTTCCTGGCCTTGATGAACACCCAGCAGGAGCTCCGGCGCACGGCCGCGAACCTGGACGACGAAGACCGGCGGGTCGTGCTCGCGGTGGTGGGTACGTGCGGGGCGCTGCACGATCTGGGATGGGCCAACGGTCTGCTCGACATGCGGTTCGGCAGCGCGGAGTTCCTGGAGGCGTGGAAGAAGCACCCCGCGGAAGGGTACAACCGGGTACGCAACGCGCCCGTGTACTCGGAGGTCAAGGTCGCGATCCGCGACCACCACAAGCGGCTTACCGAACGCCGGTCGCGCTACGACTGCTTCACGCGCATCATCCAACTCGCTTCGGATTTGGACAACCTGGTCCAGGGGCAGGGCATGGTCCTGGGAAAGCGCGGTCCCGAGCCCCAGGCGTCCGGCGTGTCTCCGCTCCAGGCCTGTCAGACCCTCATGCTGCGGGCCCAGGATGGGGTGTATCTGGAGGAGAGTACGGACCACCTGCTCTCGGATTGTCAGTTCGAGGCGCTGGTCAATTACTACAAGCAGCTCGAAGACATGAAACGACGGCCCTGCAAGAGCGTCCTCCTCTCGCCCAGCGCGGTCGACCCGGTGACCGCCCTCTGCCGCTACGGGCCGGGTCGGGCGGCTGCGCATAAGGACAAACCCTACTGCGACGGCTGCAGCGGCGAGAAGACCCACGGCTTCCACGGGTCCTTCTACCACCGTTGCCTGTACGGACACCGGGAGGTCACGCAGTTGAACGAGAGCATCAAGCATCTGTCCCCCGGCACACCGCCGCAGGCACAGGCCGCGGAACAGCCGGGAGGGGCGGCCGAGAGCCCGAGCGGCGAAGACGCGTCCACAGGGACAGAGGCAGGGGACCAGCAGGCTCCGGAGGCCGGTGCGCCCGGTTCGGCGGACACGCCCAAGGGAGCAGATGGTTCCGCGGAAGCGGACACGTCCGAAGACTCCAAGACCGCGGCGGGCGGAGAGAACGGCACAGCCCCGCCCGCGTGAGGGCCCACTGATTCGGTCCTCCCGCGCCCCGGGTGGGCCGGCGGGCGAGAAATCGGTTGCCTCTGCCGGGTCTGTGCGGTAGAGTCGAGTGTGGTGGACGGGAGCGAAGCAGGGGGCGCGCGAAATCGGAACACTCGTCAACAAAGGAGGCAGGCATGCACCGAGGCATCGCGATCACGCTGGGGCTTGCGGTTGTGGTGGGGCTGGCGCAGCTCGCAGGAGCCGCCGAGCACCCGGACCAGTACAACATCGAGTGGGAATGGACCAAGAGCGAACTCCGCGACATCGAGACGATCGAGAAGCATCTCGAGAAAGACGACAAGGGGTTCTGGGTTCTCGAGAAGAAGATGCACGACATTCCCTGTACGGTCCGTTCCGACATCTCCCCGCGATTCACGGCCGAACTGGCGCTCTACACGGACTACTTCCTCTACACGTTCCCCCGCGTCTTCCCCGTGCCGCCCGCCGGCAAAGTGCTGACCCAGATGGACGTGGTCGTCTACAAGGACCGAAGCGGGTATATGAGCGGGACAGGGGCGCCCATGTGGAGCGGCGGCGTGCACTGGGTCGATTTCTACGGGAACGGATGGCCCAAGTTGCACGTGGCGACCTTTCCCTGGAAGGTGGAGAAAGACAAGACGCCCACCTTCTGCAAGAATTTCAATCGCGGCACCCTGCAGCACGAGGGCACCCACGCGCTCTTCCGCAAGTGGTCGGGCCGTGCCAAGCTGCCGGTCTTCATCAACGAAGGCTGCGCCACGTTCTTCGAGACCTGGGACCTGCGGGATCATGAACCGGGCACGGAGGACCTGGAGAAGCGGGCCATGCGAGGGTTCCACATGCACGCCCTGGCGCGGAAGCTCAAGCAGGATCCGGACTTCAAGCCGAGTCTCCGGGAGTGCGTGCACATGGGACACATGGAGTGGGGCTCGGGCGACATTCCGCTCCATTACGGTCTGGCCGAGAGCTTCATGGACTACCTGCTCCGGACCAAGAAGAATCGGAGCATCTTCCGCGACATGATCCAGCGCATCTACAAGCGCCGCGTGGCCAAGGCCACGATCCTGACCGACAAGGAGATCCAGCATCTCGAACCCGGCTGGCACGAGCACATCCGTTCCCTGGTCCAGGGGCTGGAGAAGAAGATCCAAGTGCAGAACAAGGTGCGGGCCGAATCCGGAGAAACCGCCGGCGTGACGGGCGGAGACGGGGTGCGGGTGATCACCGTGGATCCGCTGACCACCTCGACCGGCGTGACCGGCTGGGGCCAGAAGCTCACCCTCAAACTCCCCAAGGGGGTCAAGATCACGCCCGAGGAGTTCAAGTCCTGCAAGAAACCGGAAGATCTGCAGAAGCTGATCCTGGAGAAGCTCCGCGCGGCACGCTGAACCGTGCGGCCGCGCGCTTTGCCCGCAGAGGACCGGGAGGGCCGGACCGATCGGCGGCCGCCCCTCAGAACCGCTTCCGGTCGAAGCACAAGATCGCCACGACGAGCACCGCCCCCGCATAGCATAGGGCATAGAGCGTGGCCTGGAAGGCTTCGCCTTCGTAGAAGAATGCCCCGCTCTGGAGCGGGGGCCCGTAGACCACGCGGTTGCGCAGGTGGAAGTGGGTGAGATCGGGCAGTACGTAGTACATGACCAGGCCGAACGGCTTCCAGATCCAGTGGGTCTGAGTGACGAAGTCGGTGAGGTGCTCTTGCGTGAGGTGGGCGACCGTCTCCCGTTTGGCCTCCCGCGCGATCACGTCCGGAAAGGCGGCTTCGACAAGGAAGCGGTTTCTCCGCACCTGTTCGGATTCCGACAGGTCCGCGGCGTCTCGCTCGAGAAGGGAGTCGGCTGCGGGGGGCAGGTCCGCGTCCGCGAAATCCTCGGCGCGATAGAACGCCGGATCGTCCAGGATGCGGTTGAAGGCGGCCAGGATGCCCGCACGTTCTTCCGCCGAGAGCCTCGTGCCCTCGGCGCCTGCCTGGACGTGGCGGCGCACCTGTTCGGGCAGGGCATTCCAGATGCGGTGATGCGGATTGGGAGGCGGCTTTTCGATGCCGCTCGTCAACGTTTTGCAGAGCTGGGGCCAGTCCGTGACGGCACGCGCCTGGAGGTGGTAGTCGAGGGTGGGCCCTTCGAACGTGACCAGCTCCATGAGGCTCGGGGTGACCTGTCCGACGAGATACGCGCAGAAGGTGAAGATGGCTGCCAGGATGGGCGTGGAGACCGTGCTGAAGAAGACGGCGATGGCCACCACGACCATGAGCTCCAGGTACAGGAGCGCCAGAGCCTGGAGGTAGAGCGCGTCCACCGTGCCGCCCGCATAGAGCACGAACAGGCAGCCGATCATGCCCATGCCGGCGACCACAAAGGCGAGCACGGCCATGAGCCCGCCGAACTTGCCGAGCACGAACTGCCACCGGTGGACCGGCTTGGAGAGGATGGTGTAGATCGTGCGCTTCTCGATCTCCTTGTAGATGAGGCCTGTGCCGACGAACACAGCGATCAGGGCGCCGAAGAAGCTGACCGCGGCCAGCGAGAAGTGTTTGACGATCTGCACCTGTTCGCCCACGGTCACCCAGCCGAGACCGTGGCTCGCTACCATCAAGAGCACGGCAAAGAAGATCAGCACGTAGAGCACCTTGCTGCGCACCGATTCCCGGAACGTGTTCAGCGCGATGTGTGCGATCTTGGCCATGGTCGTCCTCGGTCGCAGGGCCGCCGTCGATAGGGGCCGCCGGCCGCGGTTCTGCCCGGTCCCCTGCGAAAGGGCCGGGGTCTCTAACGGTCTCCGCCGCCGCTCCAGTCCCCGACCTCCGCGCGGGACCGGCCGGTGGTGCGCATGAAGTACTCTTCGAGCGTTTCGCGCACGGGCCGCAGGAGGCAGAGGTGGCCGCTGCTGGCCCGAATGATCTCGACGGCCCGGTCGGCCGCTTCCCACTCCTGGAAGACGAAGACCGTGCGCCCGCCCTGGTCAAATGCCTGCCGCGCCTGCTGGCGCAGTTGGTCGGACGTCTCGTGGTCGAGCTGCTCGGCGCCCACTTCGATCCGCCGGCTCTCGGCCTGAAGCAATTCGTCGATGGGCCCGGCCGCTTCGAGCACGCCTTTGCGCAGCAGGCCCACGCGGTCGCAGATCATCTCCACGTCGCCGAGCACATGCGAGCTGAAGAACACGGTCAGTCCCTGCTGCTTGAGGGAGAGGATGGCTTCCCGCACCTGGAGTCGGCCCACAGGGTCGAGTCCGCTCATGGGCTCGTCAAGGATGACGAGCCGCGGCCGGTGGATCAGGGCTTGGGCGATGCCGAGGCGCTGGCGCATGCCCTTGGAGAATTCCTTGACGCGCACGTCCCGGGCGTCAGCCAGTCCGATGAAGTCCAAAAGCTCGTCGGACCGCTTCCGGCGCTCGCCTGCGGGCACTTCGGAGAGCGCGCCGTAGAAGCGCATGGACTCGCCTGCCGTCAAGTATTCGTAGAAGTACGGATTTTCGGGCATGAAGCCGACGGCGCGGCGGCTCGCCACCTCGTTCACGGATCGTCCAAACAGGGTGGCCGTGCCGCTCTTGGCTGGCTGCAGGCCCACCAGGATCTTGATGGTGGTGGTCTTGCCCGCGCCGTTGGCGCCGAGGAAGCCGTAGATCTCTCCCTCGTCGACGGCGAGATCCAGTCCGCGCAGGGCGGGCGCGGGCCGGCTCCACAGATGCTCCTTGTACGCGTAGACGAGCTGCTTCGTTTCGATGGCCGGCATGTGCCGCCTCCGATCCGGCGCGTCCTACGGACTTCTTTCGTCAGGTTCGGCCGCTCCGACCCGTTCGCGCAGCTTTTTCTGCGTACGGATCCGTTCGATCTCCTGCTGCAGGGCTTCGCGGTCGAGGGGCTCCAGCGTCTCTGCGATCCAGCCTTCGAGCGCATGGTGCCGAAAGTCCGGTGGCGGAACGACAGGCAGGAGCGCCTCAGTCGCGTGGCGTGGTGGCGTTGCCTGGACACGCTCCGATTGCCCGC
>CAZBZG010000063.1:0-19215 GCA_964496245.1 uncultured Planctomycetaceae bacterium | reverse complement strand
AGCAGTGCTTTCGTAAAGCACAGGCCGTCGGTTCGAGTCCGACAGCTGGCTCCAGCATCTCAAGCCCCGAAGGTCCCGGGATCGCCCGGACTTTCGGGGCTTTTTTCATTTCCGCGCGCGAGGCCCCTCGTGTGCGCACACCGCGTGCCTCCGCCCCGCAACCTCAGCATGCGCTGCCAAGCTGTGTCCTTCCGACACAAACCGTTTGACAATTCCGCAAACCCGGCTTACATTTAGGCAAGGACAGACACCTGGCCACACAACTGCGTCGCCGGAAGCTTGGTCCTGCAGGAACAGGATCCTCCGAACCGGAGGCATCTGTTCCCTTGGCCATGTCGCCGTCAACAGGAACGCTGTGCCTGACGGCTGCCTTCTTTGAAGAGGCGATCATGCAGAGGCGCATTTTACGCCTGAGCATCGCGGTTGTTGCGTTGGCTGGGCTCGTCCGCCCAGTCGCCGCCTTGGCAGCGTCTCCAACTCCGATCCGGGTCGGCATCTACCAGAACAAGCCCAAAGTCTTCGTTGATGCCAGGGGACGCCCCGCAGGCTTCTTCATCCACATCCTGGAAGCAATCGCTTCCAGGGAGGGGTGGCGGATCGATTATGTGCAGTGTTCTTGGGCCGAGTGCCTCAACCGCCTCGAAAGGGGCGAACTCGATCTCATGGTAGATGTCGCTTGCTCAAAGCAAAGGCAGAAGCGATTCGACTTCAACTCCGAGACCGTCCTTTGGAACTGGTCCCAGCTCTACACCAAACAGGGCTCACGCGTCAACGACATCTTCGATCTGAGACATCGCACCATCGCAGTGGTCAAGAACGACATCGCCTACAGCGAACTCCGTTCCATGCTAAGGCGCTTCCAGACAACTTGCTCCTTCCTCGAAGTCGACAGCTTCGGCAAGGCCTTTGAAGCTTTGGATGCAGGCAAGGCGCAGGCAGCGCTGATCAGTCGCCTGTTCGGTCTTGAGCACGAGCGTGCGTACCATGGAAAAAGGACGTTTCTCATCTTCAGCCCCTTCGATCTGCGTTTCGCTGTTCCCAAAGGGCGCCATGCGCAGATCCTGTCCGCTCTTGACCGACACTTGCTTCGCATGAAGCGAGAAGAGGGGTCGGCCTATTACGGTGCAATGCAAAAATGGATCCACAGTGCGGAACAGACGCCCATCCCCGTATGGTCCTGGTGGGTGATGCTGGTCGTCTCAGGTATCCTGCTTCTCTTGGCCGCATTCACGTGCGCGCTGAAGGTGCAGGTTCGCAGACGCACCGCAGAGCTGGAAAAGACAAATCGCCGGCTGAAGGACCTCCATGCGCACCTGGAGGCCATGGTGGACAAGCGTACCGCCGAACTCGCTGCTGCAAACGATGAGTTGAGGTCGTTCTCGTATGCGGTATCGCATGACCTTCGCGCTCCCCTACGGGCCATCGATGGCTTCAGTCGTGCATTGGCCGAGGACCGCACCCAAGATTTGACCGAAGATGGCAGGAACTTCCTGCATCGGATCCGTGCGGCGACCGAGCGCATGAGCGCCTTGATTGCAGACCTGATGAAGCTCTCTCGCATCACACGATGCGAGATGGCGTACGCCGAAATCGATCTCACTGCCTTGGCGCGGTCGGCCTTCGAGGCGCTCAGGGAAGGCGAGCCCGAACGCGACGTCACCCTTTCGGTCGAGGAGTCCGTCAAAGCGCGAGCAGATCTCGGGCTGGTGCGCGTGGTCATGGAAAACCTGATTGACAATGCATGGAAGTTTACCCGCAATCGCGTCAATGCCCGCATTGCCTTCGGCAGCGCCCGAAATGCGGATTGCTCCCCCCCGAACACGGCGCTGCCGGACGACGCCACGGCGTTCTTCGTGCGCGACAACGGCGCTGGATTCGACATGGCGTATGCCGACCAGCTTTTCAACGCGTTCCAGCGGCTACACACGGTTGGCGAATTCGAGGGAACGGGCATCGGTTTGGCCACGGTCCAGCGGGCGGTGCTGCGCCATGGCGGCCATGTGTGGGCCGTGGGTGAGGCAAACGGGGGCGCAACGTTCTTCTTCACGCTCGGTGCGTGAGGGAACTCCCGATTTCACAGGTGCGATTGTCGATTGACGTGCCAACGCTTCTCAATCCTATCTGACGGCACCGTCAAAAAGCCCGAAGCAGGCCCACCGATTGTGGAGGTAGACGAGAGAGATGAGGGAAAGACTCAGAGCCGCTGGTCCCAAGTCCCTTCGCGTTCTCGTGGTCGAAGACAGCGAAGACGACGCGCGCCTCATGATGCATGAGCTCAGGCGCGGCGGGTTCGAACCGGATTGGGAGCGGGTGGATACGCCCCAAGGCATGGCCAGGGCCCTGGATGAGAAGCCGTGGGACCTGATCCTGTCGGACTATCGGATGCCGCATTTCAGTGCCCCCGCCGCTTTGAAGACACTGCAGGACAAGGGCCTCGACATCCCCTTCATCATCCTCTCCGGGTCCATCGGGGAGGATCTCGCCGTGGCATGCATCAAGGCCGGGGCGCACGATTACCTCCTGAAGGACAGGGGCAAGCGGCTGAACGTGGCTGTGGAGCGTGCGGTGCGCGAGGCGGGAGTCCGACGCGCGCGGCGCCAGCAGGATACAGCCCGGCGCCAGCAGCAGGAGCTCATGGCACGGCTCATGGAGACCATCCCGTCGGGCATCACAGTGGTCGATCGGGACGGCCGCATCACCTTTGCCAATCCCGCGGCGGAACGCGTGCTGGGCCTCACCCGCGACAACATCAGCGCACGCACCTACAACGACCCGGTCTGGCGCATCACGGACTTCGACGGGAACCCGTTCCCGGACGAAGAGCTTCCCTTCCGGCAGATCATGCGCACGGGCCAACCCGTCCAGGACGCACGCCACGCCATCGAACGGCCGGATGGGACACGCCGCTATCTCTCGATCTACGCAGCGCCCCTTGCCTCGGCCGATGGCGAGCTGGAAGGCATGGTCAGCAGCGTACAGGATATCACCGACAGCGTGCGGGCCGAACGGCACATCGTGCACCTCAACGCAGTTCTCCGCTCCGTGCGCAACGTCAATCAGCTGATCACCAAGGAAAGAAACCGTGATCGCCTGCTGCAGCGCGCCTGCGAGCTCCTGACCGAGACCCGGGGCTTCGTCTGCGCCTGGCTCGCGGTGTTGGACGAAGCCGGCAACCTTCAGGCATGGGCTGAAGCGAACGTGGGTACAGACTTCGCGGCCATGCGCACGCAACTGGAGCAGGGAACGCCGCCCCCCTGTGCCCAACGTGCTCGGGCAGAGGGCGGCATCGCCATGATGAAGCCGGACGCATGTGCCGGCTGTGTCTTCGCGTCCGCCTATGCGAACGGCAGGATGATGACGGCCCGGCTCATCCACAACGACAGGGATCGCGGTTTCATGGTCGTGGCTCTACGCGACGACGTGGTGGTTGACGAGCAGGAGCTGGGGCTGCTGGAGGAAGTGGCGGGAGACGTGGCGTTTGCGCTGCACACCATGGACGTGGAGCAGGCCCGGCAGGCTTCGGAGCGCCGCGTCGCCATGCTCGCGCGTTTTCCCCATGAGAATCCGCACCCCGTGCTCCGCGTCTCTTCCCATGGCACCGTTCTCTATGGCAATGCCGCGAGCGTGCCCCTCCTGAACGCCTGGCAATGTTCGGAAGGACGACATCTCCCCAAAGCATGGCACGAGGTGGTGCGCGATGCCCTCGATATGGACAAGCCCATGACCACGGAGACCCGATGCGAGGAACGCGTGTACGACCTGACTTTCGCGCCTGTCACCGAAGAAGGCTACGTCAATATCTACGGCCGGGAAATCACCGAAGAGCAGAAGCTGGAACGGCAGCTGCGCCAGTCCGAAAAGATGCAGGCCGTGGGCCAGCTCGCGGGGGGCGTTGCCCACGAGTTCAACAACCAGCTCGCCGTCATCAACGGATTCGCGGAACTCATCCTGCGCAAGGAGCCCGTTCAAGGCTCCGAGAACCTCCACAGCAAGGTCCGCCAGATGCTGACGGCCGGCCAGCGCGCAGCCGAACTCACAAGTCAGCTCCTCGCTTACAGCCGCACCCAAGAGGTCAATGCGAAGCCGCTCAACCTGAACGACATCATCAAAAACCTCCGGGCCATGCTCAAGCGTGTGATCGGCGAGGACGTGGCCATCTCTTTGGACCTGGCCGCCGACCTGGGGGCGGTCGAGGCCGATCGTGGACAGATCGCCGATGTCGTCATCAACCTGGCCGCCAATGCGCGGGATGCCATGCCCGAAGGCGGCGACCTCGCCATTCGCACGTTCAACTGCGAATGGCCGGCGGAGTCCGCAGATGACGAGTCACCGCCCAACGCCGGACCCTGCGTGTGCCTCGGGGTAAGCGACACCGGCGTGGGCATGGACGAACGAACCCGCACGCATATCTTTGAACCGTTCTACACGACCAAGCCGTCGGGCAAGGGAACCGGGCTGGGCCTCTCCCTGGTCTACGGCGTGGTCCGGGAGCGGGGCGGCACGATCCGCGTGGACAGCGAACCCGGCCAAGGTGCGACCTTCACCATCTGCCTGCCGCGCGCCGAAGAGATCGAGGAGGAGAGCATGCCCGCAGTCTCGAACAGCAAGGACGAATTGCCCACGGGCAGCGAGACCATCCTCGTGGTGGAGGACGAAGCGGGCGTGCGAGAATTCATCGAAGTCTGCCTGGAGGAGGCGGGGTACACGGTCCTGGCGGCCAACAACGGCGAAGAGGCGCTCGCCAGGATCGGGCGCGAACAGCCGTCCATCGACCTGGTCACGTCCGACGTGGTCATGCCCGGGATCCACGGGTTCGCCTTTGTCAAGAAGCTCAGGGAGATGTACCCGGACGTGAAGGCCCTGTACCTGTCCGGCTACAGCCACGAGGCCGTGGAGCAGCGCTCGGAGGCGGGTTCGGACACGCGCGTCCTGAGAAAGCCCATCACCGCCGTGGATCTGTGCCGGGCGGTGCGGGAGGTGTTGGATGGGTGACACTTGACGGGCACCGGTTGATTCGCGTAGACGCTGCGCCTCGCACTGCTCGGGTGGGCTTTGCTCCACCAGCGGGCGCGCGGGAGCGCGTCTCTCCGACTTCGGAGGGTCCGGCCCCCGCCGGACCGCGGCACACGGGAAGAGGAGCCGGAGGTCAGATGACGTCCACGAGCGAAGATCCCGACATCCGCGGCCCCCACCGCTACATGCGGTGCGTGGACTGCGGCAGGCGCGAGACAGCCCCGGCATTCCCCTACCGCTGGCGCTGGTACCGGTGCGCACGCGGGCGGATGAAGCTAAGGTGCAAGGCCTGCGGCGCGGTCTGGCTGACACCGTATCCATAGGGGTGGACAATCGACACGCGACGCTGGACGCTTGGGGCGGGATTCGGGAGGGTGTCCCAGCGTATAGCGTCAAGCGTCGATCGCCACCACACTCAGGAACCCACTGGGAGAGAATGGATTATGTGTTTTCGCCCGTTTCCACCCCTGCACCCGCTTGACAATTGCGATGTATGCGATATAGTGACCCTTAGCGAGGTAAGCGTCTTTTGCGATATTGGTGGGCGGCTTTCAAAGGGAAAGCGCATGGCGGACAAGCGGCTGCTGACCACGGGCGAGATCGCCAAGCACTGCGGGGTGGACTTCCGTACGGTGAGCCGGTGGATCGACGCGGGCCGGATCAAAGCCTTCCGTCTGCCTGTCCGCGGGGACCGGCGGGTGGAGGCGGCCGAGTTCGTGCGCTTCCTGCGCGAGAACGACATGCCGATCCCGGAGGAGTTCCGCGAACACTCGCGCCGCGTGCTCGTGGTCGAGGACGAGGAACCCGTAACAGCGGCGATCTGCGAGACGCTCCAAGACGCCGGCTTCGAGACCCAGGTGGCGGCCGACGGCTTCAGCGCAGGCCTGCTCACCGAGAGTTACGCGCCTGCGGTCATGACCCTGGATCTCAACATCCCCGGCCTCAACGGCCAGCAGGTCCTCGAGCGCGTGCGCGCCACCCCGCACCTCTCGCACGTGCGGATCCTGGTGGTCTCTGGCATGCCCGAACAGGAGCGCGAGGCCGCTCTGCAGGCTGGCGCAGACGACGTGCTCCCCAAGCCGTTCGGTCTCGACGACCTTGTGGAGAAGGTGGCGGCATTGGCCGGTGTCGAAGTCCCGGGCGAAGCGGAGGTGGGAGGGACTCTGGACGCTTGACCCTGCAGTTTGACGATGGACGCTTGCAATCAGCTTTCGGAAGCGCACCCCAGCGTCAAGCGTCCGTCTTCTGCTCCTTGCGAGAGAACCTATGCCCTTTCGCCGATTCAGCCTCAGACAGACGCTCTTCCTGAACGCAGGCGTCATTACCGTATGCCTGGTTGGCCTGCTCGTCGCGGCTGTCTACCTGTATTGGCGGCATGACGTACTGCAAGCGCACGAACGGCTGATCTCGCGGCAGGCCCATGTTCGGGAGATCCTGTCCCGTTCCCTCGACCACGCGGCGCACAATCTGCACGCCTTGCGAAACATCACGCAAATCTTCGAGACCGACCTGCCCCCCGCGGCGCAGCGCGCATTCTACGAGCGCGGCGCCAGGGATCTGCTCAGCACATCCGAAGGGCAGTACAACTGCTACTTCGCGTATGAACCGAGGCTCTCGCAAACGTACTTCGACCGGAAGGCCTACATTCTGACCACCCACAAGGATTTCGCGCGACGAGGCACCCCAGACTACTCGGATCCATCCACATTTGTCACCGAGGAATGGACCGACGACACCTACCAGCGCGATCGCCAAGAGGTCTGGTACCACGCAGCCAAAGGGAGCCGCAACGTCGCGTTTTCGGAGATCTACTTCGACGAGACGTACATGAAGGTCTGGATGTTCACGGCGGCCCTCGGCGTGTACCGGGACGGTCGGTTCGAGGGCATGGTCGGCATCGACCTGCTCCTCGACTCCCTGTACGATCCCATCGAGAAGGCACAGATCGGCGACACAGGAGGGGTCCTGCTGGTACGGCGTTCGGATCACACCGTGCTCACGCGCCTCGCGGGGGAGCGGCTGGGCCTCGTCTCGGCCTCCGAACGGATGTCCGCGAATCTCCAGAAGGTCCTCGGCCGCAACAACCTCTCGGCCTTGCCGACGAATCCGGAGGACATCGTCCGCCTGACAGGTCAGAATGGGGACGACTACATCGTGAGCGCTGCGGATGTCGACCGGCTTCCCTGGACGCTCGTCGCCTTCCAGCGCAGCGATGAGCTGTATGCCCAGGCGTTGGGCGAAGGTTTGCTTCTGCTCGCAGCCAGCCTCATCGCCCTGACGCTGATCCTCGCCGTTCTGTGGACGTCTGCAACTGCAGTCACGGCACCTTTGAAGTCGATTCTCGAGCAGGGCATCGACAAGATCCGCCGGGGGCATTTCGACGTTCAGCTCGACGTGCCGCAGGGCAATGAACTCGGCACGATCGCCAGGTCCCTCGAAAGCCTCGCCCAGCACCTGGACGAGACGCTCGTCTCCCGCGACAGACTCCAGGCCGAGGTCGCGCAACGAAGACAGGTCGAGGACGAGCTTCGCCGCTTCAAATATGCCGTGGACAGCGCGAGCGATGCCGTCGGCATGTCAGATCTGGACGGCACGCACTTCTACCAGAATGCGAGCTTCTCGCAGCTCTTCGGGTACAACGGCTCCGAGGAGCTCGCTGCCGCAGGCGGCGGGCCGGCCCTGTACGAAGACCCTGCCGTGGCCGCGGAGGTCTTCCATGCCATTCTCGCGGGCGATTCGTGGGAGGGGGAGGTCCCGATGCGAAGCCGGCACGGCCGCCAAATGTTCGTCCATCTGCGGGCGGGCCCCATTCACGACCCCACTGGTACGCTCGTAGCAGTTGTCGGCGTTCATACCGACATCACCGCGCGCAAGCACGCCGAAGCCATGCTTCGGCAGAGCGAGGAACGACACCGCGTGCTCTTCGAGAGCTCGCGCGACGCCATCATGACGCTCGCGCCGCCTTCATGGAAGTTTACCTCAGCCAATCCCGCCACGCTCGACATGTTTAGCGCCTCGGACGAGGCGGCATTCACCGCCCTCGAGCCTTGGGAGGTGTCGCCTGACACGCAGCCAGACGGCCAGCCCTCCGCGGACAAGGCCAAGGCCATGATCGAGACGGCGGTCCGGGAGGGCTCGCACTTCTTCGAATGGGAACACATGCGCCTCAATGGGGAGAGGTTCCCCGCGACGGTCATCCTGACCCGCATGGAAATCGACAATACCATGTCCGTCCAGGCCACGGTGCGCGACATCACGGACGAGAAGCGTGCTCGAGAAGAGCGCGAAAGGCTACTTTGCGACCTCCAGGAACGAGCCAAGGAGCTCCGGGGGCTTTATGACGTCACCAAGATCGCCAGCACCGAGCACGACGTCGCCAAGATTCTCCAGCAAGCCGTGCACTGCATCCCGCCCAGCTTCCAGCATTCGGAGATCACCACAGCCCGGATCTCCCTGGACGGCACCTCGTATACATCCAGCGGTTTCCAGCAATCCCCCTACAGCCTGCGTGCGCGCCTGGACGTCGAGGGCAAGAAGCGGGGCTCGATCGACGTCTTCTATACCGAAGAACGGCCGGTGCGCGATGAGGGACCGTTTCTCGCTCAAGAACACGACCTTCTGCGCGGTATGGCCCAACAGCTTGGGAATGCGATCAAACGGGAGGAACTCGCCCGGCGTGTACGCAGATCCGAGAAGATGCAGGCCGTGGGCCAGCTCGCGGGCGGCATTGCGCATGAATTCAACAATCAGCTCGCCATCATCAACGGCTTCGCCGAGCTCGCCCACCGCAAACTCGGGGACAACCGAACGCTCGCCAGCATGATCGACCGCATCCGGAAGGCCGGCAAGCACTCCGCCGAACTCACCGAGCAGCTCCTGGCCTACAGTCGCGGCCAGGAAGCCCACCCCGCGCCATGCAATTTGAACGAGATCGTGCGGCACATGGAACGTATGCTTGCACATCTCCTGGGCACGCACATCCGGCTCCACACGGATCTGGCTGCGGATCTGCACGACATCGTGGCCGATGCGGATCGTATTTCGGATGTGCTCATGAACCTCTGCACGAATGCCCGGGACGCCATGCCCGAAGGCGGTGAACTCGTCATCGAAACGGCCAACATCGAGCTTTCCGCCGAGGATGTCACAGGCTTCGCCAACGCCAAGGCCGGCCGCTTCGTGCAGCTGTCCGTCCGGGACACTGGCACAGGGATGGATGAAGCCGCCGCGGCCCGCATCTTCGAACCCTTCTATACGACCAAGGAGGTCGGCGACGGCACGGGCCTAGGCCTCGCCATGGTCTATGGCGCGGTCGAGCAGTCCAACGGCGCCATTGCGGTAGAGAGCGAACCCGGGACGGGGACGACGGTGAAGGTGTGGTTGCCGAGGTCGACCGTTGAGGCTTGACGCTTGGATGCGCCCGCGCCCCTCCAGCGTCAAGCTACAAACGTCGGAGGCCAACCCCGTCTGCCACGGCATCGATCTGTGAGCGCAGAAGGAGACGTGCATGAAGACCGCTCTGATCATCGACGACGAACGCTCCGTTCGCTTCATGCTCGAGGAGGTGCTGAGCCGTACGCACCAGTGCTCGATGGTCTGCAGCGGGAAGGAGGGGTATCGGCTGGCTGCGGAAGACGGACTGTACGACATCATCACCATGGACCTGGCCATGCCGGAATGGGACGGCACGAGCGCGCTCGCCATGATCGATACGTTCAACCCTCAGTGCAAGATCATCGTGATCACGGGGAACCTCACACCCGAGGATGCCAAAGAACTCGATGACTTTCACTGCGTGCGCAAGGTACTGCAGAAGCCACTGAGTCTAAAGGAGTTCGAGCGGGTGGTGGAGGAGGTGGAGAGAGAGCGACCCATTGCGGATTGCAGATTGGGGACTTCGGATTGACCGGGCGTGAAGCCGAATCCGCAATCCCAAATCCGAGATCTGCAATGTAAAGGGGATTCGCTATGCCAGACCCGACCAACACAGACGCCCCGCTCCGCGTGCTCGCGGCCGATGATGAAGAAGGCGTGCGCGCGCTGATCGAGGGAACACTCGAGGACGAGCCCGATATCGAGGTGCGATGCGTGAGCAGCGCAGCTGAGGCCTTGGACTGTGCACAGGAGTACAGTCCGGACGTCGTGCTCACGGATCTCGCCATGCCGAACATGGATGGGTTCGAACTAACCGAGAGGTTGCTTGCGATGGATCTCTCCTTCCAGGTACTCGTGCTCTCCGGTCACCTCGACAGCGACGAGGACGCGAACCGCGGTCTGCAGGCAGGCATTGTGGGCTACGTGGACAAACCCTTCTCGCCCCAGGACCTTCTCATCAACGTTCGCGCGGCCGGCCGCAACCGCCGGCGGTGGCTCGCCCAGAAGCGGGAGATGGAGGAAATGAACCAGCAGCTGCAGCTCCAGCAGCAGCACCTCCTCCAGTCGGAGAAGATGGCCTCCATCGGCCAGCTCGCTGCGGGCGTGGCGCATGAGATCAACAACCCCGTGGGCTTTGTCATGAGCAATGTGGGCACGCTCCGGGAATACATCGCCACGCTCCGCAAGGTGCTGGACCTCTACCAAGAGCTCGACCAGGCCTTTGACGCGCGGGACGCACAGAAGCTGCGTACGCTGCGCAGCCGGATCAAGGCCGTGCGCGACGAGGAGGACCTCTCCTACATCCTGGCGGACGTGGACGAGCTGCTGGGCGAATCCAAGGACGGGTGCGAACGCATCCGCGATATCGTACTCAACCTCAAGAGTTTCGCCCGCGCGGACGACGCCCAGCTCAAGGAAGCGGACATCAACGAAGGGATCGAGGCCACACTCAAGATCGTATGGAATGAACTCAAGTACAAGTGCACGGTTCACAAGGATCTCAACCCCCTGCCCCTGGTCCGATGCTACATGGGCCAGCTCAACCAGGTCTTCACCAACCTGCTGGTCAATGCCAGTCACGCCATCGAAGACAAGGGCGAGATCACGATCCACACCGAGGCAACGGACGAGCACATCGTGATCCAGGTCTCGGACACCGGCTCCGGCATCGCGCCCGAACACGCCGCCAAGCTCTTCGACCCCTTCTTCACGACCAAGGAAGTCGGCAAAGGCACCGGCCTGGGCCTCGCGATCGCCCACGGCATCGTCCAGACCCACAACGGCACCATCGATGTCGAGAGCGAGGTGGGCAAGCGCACGACCTTCACGATCCGCCTCCCCATCCGAGGAGTCACCGAGGATGACTGAACGCCGCGTCCTGCTCGTGGATGACGAAGAGAACGTGTTGCGCGCGCTCAAACGCCTGCTGCGCAAGGAGCCATACACGATCATGACCGCCCTGAGCGGCGAGGAGGCGATCGAGAAGCTCGACCCGGAACCGCCGCATCTCGTGATCTCCGACCAACGCATGCCGGGCATGAGCGGCACCGAGTTGCTCGGCCAGATCAAGGAGCGCTGCCCCGACACCATGCGCGTCATCCTCTCCGGGTACGCGGACATAAGCGTGGTGGTCGACTCCATCAACCAGGGCCAGGTCTACCGCCTGCTCGCCAAGCCCTGGAACGACGAGGAACTCAAGACCGTGATCCGCCAGTGCCTGGAGCAGTATGATATGCGGACGGAGAACCGCGAGCTCATGGAGAAGACGCAGGCCCAGAACGAAGAGCTCCGGCGGCTCAACGAGCGGCTGGAAGACATGGTGGCCGAGCGCACGCAGACCCTGCGCCTCGCACAGGAGATCCTGGAAGAGCTGCCGGTGGCCATCGTGGGGATCAGTTGCGAGCACGAGATCGTGCTCACCAACGAGACCGCGCGCCGGGACTTTCCGCCGCTCCAAGGGGCGCTTCCCGGCACGGACATGGACGAGGTGCTGCCTGGCGCCATCGTACCCGCGGTGAGCGCGTGCTTCGCCGGCACGTCCACGTCCGAGCCCCTCGTCTTCGATTGGGACGAGACCAAAGTGCGGGTGCGCTTGCAGCGCCTGGGCAAGCAGGACCCGCGCGGGTGCATTCTGATTCTGGACGTGGAATCGTGAAGACGCGCAGTCGACAGCAACCGCCTCGTCTGCCTTCGGAGGGTCCTGCTCCCTTACCCCGCCATAGCCGACCGAAGCTGGCTGCAGGACCGCGACCAACGTGCGCCGCTCCGAACGCGCGAAGCGCGTCCCGCCCGGACAGGCGGCGCCTGAGGGAGACGTAGTGTGTCAACGGTGAAGAGCCCGACCGACAAAGTGGTCGCCAAGATCAAGGAACTGCCGCCCATGCCCGTGGTGGTGCAGAAACTCCTGAGCGTGGTCGGGAACGAGGATTCGTCGGCCGACGACGTGAGCGAAGTGCTCGCCACCGACCAGGCCCTGACGGGCAAGGTGCTCAAACTCGTCAACTCCTCCTTCTACGGCCTTTCGCGGGAGATCTCCACCATCAGCCGCGCGGTGGTCATCCTCGGGTATGCGGCCGTGCGCAACCTGGCGGTCGGCTTGTCAGCCTACGAGAGTCTCAAGAAGGCAGAGGGCGCCGTGGACTGGGAAGCCTTCTGGGAGCATGCGCTCCACTCGGCTGCGGGCGCCCAGGCCCTGAGCAAGCGCTTCGGCTTTGACGAGCCGGAAGAAGCCTTTATCGCCGGACTGCTGCACGACGTGGGCGTGCTCGTGCTCAGCATCGCGTTCCCGGACCAGTTCGCGGTCTTCTGCAACGAGCCGGAGGACGCCACCCCCGAGCGCGAGCAGGAGGCGTTCGGCATGACCCACAGCGAAGCGGGCATCCGCCTGCTCGAGCACTGGAGGCTGCCCGACCCCCTCTGCCGCGTGGCGCGCTTTCATCACAGCGTGAAGCTGGCCTCGTCCGACAAGGAACCGCTCCTGACCGCGGTCATACTGGCCGACATGCTGGCCGCGTTGCGCGACAGTTCGCCCTTCGAGCCCACGAACGAGGACGGCTTCTCCCGCGTTCTGGATGCCACGGACATGTCGCTCGCCGACTGCGGTGCCGTGTTGGCTGACGTCAACCGGCGCGTCCACGAAGCGCGTGCGTTCCTCAACATCGCCGAACCCGGCGGCGACCGCGGGCGGCCGGATACGGATGCATCGCATGAGGCGGCCGTGGTGGTCATCGCCAAGCATGCCGAACGCGCCGCCTGGCTCCGTGCCCTGGTGCCCTATCTTGGGTATACGACGGCGCCTCTGGACGCGCTCACCAACAGCAGACCCTCGTCCCCTCCGGTAGCTCTCGTGATCCTGGATCCGGAAGAGCTGGATGCAGAGCGCCTCGGCAAGCTGGGGATCGTCCTGGAGGGCCTTCGGGTGCCCACCGCTGTGCTCGAGGCCGCGCCCCCGGCCATGGACCGGCTGCCAGCCACCCTGAAGGCCAGCCCGCGGCTGCGCCTCGCCTTTTCCTGGACCGACGTGACACCGCTGCTACAGGGAGCCTAGATGCGACACAAGATCCTGCTCGTGGACGACGAAGCGAACGTCCTCAAGGCCCTCCAGCGTCTGCTCCGCCGCGATGCCTACGAGCTCCTCTTGGCGCATGGCGGCAAAGAGGCCCTGGACGTGCTCAGTCAGCACGACGACCTGGCCGTGGTCATCAGCGACCAGCGCATGCCCGAAGTGAGCGGCGCCGAGGTGCTCCGCAAGGCGTACGAGCTTCACCCGGACGCCGTCCGAATCGCCCTCACTGGAGAAGCGGATACGGAGAGCATCCTCCAGTGCATCAACCAGGCCCGGGTTTCAAATGTCCTCCTCAAGCCATGGGACGACGACGCACTCAAAAGCGTGATCAAGGAAGCGGTCGAAGCCCATTGGATCCGCCTGGAAAACGAGCGACTCGAGCAGCTCTCCAGGCGCCAGAAGCAGGAGCTCGCGCAACTCGCCAAGGGGCTCGAGGAGAAGGTCGAGCAGCGCACGCAGGAGCTGGCCGAAGCCAAGAAGCGGATCGAAAGCTCCCTTCACGACCTTTCCGGGGTGCTCGCAGACCTCATGGACCTCCATGCGCCAGGGCTGCGCGGGCACACCCGGCGCGTGGCCGACATGAGCCGACGGCTGGCCGAGGCCATCGACCTGCCCCCCGACCAGGTCGCAGCCGCCGAGAGCGCGGGGCTGCTACACGACCTGGGCAAGGTCGCCCTGCCGCCTGACATCCTTCACAAGTTGCCGCGCAACCATACGCAGGAAGAGCGCGACCTGGTGCGACGCCACCCGGTCATCGGGTCCGAACTCCTCAAAGATGTGGCCCGCTTCAGCGATGTCGCGCAAGCGGTCCGGCATCACCACGAGAACATTGCGGGGACCGGCTATCCCGACGGCCTGAAGGGGGAGAAGATCCCGCTGGCTTCCCGCATCATCGCGGTCTGCGACGCGTATGACCGGTTCCGGTATCCCGCAGGCCAATCGCTGATGGTCAGCCCCTCCAAGGCGGCGCGCTTTCTCGAAATGGCCGCCGGCAAACGATTCGACGAGAGGCTCGTCACGACCTTTCTGGCCGAAGATATCCCCACCTATACAGAGGCCGGGCTGACCGAGGTCGAGATCTCCATCAACCACGTGCTGCCCGGCATGCGGCTGACCAAGGACGTGGTGAACGCGGCCGGTCGTCCGCTCCTGCGCCGCAACATCGAACTCACAGCCGAGAACATCGAGCAGCTTACGAACAGCGCGGGGTTCGATCCCATCATCAGCCGCATCTACGTGGCCAAGGACTCGGTGCCCGAGTCCGTAGGCGAAGCGCTCAAAAGCGAAGACGAGACAAAGCCCTCTGCAACCGCTGGCGCAGCGAAGCAAAAGACGGCCGAACAATCAGCCCAGGCGGACCATGACCGCCCTTTGGTCATCGTTGTCGACGACGAGCAGCACATCGTGAACGCCCTGCGCCGGGAACTGCGTTGGGGGGGCTATGATGTCGAAGGATTCACCCAGCCGGCCGAGGCGCTGGGGCACCTGCGCGCGGAGAAGGACGCCTTCGCTTTGATCACGGACTTCAACATGCCGGGCGTGCGTGGCGACCGGTTGCTCGCCCAGGTGCAGCAAGAATTCCCGGAACTGCCCTGCCTTGTGCTGACCGGCCACGCCACGCGGGACAATGTGGTGCGTCTCTGTCGCGCGGCGCATATCGTCCGCATTCTGACCAAGCCATGGGACAAGGAGATCCTGCTCCAGACCCTGGATGGCCTTCGCTCCCAGTTGACGCCAGACACATAGTGGCTTCGGGGCGGTCGATCCACGTCGCCCCCTGCACGGAGAGACGCCGGGATGGAATCGATCGACATCGAGTACCGCTTCCGCCTGCCGGATTGCGAAACGGAAATCTTCCAGCTGAGCCTGGAGCCGACGACTCTGCATCTCCAGGCGGAACAACAGCCACGCCGCCCCGACTGGACGAAACTCGGCTTCCATCGCTGCCCGCACTGTCCGCTGTCGTCCGACCGGATGCCATACTGTCCGGTGGCCCTCAACCTGGCCACCTGCGTAGGCCGTCTCGATCACCTGCTCTCCTACGACAGCCTCGCGGTGGCCGTGGTCACGCCCGAGCGCCAGATCGTGGTCCGGACGACAGCCGAGCGGGCCCTCTCGTCCCTCATGGGCTTGCTCATTGCCACCAGCGCCTGCCCGCTCACCGACTGCTTCAAGCCCATGGCGCGCTTCCACCTCCCCTTTGCGAGCGAAGCCGAGGCCCTCTGCCGGGGCGCCTCCCTCTACCTCCTGGGCCAGTACTTCGCCAAACAAGCGGGGGCTGAGGCGGACCTCAAGCTGGCCGGGCTGCGCCGAAGCTACGAGGCGATCCACACGCTCAACAAAGCCATGGCCGACCGGTTGCGCTCCGCCAGCCAGAGCGACAGCATGCTCAACGCCATGAGCCTGCTCGATGCGCTGGCCAAGAACATGCCCATGGCCATCGAGGAATCGCTGGAAGAACTGCGGCCGCTCTTCGCCTGCGCGGCGGGCACGGGGGCGCCAACGTGAGGAGGCGGCACACATGGTCTGGACCAGGCTGCGCAACCGAAGGCTCAAGCGCATCCCCGTCGTCTTCTGCTCGGGCCATGTGGACGAGCAGGCTCGACAGGAACTCCAGCACCTCTCCCATGCGGCCGTCCTCCACAAGCCCGTGGACCTGGCCGCAATGGAAGAGGCGGTGCTGGGGGCCCTGGGACTGACCGTAGCCTCAGCGGGGATCGAACAGGGCGGCTGGCCGTGCCGGCCACAAGACCGCAGCGACCTGCGCTTCAGAACCGATACAGCACGCCCTGCTGCGTCCAGCCCGCGAAGCCGCGGATGTCCTGCTCCTGCCAGTTGTCCGCATAATGCACCAGGTACATGCGCTCCCGCAGGGACGCCGGCAGAGTCCTCAAGTCGGCGAGCGGGGCATGCACGGCGCCCGGAAAGAACTGCACGTCGTGGAAGAAGACCTCGGCCCGGTCCGCGTAAGCCTCGAGCAGCTCGGGGTCGAAGCGCGTGTCCCCGGAGAAGAAGACGCGGTCGTCGATACACAGGCCGAAGGATGGCGTGCACGTGGTCCACGTGGACTGCTGCTCGGCGATGTGCATGGTGCGGAACATCTCCAGCCGCAGGTCGCCCCCGGGGCCGCAGGGAAGCGTGATCTCAAAGGTCTCGCGCGCCATGCCGGCCATGGAGACGGGCCGCAGCACCTCGAAGAGGTCCTCGAAGCCGAGGTTGCGGCCGTCCGTGTCCACCTCGTTGTACGCCAGACCGCCGCGCAGCGTCTGCTCCCACAGGATCCTCTGATAAGGTACGGTGATGATGATCTTGAGCTTGGGTTTGTTCAGAAAGCGCTGCCCCACGTACCGGTTCATGAGAGCGAGGCATTCGGCCCCGCCCACGTGGTCCGCGTGGCTGTGCGTGGGCAGGAAGACCTCGATGTCCGTGGGCTCGAGACCCGCGGTCGCACGGAGGGCCATGGGCCCGGTCATGCCGCAGTCGACGAGCACATGGGTGTCGCCCTTGATGAGCAGCAGATTCGTCTGGAAGTGCGCAGCCGCAAACGCCGATCCCGTGCCGATGAAGAAGAGGGCCAGCCTGCCGTCGTTGGAGAGCGGCAGAGGCTTGTCCACGTGTTCGATGATCTGCATCGTGGTCCTCGCTGAGCCAAGCCCTTGCCGCGCATGGGAGACGTTCCCCCACGCCGCCTCCTCTGTCACTCCGACGGCGCGGCCTTCCCCTCGTGATGCGCCCGCACCTCCACGATCGTATGGCTGCGCTTGCGCTCCAGGTCGATGGGGTGCGGCTCCACGCTCCAGATCTCCCTGGCATAGTCGCGGATCGTGCGGTCGGACGAGAACTTGCCGGCCGACGCCACGTTCAGAATGGCCTTTTGCGTCCAGATTTCGGGCTGCCGGTAGGTCGCCTGGATCTGCTCCTGAGCCTCGATGTAGCTCGGCAGGTCGGCGAAGTGCAGGTACCGGTCGCCCCACTCGAACAGCGCTTTGCGGATGGGCTCGAAGATCCCGGGCTCGCTCACGTTGAAGTGCCCGGAGAAGATCAGGTCCAGCGCCTCCTTGACCTCGGTTTGCTGGTTGCAGGCGGTCTGCGGATCGTACTCGGGCCGGGTCGCCTCGACCTGCTCGGCGTTCAGACCGAAGATGAACATGTTCTCGGCGCCGACTTCCTCCATGATCTCGATGTTCGCGCCGTCGAGCGTGCCGATCGTCAGGGCGCCGTTGAGCATGAACTTCATGTTCCCCGTGCCCGAAGCCTCGGTCCCGGCCGTGGAGATCTGCTCCGACACGTCCGCCGCCGGGATGATCCGCTCCGCCAGCGAGACCCGGTAGTTCGGCAGGAAGTGGACCCGGAGCTTGCTGGCGATCACGGGGTCGCGATTGATCACGTTCCCGAGGTTCGAAATAAGCTTGATGATGCGTTTCGCCATCTCGTAGCCCGGCGCAGCCTTGGCCCCGAAGAGGAAGACCTGGGGCGTCCACTCGCGGTCGGGTTGTTTGCGCAGCCGGTTGTACAGGATCACGATGTGGATGGCGTTCAGCAGCTGCCGCTTGTACTCGTGCAGGCGCTTGATCTGCACGTCGAAGATGGCCTCCGTATCGAGCTGGATGTCCCATTGCTGCTTGGCGTAGTCGGCAAAGGCCGCCTTGGCCGAACGCTTGACCTCGCGAAAGGCCTGCTGGAAGTCAGGATCCTCAGCCAGCGGCTTGAGTTTCTCGAGTTCGTCGAGATCCCGGACCCAGCCGGCCCCGATGCGGTCGGTGATCAAGGCGGCAAGCGGCGGGTTGGCGCCGAGCAGCCAGCGCCGCGGCGTCACGCCGTTGGTCTTGGCGTTGAAGCGCTCGGGGAACATGTCCGCGAAATCCGGCACGACCCGGCTCTTCAGCAGGTCGGTGTGGATCGCAGCCACGCCATTGGTGGAGTGCGAGCCCACCATGGCCATATTGGCCATGCGGATCTGCTTGGGCTCGCCCTCCTGGACCAAGCTCATGCGGGCCAGGCGCTCGCTCTCCCCGGGGAACCGGATGGTCACCTTCTGCAGAAACCGGTGGTTGATTTCGTAGATGATCTGGAGATGCCGCGGCAGCAGACGCTCCAACATGGGCACCGGCCACTTCTCGAGCGCTTCGGGCATCAGGGTGTGGTTGGTGTAGCCGAACGTCCGCACCGCGATGTCCCAGGCCTCGTCCCACGCCAGCCCCTCCCGGTCCAGCAGCAGACGCAGCAGTTCGGGCACGGCCATGGACGGGTGCGTGTCGTTCAGCTGAATGGCGGCGCGATCCGGGAACGCCTCCCACCCATCCTCGTCCGCCTTGAAGCGGCGGACGATGTCGTACAGCGAACAGGCCACGAAGAAGTACTGCTGCTTGAGGCGCAGCTCCTTTCCCATGTAATGCAGATCGTTCGGGTAGAGCACCTTGGTCAGGTTCTCGGCCAGCACCTTGCTCTCGACCGCGGCCACGTAGTCCCCGCGGTTGAAGTCCTCGAAATCGAAGTCTTCGGCCGCCACCGCATTCCAGAGTCGCAGCGTGTTCACCGTATTCCCGCCGTATCCCACGACCGCGGTGTCGTACGGAATCCCGATCACGGGCTGCGTATCGACCCACCGGCCGTGGATGTGGGCATTCTCCTTCCACAATTCCGCATGGCCGCCGAAATGCACCGCGATCCGGTATTCCGGCCGGGCGATCTCCCACGGGTTGCCGCCCCGCAGCCAGTCGTCGGGGTGCTCGATCTGATGACCGTTCTCGATGGTCTGCCGA
>CAZBZG010000062.1:0-19433 GCA_964496245.1 uncultured Planctomycetaceae bacterium | reverse complement strand
GGGCGTCCCGGCTCATTTGAGACTCATGACTCACGGGCTCACGTCACATCCTAAGCGTAAGCGGCTCATCTCATTGGCATTGGTCCGATTCATGTCGCTCGCACCAGTCTCGTTCGGCTGGGACGCCTGTCTCATTGGATGCGAGACGCGACACTGATCGGGCTCTACGGCGAGCCGTGGTTCCTGGACGTCAGCGTCTTTGGCGCCAACCTGCGCGAGCTCTTTCAGATGCACCCCATCAACCTGAGCGTGGCCGTGTGGGTGGGCTTCATCGCGCTCTTCGGCATTGCCACGGACAACGGCGTGATCGTGGCCACGTACCTCGATCAATCCTTTGCCGCGCGGCAGCCCGCCACACCCGAGGAAATCCGCGAGGCCACCGTCCAGGCCGGCACCCGCCGCATCCGCCCCTGCCTCATGACCACGGCCACGACCCTCCTCGCGCTCCTGCCGGTCCTCACCTCCACAGGCCGGGGCTCGGACATCATGGTGCCCATGGCCATCCCGTCCTTCGGCGGCATGCTCGCCACCCTCACCACCGCCTTCCTCGTGCCCGTGCTCTACTGCTGGATCCGGGAACTCCGGCTGCAGGGCGTGTTCGGGCGCGGTTCAGATCCGGTGCCTGCCGGGTAACACTCCGGAAGGCTCTGGAATGGGGGGACTGACTCCGCGACAGGCCGAAAAACGGGTCGAGACACCGGCGCAAACCGCCCGCGCCGGAGTCAGTCCCCGTTTTTCTCGCGTTCTAGCGGGTGTCTGTACCCATATTGCTTCCATCTCTGCAACGCTCAAGGCTCAGCATCGGAGATTCCCGTGTGCTTCAGAAAAGCGCGCAGGAGGAGGGTGTTCACGACAACCGTGAAAAGCACCATGGTGAAGGCCAAACAGAGGAAGAGATGGCGGTGGGGATAGGCCTCGGCCAGGGAGAGCAGCAAGGCCACTGAGAGCGCCCCGCGTAAGCCGCCGAGTGCGAGCACGTGCTGCCACGCGCCCGGCACGCGGAGCCGCGTAGGCCGGAACACGGCCGAGAGAGGATAGACGATAGCCGCTCGGGAGAGGAGCAGGGCGCCGAGCATGATCGGAATCGTGTGCCACGAGAGGTCGTAGACGTGCTCCCCCGTGCGCGCGCCCACCAGGAAGAAGAGCACGGCTGTGGCGAGTTGGCCGAGGAAGCCCCAGAAGTCGGCGAAGAACCGGTCCGCTTCCTCCGGACGGTCGGCGAATTCGGTCGCACCCGCTCGGCCCCCCTCCTTCACCGCGGTGTCGCGACGGAGGTGGATGTGAAGCGCCCCCATCGTGAGCGTGGCCGCGAGCACGGCCACCACGCCGGAAACATGGAGCACGTGTTCGGCCACGCTGAAGACGGCGAGCACCACCACGAGCGGAAGGAGCGCCCCCAGGAACCGGTCGTGGAGCGCATGCCAGAGCCGCATGAGGAGCGCTCCGGCCGCCCCGGCCAGAGCGCCGAGGGCGAGAGCCCCCAGGATCGCGCCCGCCAGGTTCAGGGCGGTGGCTGGAATGGAGAGGGGCGCCCCACCGCTCACGCGGCTGAGGAACACGCCGAAGAGGATCACAGCCGTGCCGTCGTTCAGGAGCGACTCTCCTTCGAGGAGCGCACGCAGGCGCGCGGGTACACGGAACGTCTGGAAGACCGCGGTCACGGCCACCGGGTCGGTGGCTGAGAGCACGGCGCCGAAGAGGAACGCGTCGGTGAGCGCCATGTCCTTGATGAGCATCAGGGGAAGGCCGAGCAGCGCCATCCCGGCCAAAGGTCCTACGATCCCCAGAAGGCCTGCCTGAGGCAAGACCTCCCAGAGCTGGCACACGCGGAGCCTGCGGGAGGCATCGAAAAGGATCAGGGGGACGAAGAGGAAGAGCACCACCTCCGGGCCCAGGTGGAGCGCGGGCAGGTCGAGCTCTGCATAGGTGCGCAGCCCGCCGTAAGCTGCGCCGAGCAGGAGCAGCCAGCAGGCCGGAGGCACCGCGGATCCGCGTGCATGGTGCTCGACCGCACTGATCACGAGCAGCAGCCCGCAGACCCAGAACACAGTGTGCACAACGGATGGATCCATGGTTCACGTCCGGGAGACCAAGCGGCCTTCGTGTTTGTAGTACCTGCTGTACATGTCTACCGTGTCCGGGGTGCGCCAGAGGCGGGTGAGGCAGTAGGTGCTGCAGAGCGCCAGGACCCGCCCGAGGTGCGCGGCTGCTCCCTGTTGCCAGCGGCGAGCCGAGACCCGGCAATCGCCCCAGAGATAGACCACCCGGCCCAATCGCTGCAGACGGAACGAGAGTTCCACGTCTTCCATGAGGGGGAGTTCCGGGTACAGACCCGCTTCGACCACAGGCGCGCGGCGGAAGAACTGGACTTGGTCGCCGAAGGCGACACCCAGGAAGCCGGCGCGTAAATCATTCGCGAGTTCGAGGATGCGCACGAGCAGCCCATCGGCAACGAACCGGCTTCCGATCGCCCCGCCGACCGCGTCTGGGTGGGACCGCAGGGCTTCCAGCACGCGCGCGAACGCGTCCGGGGCCACGCATGTGTCCGCGTGCACCACAGCCACCACGTCCCCGCGGGCCCGGCGCAGGCCCGTTCCGATCTGTCCGCCCCGGCCTCCGCCACCGGCCACGGGCGCCGCGTGCTCGACCACGCACGCCCCCAGGGCCTGGGCGCGTTGGACGGTCTGGTCCTCGGAACAGCCGTCCACAACGATGCATTCGGCGACCCCCCGGTTCTGCTGGACCGCCCGGATGCAGGGCTCGATGCGATCGGCTTCGTTATGCGTGGGGATGATCACGCTGAGGCTCGCCGGCGCGGGCCGGGCGTGCGCCGCGCGCATGCGCTGCCGGCCGCGGAGGAGTTCGGGCACGAACACGATCCCGAAGGGAAGCCAGATGGCGAGGGTGGACCAGACAGGGAGGGTCCAGCCGAGTCCGTAGTGGTCGTAGCCGGGGGCTATGAAGTAGAAGGCTATGCTCAGGCTGAGGACCGTCCAGCTCGCCGACGGCCGGAGCACGACAAGCGGCAGGATCCAGGAGAGGTACCAAAAGTGGACGGTGGGTGCGCACACGAGAAGCGCGCCGAAGACCACGAGCAAGGGAATGACCGGATCGGCCGCTTCTCCGCGCCAGTGCCGAGGACCCAACCGAACCAGGGCCCAGAGCGCGGCTGCCAGGAAGAGTCCTCCGCAGAGGAGTGTGGCGGCTTCGATCTCGCCGAAGAGCACGCGCAGGAGGCCATGTATGGACCCGTTGAACGCCATGCGTGTTCCGAAGTGTGTCAGGCTCTGAAATACCGCGGCGCCGTCCCAGGCGAGAAACGGCAGAAGCGGAAGGCCCGCGGCGAGCACACCGATCCAGGCACGGCGGATGTTGGTTCTGCTCACCAGGAAGGGCGCAGCCAGCAACGCCACGTACTTGGCCTGTACGGCCAGTCCCAGGCAGAGGAACATGAGGCGGTAGTGCTGCCGGCCGTGGAGGAGGATTGCGGTCGCGAGCAAGGCGACATGCACGGCGTCGAGGTGGGCTTGGCCGGCGAAGCTGTAGAGGATCACGGGATTGGTTGCGTACAAAAACGCCCAGCGCAGGCTCTCCCTGCGTTCACGCAAAAGCTGAAGAAGGCAGGCCACGGCTGCCAGATCGGCGAGAACCACGAAGAGTTTGATGGGGGGCACCTCGCCGCCCAGCCGGGCCAGCCCTGCAAAGATGGCGGTCATGAGCGGGGGGTAGCAGGCGGTCTGATCCTTGTGGTTGATGCCCGGCCAGATCGCGGCGTCCCGCAGCCCGGCCAACTGCGGGTCTGCCGGCGGGACCACGTACGGATTCCTGCCGGCCGCCAGGACGCGGCCTTCCCACACGTAACGGTTCACGTCGTCGGAGACTGGATGCGGGAGCAGAGCCAGCCGGCACGCGAGCGCGACGGCCAGGACAGTGACCGCCTGCCGCCGTTGGGTCCAGGATGCGGGGAGGAGCACGATGAGCGAGAGGCCCACCAAGCCGGTGAGAAGGAAGAGGCCGATGAAGCGCCAGGCGTGCGCCCCCGGCGGTCCGAACGCCCCGCCCCAGACGCATAGCCCGAGCAGCACGGCCGCGGCGGTCCAGAAGAGACGGGTGCGAAACGCGCTGCCGGGGCGGCGGTCCGCGGACGACAGCGCAGAGAGATCGCAATCACAAGGCACGCGCGCACCTCACATGATGAATAGGGTCCGCGATGGCACACGTATTCCAGCGCGGACCCTTACGCCGGGTTTCGATCCAGGCCGACTGCGTGCGCCAGGGTCAAGGCTCCGATGAACAGGAAGCCCGCCGCATAGATCGCCAGAAACGGTCCGATCAGGTACTTCCCCTCCACCAGGTAGTGCTTCAAGGACCACGTGCAGTAGGCGCCGAGCGCGACTTCGGCTACGCCGACCCATGGAAACCGGATCCTGTACGGCTTGGCGCCCTTGTCACCCCGCTTGGGCGTGCGGATGAAGCCGCTGGGGATGCCCAGGATCGCTTCCAAGACCGCGCGCGTGTTGCTGAGCGCTACGCCCACGCCCACCACCACGAGCGCCGGCAGCACGGCGATCCGGGCGGTCCAGTCCGGGTACGCAGCCCGCTGGCTCACCACGTACAGGCTGCTCGGTGCCGCCATGGAGAGGGCGAGGCCGAACGCCAGCGCGCCGAAGAGGGCAGGACCGATGGAAGGGTTTAGATGCCGCAGGACCGGCAGGGCGAGAAGCGCGAGCGTGAGCATGAGCGGGTGCACGAAGTAATGCGTCAGGTGGAAGAAGGCCTGTACCTTCTTGAATGCCCCCGTAGGCGCCATCCACAACCGCGGCAAGATCTTGATCGCCGTCTGAATGGATCCCTTGGCCCAGCGGAACTGCTGGCTCTTGAAGGCGCTGACATCCTCGGGGATTTCGGCCGGCACGACCAGGTCGGGGAGGTACTTGACGCCCCATCCGGCGAGCTGCATGCGGTAGGAGAGATCCATGTCCTCGGTCAGCGTGTCCCACTGCCAGCCCCCGGCTTCTTCGATGGCCTTCCTGCGCCATACACCAGCCGTTCCGTTGAAGTTCATGAAGAGATCGTTCCAGGCGCGCGCGCCCTGCTCGATCAGGAAATGCCCGTCGATGCCGACGCTCTGTGCGCGGGTCAGGAGCGACCGCGTGCGGTTGAGGTGGCCCCACCGGGCCTGCACCAGGCCCAGGCGGTCGTCCGCCAGGAAGTGCCCCACCACGCGCATCCAGAAGTCGGCCGGGGGCACGAAGTCCGCGTCGAAGACGGCCAGGAGTTCGCCCCGCGTCGCCTCCAACCCCTGAGCCAGCGCCCCGGCCTTGTACCCGGTCCGCGTCTCGCGCCGGAGGACCCGGACCCGGTGCCCGTCCCGGGCGAGTTCGGCCGCGACCCGATCCACGAGCGCCCGCGTCTCGTCCGTGGAGTCGTCCAGCACCTGGATCTCGTGCCGATCCTGTGGATAGTCCATGGCGCAGGCCGCACGTAGGATGCGCTCGGCCACGTTGACCTCGTTGTAGAGCGGGATCTGGGTCGTGACATGGGGGAGATCGACTCGGTCCGAGCGATCGTTGAAGCATCGTTCCAAGGCTTCCGTATCCCTTGCGGCTTTCCGATGCCTGCGGAGAAAGAGCGCGATCATCACGTAGCAGTTGAGCCCGTAGGCCATCAGCCCGAGCACGGCGCCGGAGTAGACCCAGACCAGCAGATCCAGGAGCGAAGTCAGGTTCACGTCCCCTCTTCCCTTTCTCGGTCTTCCTTCTCCCCTCCAGCCTCCGCGCTTTCGGGCGCTTGCGAAGCTGCCTCGCCTTCCGCGGCTTCGATCTCGGTCTGCTTGCGCATCTCAGCGCGCGCCAGCCGGGTCACGTACACGGTCACCGCCACGGTGGCGACGAACCCGGCGATGCGAAGCGCCCACATGCCGATGCTTGCCCCGCCCTCGTCAGCAGCCGCCTCTACGCCGGCCCGCGCCAGATACCCCAGGTACACGTACAGGAACGTGCCCGGCAGCATGGCCGCCCAGCTCGTGAGCACGCAGGGCCAGAAACGGATGCCGGTCAGACCGTAGAGGTAGTTCTGGAGGTTGAAGGGCACTGCCGGAGAGAGGCGGAGCAAGCCCACGATCTTCCATCCGCCCTGGCTCACGGCCCGGTCCACGGCTCCGAAGCGCGGATACTGGCGGGCCATGTTCGCCACCCGGTCGCGGGCGATGTAGCGCGCGATCAGGAACGCCAGCGCCGCGCCCGTGGTCGAGGCGAGCGAAACCACCACCGTGCCCCAGAACAGCCCGAAGATCAGTCCGCCCCCGAGCGTGAGGGCCGAGCCCGGCACCAGAAGGATCGTGGCCACCACGTAGAGCAGGCCGTAGACCACCCATCCCATCGCGCCCATGCCCTGGACAAAGGCGTTGACCCGGTCGAGGATGGCGCGCATGGGTAGCTGCATCATGGCTGCGAACACGCCGATCACCAGGATCGCGATCGCGCCCGCCTTGAGTCCTTTGCGCAGAGATGGCCTGTCTTCGAGCATGTGTAGGTTCCTTCGGTCTTCACCGGCGCCATTTCAGCCATTTGTGGAACAGCGTTGCGACCAAGGGCGTGAGCTTCGTGCGCCTGTATTGATCGCCCAGCTTGCGGAGGGCTTCGGCCTGCGTGGGGTAGGGGTGGATGGTGGCGCCGATGCCGGAGAGGCCGACCCGGTTCGTCATGGCCAGGCTGACCTCCGAGATCATCTCCCCCGCATGCGCGGCCACGATGGTGGCGCCCAGGATCCTGTCCTTGCCCCGTGCGCAGTGCACCTTGGCCAGTCCTTCGGGCTCGCCGTCCAGAATCGCGCGGTCGACCTCCTCGAACCGCTGCGTATAGGTGTCGATCTGGATTCCCTCTTCTTTTGCCGCGTGTTCACTGATGCCGACATGCGCGATCTCGGGACTCGTGTAGGTCGACCATGGAATGACGAGATCGCTCACCCGAGAACGGCCCAGGAAGAGGGCGTTCTGGATGACGATCCGGGCCATGGCATCGGCGGCGTGCGTGAACTTGTACCGGGAGCAGATGTCGCCGGCAGCGAAGACGTTCGGGTTGCTCGTGCGCAGCCGGTCGTCCACGGTCACGCCGTGCTTGGTGGTGGCTACGCCAGCGGCGTCGAGGCCGAGCCCCTCCATATTGGGCGCGCGCCCGACAGCCACGAGCAGCTGATCGACCACTTCGTCGTAGTCCTGGTCGTGCGAGGCGGCCGTGAGCCGGATCCCGCCCCCGTCGGCGGGGCGGATCTGCACCTTCCTCCCGCAGCAAAGGAACTTGACCCCGTCCCGTTCCATGGCCGCCTGCACGATCTCCGAGCAGTCGGTGTCCTCTTTCTGCAGGATCCCGCGCGTGGACTCGACCACAAAGACCTCAGCCCCCAGCTGGGCAAAGGTCTGGCCGATTTCGCAACCGATCGGCCCCGCACCGATTACGCCGAAGCGAGAAGGGCGCTCGGTGAGGGAGAAGACGGTTTCGTTCGTCAGGTACTCGACTCGGTCGAGCCCGTCGATGGGCGGGGCCGAGGCGCGGGCGCCCGTGGCGATGACCGCTTTTCTGAAGGAGAGCGTCTGGCCGCCCACCTCGACCGTGTCCGCGCCGGTGAAGCGCGCTTCGCCCAGAAAGACGTCCACCCCGAGGTCGCGGAAGCGTGCGGCCGAATCGTTCGAGCTGATCTCTGCGCGCAGCCGGCGCATGCGCGCCATGGCGGTGCCGAAGTCCTGCTTTGTGCCGCCGGTGACCTCTACGCCGAAGTCCCCGGCGCTCCGGA
This sequence comes from uncultured Planctomycetaceae bacterium, assembly GCA_964496245.1. Lineage (GTDB taxonomy): Bacteria > Planctomycetota > SZUA-567 > SZUA-567 > SZUA-567 > CAZBZG01. The sequence goes on along the minus strand of CAZBZG010000062.1, from coordinate 11,642 downwards.
CTTCGGCTGCAGCCCGGCCCGCCCGGATGAGCCCCTTGGACGGTACGCAGCCCACGTTCAGGCAGTCGCCGCCCAGCATCGCCCGTTCGATCAGCGCCACCTTGGCCCCGAGCCCGGCTGCGCCGGCGGCCGAGACCAGCCCGGCCGTGCCCGCGCCGATCACCACGAGGTTGTAGCGCCCCTCGGGCGTGGGGTTCTGCCAGTCCGGCGGCCGGACGTTCGCCTCCAGCCGGGCGTTGTGTTCGTCTCTCGGCTCCAAGGGCGTGAGTCCGGACATGGTCATTCCTTTTCGTGCGCGTCCTGGGTATTCAGGCTCCAGTCATAGTCGAGGTACTCGACACTGTACTCCTGCGTGCGCAGATAGTGAGAATCGGCTTTGCCGAGGACCTCCTGCGCGAAGTTCAGGACCGCGCGCTCCTTCTTCCCATGCCCGTCGAAGCCCTTCTTGGGCGCATAGGACTCGATGAAATCCTCGCCAAACCATTTGAAGATCGAAGAGAGGTAGACCGTATCGTCTTTTCGGTCGATGCGGCATTTCTCCGCATTCGCGAGAAACGCGACCGACTGGTCGCGAAGCTGCGCATCGAGCCGGTGGCCGACATAGGGTTCCTGTCGTAGCGGCGGGCAGCTGACGGCTGCGCAGACCAGCGCGAGATGGATGCGCGGTTCGTTGAAATCCTTGCGCAGCATCTGGTGCTCAATGTGGTCGAGGGTCACGGCCCGCCCCATCAGGGTATGCTCGATCTCGTCGAACACGCCGCCGATCTGCCGGATGCTGTTCTTGGGATACTTGAGCGACCTCCACCACGAAGACTGGATGGGATAGTGATCGAGGATGATCTTGATGGTAATGGCATTGTAGGCGTTGATCAGGAAGGCGATCTTCTGATCGTCGGTCCATTTCTCGTACCGGCCCGCCTCCAGGCTGCCCAGGCTCTTGACGAAACGGTCCAGACGGATGCGGTTCTTCTTGAGCGCTCTGTAATCCACCATGTGGTCTTGATCCACATGGGTCTTGAGTACATGCGCGTAGTCGCTGGTGTCGAAGACAGGTTCCCGGTCTTCGCCGGCTGAGGCGCCTGGCTCTACCAGCACCGCGAGCAGCAGCGCTGCGGCGGTCATGCGATGGAAGCGTCTGTACATGGCCTCCTCCTTGGTTGATTTCGCCGAGTTCCGCAAGGGGGCGGAAGCGTCCTTCGGGCGCCCGTTCAATCTGTGCCCTTGTCGGGCTGGATGGCTTGAAGGACCAGCCCCCTCCCGAATGCATCAAAAGCAATTGTTGTGCCTCTTCCACAGCAAATGCGGGCCGGCCCGTGATTCTGGATGTCGGATTCTAGCGGAGGCCAAGGGTGCCATGCCCACCCGCCCGGGTGGGCATGGTTTGCGCCTCATATGGGGAGGGCTCCGTGACGATCCCCTTTCCAAAGGGGCGGGACCGCTTTGGGCATGGTTCGGAAGTCCGCCGTTTTGGGTGACATGCGCGCTACGAGGCAGGTTGTAGCCTGAGGCGGAGCTCGTGAGGCGCTCCACAGGCAAGAGTGCCTGCTACAAACTGCGCCCTTCAGGTGTTACGCGAATCTGGGCCAGGCCCTGCTTTGCATTCTCGTGATCCGCCTGATTGAAACAGACCAGCGCCCCCTTTTCGAGCGGGATGTGTCTCGCTCCCGAGCTGATTGAGACAGGCCAGCGTCTTGTTTTCGAGTGGGATGCGTCTCACTGCGTCTCACTCCCGAAAGGGACCCGCGGTGGGAACCGAACTGACTTGGCTGGCGAGCGAACAGTTGACCTGGAAGGCCTGGCAGCCTCACCGCAGCAAATCCCTCCTGTACACACGCCGCGAGCTCCGCCTCACGCGCCTGGCACACAGCTTGCAGACTTTAAGGACGCCTGCGGCTTGAGGGCCGCTCAAGATCCTCGGCTCGGCCTTTCCGCTGCCTCGAGAATCGTGTACACTTTTCGCAAACGGGGAGTGGTTCAGATCCGGGTACCACGTTGGCAAAGGGCAATATGGGCAGAGACACCGCTAGCCCGAAACCGTACGGGGGAGAATGCCATGCAGAAGGGGGATCGAATACGCGAAGGCGTGCGCCAGTACTACGGCAGCGAGCTCAAGTCCGGCAAGGACTTGAAGACGGGAGCGTGCTGCTGCGCACAGCCCCTGCCTACGAGCTATCGCGAGACGCTCGCTCAGATCCACCCGGAAGTGCGGGACAAGTTCTACGGGTGCGGGTCTCCCCTGCCGCCCGCGCTAGAGGGGTGCACAGTCCTCGACCTCGGCTGCGGCACGGGACGGGATGTGTACGTGGCCTCCAGGCTGGTCGGGCCGCGAGGCCGGGTTATTGGGGTGGACATGACCGAGGAGCAGCTTGCCGTGGCCCGCAAGCACCAAGGATTCCACGCCGAGCGATTCGGCTTTGCCGGAAGCAACGTTGTCTTCCATCACGGTCTGATCGAGGATCTGTCGGCGCTCGGCATTGAAGACGCATCAATGGACGTGGTCATCTCCAACTGCGTCATCAACCTTTCGCCGGACAAACGAGCCGTGTTCGCCGAGATCTTTCGCGTGCTCAAGCCCGGGGGCGAGCTCTACTTCGCAGACGTCTTTGCGGACCGGAGGATCCCCCGAAAGCTGCGGGACGATCCCGTGCTCCGGGGCGAGTGCCTGGGCGGGGCCATGTACGTCCAGGACTTCCGCCGCCTGCTCTCTTGCCTCGGCATTCCGGATTACCGGGTGGTCTCGACCTCCGCCGTGCCGATCCAGGATCCGGCCATCCAGGCCAAGATCGGCCACGTGGGCTTCGGCTCGCTGCTGGTGCGCGCCTTCAAGGTCAAGGGCCTGGAGGACCGGTGCGAGGACTACGGGCAGTCGGCGTGCTACCTGGGTACGATCGAAGATCAGTCCAAGGCGTTCGGTCTGGATGACCACCATTTCTTTGCCACAGACAAGGAGAAGGCGGTCTGCGGCAACACCGCGGCCATGCTCTCGGAGTCCCGGTTCGCGCCGCACTTCCGTGTTACGAGCGGCCGCTCCATTCATCGCGGGCTGTTCGCTTGTGGGAACATTCAGTCCCTGACCCAGTGCTGTGAAGCCGGCCAAGCCGGTCCTGAGGCCGAGGACGCGCCTGCGGCCGAGGATGCGTTCGAGAACGCGTTTGAGCGGAAGGTGACCGAAGTCACCGGGGAAGGGCTGCACGGCCAGTCCCTGGAGATCCTGCAGGTCAATCTGGGGCGCTTCTGCAACCTCTCCTGCCGGCACTGCCATCTCAGCTGCTCGCCGGCCCGCAAGGAGATGATGTCCTGGTCCACGATGGAGCAGATCATCGCGCTCGCCCGGAGCGGCCAGTTCAGCACCGTGGACATCACCGGGGGCTCCCCGGAACTGCATCCCGATTTTCACCGCTTTGTCTGCGCGCTGGCTGAGAACGACATCCACATCCTGATGCGCACCAACCTCGTGGCCCTGCTCGAGCCGGGGCAGGCAGGATGCATAGCGTTCCTGCGCGAGCACAAAGTCGAGCTGATGGCGTCCCTGCCCTGCTTTCAGAAGGACAACGTGGACGCTCAGCGTGGAACGGGCACCTATGAGCGGAGCGTCCGGGCGCTCCAGGCGCTCAATGCGGTCGGGTACGGCGTAGAAGCGGACCTCCCGCTTAATCTCGTCTACAACCCCGGCGGCGCGTACCTCCCTGGGCCGCAGAGCGAGCTCGAGTCCGCCTATCGAAGGGAACTCGAAGAACGGTTCGGAATCCGGTTCACTCGCCTGCTTACGATAGCGAACTTTCCGATCGGCAGGTTTCTCGAGGATCTGGAGAACCGTGCCGAGGCGGAGACGTATCGCGAGACGCTGGCCGATGCCTTCAATTCGGAGACCATCGACCATCTCATGTGCCGGCACCAGGTGTGCGTCGACTATGACGGCACCCTGTACGACTGCGACTTCAACCTGGGGTTGGGCCTGAGCGTCAACCACGGGGCACCGGACCGGCTCGAACGTTTCGACGCAAAGGCCCTTCAGGGCCGCCGCGTGGTTACGGGCGAGCACTGCTTCGGCTGCACCGCAGGCAGCGGCTCATCGTGCGGCGGGGCGCTGAGCTGAGGGCAGCCCAAGAGCCTGACGAACGAGCGGTTGGGGCGCAGTTCACCGCAATTGACAGCCGAATGCCGCAGGCGTATAGTGCGGCGTGGAGACACACCTGCGCGCAGGGGGCGCGTTGACTGCGGATGGGGATGTCATGACACGCCGGAAGACGGACCGCCTGTCAGACAGGATGCTGCACGCCAGGCGGTTCGGTGTGCTCATCGTGTGGTTGATCCTGGCGGGGGCGCCGGGCTTCCAGAGGCTGGATCCCGCCATGGCGGGCGAGCCGGTCCAGGAGCCCGCGCTCACAGAGCCTGCGCTCCAAAAGCGGATCCAGGAGATTCGGGAGCAGGCGGATCTCTCCGAGGAGCAGCGCACGGAGCGCATGGCACCGCTGCGACGAGCGCTCGATCACCTGCAGGCCGCGGCCACGCACGAGGCGCGCGCTGAGGGTTTCGACAAAGCAGCCGAGCGGGCGCCCGAACTGCGGCGCACGCTCGAGCGCGCGCTGGCCAAACCGCCCGAACCGGTCGAGATCGACGTTCCGTCCGACGCCTCCCTCGTGCAGCTGGAGGAGCGCCTCAGCCGCATCCGGGCCCAGGCCGCCGAGGCTGAGAGCGCTTCGAAGACGCTGGAGGAGGAGGCCAAGCAGCGGCCCCTGCGGCGGGCGGCCATCCCGGAAGAGCTGGCTGCCGCGCGCGATGCGCTCGAAGACGTCAAGGCGACCCTGGCGGGCGCAGCCGACGCAGACGGGGATCCAGCAGACCGCGGCAGACTCGTCCATCGCGCGCGCAAGCGCTCACTCGAGCAGCAGGTGGCGGCGCTGGCGGCTGAACGCAAAAGTTACGAAGCCAGGCGTGGGTTGCTGCCGTTGCGCCGCGACCGGGCGGCACGCGACCTGGCGCGTGCCCGGCAGCGCGTGACGCTCTGGGAGCAGGCGGTGGCCGAGCGGCGGGAAACCGAAGCGGCGGCTGCGGCCCGCGAAGCGCAGGAAGTCCGGCAGGCGGCTGCGCACGCCCATCCTTCCATCCGCGCCATCGCCGAAACAAACGCCCGTCTCGCTGCCCGCCGCACCGGCGACAAGGGCGTCGCGGCGCGCATCCAGGCCCTGAAGGAGCAGCTCGACCGGGTCGACCGCGAGCGGGAACAACTCGAAGGCGAACTGGAACAGCTCAAGCAGAAGGTGGAGGCGGTCGGCCTGACCCAGGCCATCGGCATGCTCCTGGTGCGCAAGCGCCAGGAACGGCCCGCCATGCAGACGCACCGCGAGGCCAGGCGGCGCACGCAACGCAAAATCTCCGAGTACCAGCTCGAGCTGATCCGGCTGGAGGAACAGCGCACGGAGCTGGCCGTGCCCGAGGAGCGCGTCACTGCCGTGCTCCAAAAGGCGGCTCCCGCGGACGCGGCGCGCCGCGAGGAGCTCGCGCCCAGAGTCCGCAAGCTCCTGGTCGCCCAACGGCAGCTCCTGGACGCGCTCATCCGCGACACGAATACGTACTTCGCGCTCCTGGTCGACCGGGACAACAGCGAGCGGCGTCTCATCCGTACGGCCGAGGCGTACAGCGCCTATCTGGACCGCCACGTACTGTGGGTACGCAACGCCCCTGCCTTGGGAGCGGCGACGTTCCGCGAGGGGCTGACGGGAATGGCCTGGCTCGTCAGCCATACGCCGTGGCGCGAGGTGGCCGCCAGACTCGCGCGCGACGCAGGCCGCCAACCGCTTCTCTGGATCCTGGTTCTGACCGGTCTGCTTGGCTTGGCCGGCACACGCGTACGCCTGCGCGCCCGGCTCGCCGTCTGCCGGCGGACCGGCGGTCCGCCCGGACTGCAAGCGCTCGCATGGGCGGCGCTCCTCGGCCTGCCCGCTGCCGGGCTCGCCCTGCTCGTGGGATGGCGCTTGCATCAGATGGTGGACGGGCCGGCGGCGGTTCCCGCTCTGGCAACGGGCCTCCTCCAGGCGGGCGCCTTGGCCTGGCTGTTGGCGGGCGTCTGGCGCCTGATCGCGCCCGTGCGGCCCGCGCAGGGAGCCGTCCCCGCGACCGCGTCGGGCGCACAGGCCCTGCGCCGGCCGATGGGGATCTTTGCGGCCGTCTTCCTGCTCTCCGTATTTCTGTCCGGTGTGTTCGGCTCCCCGGTCGCCCGCACCTGGCAGGATTCCGCCGGCCGGTTGGCGTTCCTGGTCGCTCTTCTGGCGGTCGCGGGCCTCTCCGCCCGCTTCCTCCGGCCGCGGGGCGAAGTCGTGGCCGCACTCCGGCGTGCGTACGCGCGCTCGTGGGTGGGCCGCGCCGAGCGTCTCTGGATCGCGGCGGGCGTGGGCTTGCCGCTCTCCCTGGTCGTGCTGTCGGCGCTGGGGTACGACTACAGCGCGCGGCGGGTGGCCGAATGCCTGCTCGCGACCGGAGGGTTGGTGGCTGCAGCTGTGCTGCTCTACCACGGCGTGCGGCGGCAGCTCCTGGACGTGCGCCAGACCCTGGTGCTGCGCCGGCTCCGGCAGGAGTCCGCCGAGACCGCGGGCGCGGAGACGACCGGCGCGGACGAGGCGGGCGCAGGTTCGGCCCTTGCGAGCGATCCCGGCGAGGAGGTGGCGGCGCTCTCGGGGCAGACCCGCCGGTTTCTCCAGCTCGTGGTGCTCGCTGCCGTGGCCCTGGGCCTCTGGTGGATCTGGGCGGACGTGTTGCCGGCGCTGGGCATGCTCGACCGGGTCGAGCTCTGGTCCGTGGGCCGGCCGGCCGCGGACGGGACGGGCGTCGAACGGATCACGCTCGCGGGGCTTCTCCTGGCAGTTGCCATGGCTGTCGTGGCCGTGGCCGCGGCGCGCAATCTGCCCGGCATGCTCGAGATGGCGCTTCTCCAGCGCCTCCCGGTCGACCGGGGCGTGCGCTTTGCGATCACGACCTTGTCGCGCTACGTCATCATCGGCGTGGGCGTGGTCCTGGTCTTTGCGGAGGTCGGGATCGGGTGGTCCAAGGTGCAGTGGCTGATCGCGGCCATGACCGTGGGCCTGGGCTTCGGGCTCCAGGAGATCTTCGGCAATTTCGTGTCCGGGCTCATCATCCTCTTCGAGCGCCCCCTGCGCGTGGGCGACACCGTGACCGTGGGCGATGTCTCGGGCACGGTCACGCAGATCCGGATCCGCGCGACCACCATCCAGCAGTGGGACCGCAAGGAACTCGTGGTGCCGAACAAGGAGTTCATCACCGGCCGGCTCGTCAACTGGACGCTCGCCGACTCCATCCTGCGCCTCGACTTCCCCGTGGGCATCGCCTACGGCTCGGACACCGCGCTGGCCGAGCGGCTGCTCTACGACGTGGCCGAAGACTGCGAGCGGGCCATGGGGGACCCGCCCCCGTTCGTGCTCTTCAGGGGATTCGGCGACAGTGCGCTGCTCTTCGAGCTCCGGCTCTACATCGAGACGCTCGACCGGGGGACCTATCTCGGCGTCTGGCACGAGGTCAACCGCAAGATCGACGACGTGTTCCGCGCCCACGGCGTGGAGATCGCCTTCCCGCAGCAGGATGTGCACGTGCGCTCCGTGGAAGCCGCGTTCCCGGTGCAGCAGCTGCCTCCGGCCGGCGCGGGCGCGCAGGGCGATGCAGCCGGTGCGCCCCCGCCCGGCCCTGCGTCCGGGCCTGCGGATCGCCCGGACGCGCCGCAGATGTGAACGTCGGGTTCGATCGCTTCGCCATGTGCGAGCATCGGGCGAGTGGTTCGTGCTATTCAACCGGGCCGGTTGACTCTTGGGCTTCCGTCAGCACTCCGGGCACCAGGATGTGGATGGGATCGCCGACAGAAGCGGACTCGGCCTGTTCCATGCCCAGGCAGAGCCGGTCGTAGAACGAATTGTGCAATCGGCGCAGGTCTGCGTGGCGTTTGGAGAGGCCGTTGGCCAGGATGCAGCGCCCTTCGCGGCGCAAACGCTCGAGCAACGGGGGATCGGTGTACTCGTAGTGCCGACCGATGAGGTAGATCACCCCGTCCTGATCCTCCACGCAGTCGGCGAGCTGGCGCGGCGTACAGCTCTCGGCTGGCATGTCGATGGTCGAGCAGAAGTCGAGGGCGGCGCGTCTGGCCATGTGCTGGGCGTAGTTGTACGGCACATCCACGCCCACAAGGAAGAGGCGCTTCACGCCCGCACACGCCAATTCGTGCGCTGCACGGATTGCATTGCGGCCGAAGTCGGGCAGCACGTAGTCGAAGCGGCGCATGTCGTGCCAGTGGGGCGTCAGGCAGATCATGCGAATGCCCTGCTGGAGCACGGTCGGGTCTGGCACGGGGAGTTCCGTCCGCGGGACGGGTTCGTACAGGATCGTGCTGACGCTTGCCTCGGCCAGACGACGGACGGATTCGCGCTCCTGCTCCAGGTTGCGCGGGTAGAGCATGACCCGGAAGCGGAGGAGCTGATACCCCCTGCCCGCCAGGTACTCCTCGAACCGGCCGATCTCGTCTTCATACCCCTTCTCCCGGTGCAGCAGGCCAACGAGCTTCGTCGAGTTGCCGCTCCGATCAGGCGCGGACCTGACCGACTGCACGAACGTGCCCGCGCCCACCCTGCGGCTGACCAGTCCCTGGTCCATGAGCCGGTGGAGGGCGCGCTGGATGGTGACGCGTCCCAGGCCCAGCATCCGGGCCAGGTCGGTCGTGCTCGGAATCCGTTCGTCCGGCTGGAGCTGGCCGCGCAGGATCAGCGAAGCGAGAAACTGGACCAGGGCGTCGGTCTTGCTGCTGCTCACGCGGCGAAAGGACTCGAATTCGTCCAGATGCTGCAGCAGATCCATGGCGCACCTCATTCCTGCACAACGGGGCATGGAGCGGGCCTGCAAATTGGCGTATTATCCGTCAAGGCAGGAGCTGTGGGTGCGGATCGATTTCTCCAAGAACAACGCCCGCATCCGGCAGGTGGTCGACTACGGCAAGACCGTGGAGCGGGTCCATGTGACGATTGTACCGGCTGGATCGGACAAGCCAACGGCGGAGACCGACATTCCGGTTCAGGGCGGACAGTCCAAGGACGTCTGCCTCGAGCTCCCGGCGCTAGACGGCGAATACCGCGTCGCCTTCGCGCTCTTCGGCAAGGAGGAGGTGCGCACGGTGGTGCGGACGTTCGAGCGGCGCCATTACAAGTGGGAGAACAATGATCTGGGGGTGACCGAGACCATCTACCCGCCGTTCGAGCCGGTCGAGGCCGATGGCCACACGGTCCGGGTGGTCCAGCGGACCCACCGCATGAACGGATTCGGCCTCTGGGACCAGGTCGCGTCGATGGGACACAAGATCCTGGCCGCGCCGATCAGCGTGAACTACGTCACGACCGACGGCAAGACCTCGGCATGGACCTTTCGCGCGGACGGCTTCGTCGAGACCGACCCGCAGTGCGCCGTCTACCGGGCCGAGGCCCGCAGCCCGGCGATCCACCTCCAGACGGTGTCCAGCATCGAGATCGACGGCTGCATGAAGGTCGAGATGGACCTTTCGCCCGGCCCCGAACCGTCGGAGCTGGAGAAACTGTGGATCGACATCCCGGTCAAGGAGAACGTGGCCACGCTCTTTCACCAGGATGTGGGGAGCCTTCGGTACAATTATGCGGGGAAGACGCCTGCGGGCGAGGGAACCGTCTGGGACAGTTCGCAGGCCAAGCGCTTCACCTCCTGGCAGAACAGCTTCTGTCCCTACATGTGGATCGGCGGGGTGTACCGCGGGATCGCGTGGTTCGCGGAGAACGACAAGGGCTGGATCACGGAGAAGGGCGGCAGCCAGAAGGCGATCCAGGAACTCGTGCGCCAGGACGGGCGGGTGATCCTCCGAGTGGTTCTCGTGAACAAGCCGGCACGCATCGAGGAACAGCGATCGCTCGTCTTCGGCCTGCAGGCCACGCCGACCAAGCCCATGCCCGGGAATTGGCGGCGCCGGGGGGTCACCCTGCCCGGCGTCGGCATCAGCGTCAAACCCTGGGGGCATTCCTACCCCTCGGCGAAGCACCCCTACAAGGAGAAGTGGGAGGTCGTGGACAAGATCATCGAGGCGCGCAAGACGGGCCGGAGCATCCGGGGCTGGCTCGCCGACTTCGCCGAAACGCATGACCCGCCGCCGGTCAGAGGTTACCAAGACTGGGTGAAGAGCACGAACCGATTCGCGCACGGCGAGTGGCGCAAGGAAACGCCGGTGCTCGTCTATCAGGAAGAGATGATGGCCGACCCTCTGCGGCCCGAATGGCTCACCTTCCAAGACGAATGGAGCCTCGACCCCTACTCGCCCCGGGACTGGCCGGACGAGTCCATCATGCGCCGCGGCTGGCTCACGCTGCCGCGCGTGCGCTCGGTCTTCCCGAAGAGCCGGCGCGATTATGGCGTCTACTACGCCAACGAATGGATGAAGCGCGGGGTGAGCATCTACTGGGACAACACCTATCTCCCGACCTGCCGGGATCGGCGGCTTTCGGCGGCGTACCGGACGGAGAACGGCGAGGTTCAGCCTGCAGTCGATCTCTGGAACCAGCGGGCCTACATGAAGCGCATGTGGAACCTGCTCCAATACTGGAAGCGCCACCAGGAGCGCGACCTGGAGTGGGTCTGCCACATGACCAATACCCACCTCGCACCTCTGTTCACCTGGAATACGATCAACTACGATATCGAGATGTCGACCGGGGGGAACAACTCCTACGGCTACGTACCTCCGGGTTCTCCCTTCCCCCCGGACTTCCTCCGGGCCGAGAGCATGGGTCGCCAGGTGGGCAACCACGCGTACTTGGTGCACAGTGTGTTCAAACCGTGGCCAAGGGGCACGAAGAAGGATGCCGAAAAGGCCGCCGAACTGCGTGCGGGGTTGCAGGGCAACTGGCCCGAGTGGGGCATGCGCATGGTGCACGAGATCAACCGCGGGGGGCCGAACAGAGGGGTTAGCGCAGAAGAACGCGCGGTGTATGGCTTCGGCTACGGTACGGACCGGGTCGAGGTCCACAACTACTGGGACCGGGAGGCCGCGGTCGCCGTCGATCACGACGGAGTCAAGTGGATCCTGCTCGCCCGTCCGGCCGACGAATCCCTGGTGCTCGTGCTCCAGTCGTGGGAGAAGAAGCCGCTGGACATCTCCGCGTCGTTCGATCCCGCGGTGATCGGCTTCGAACCCGGCCCGGCGGTGCGCGACGGACGCACCGGCGAAACGTACACGGTGCGGAACAACCGCCTGGACATGCGTCTAGAGGCCTTCTACGAGACGAGATTCCTCTACATCGGCCCGAGCGCCGAGCAGCCCGACGGGGTCGTCTTCGCGGACGACTTCTCAAGCGGGCTCGCGTTCGGATGGACCTACGTGTCCCCCCAGTTCAAGGGGCGCGAGGCCGACGGCAATCGGTGGCTGCGTTGTACGCGCAACACCTCTCACTGGCGCGGGCCGTTGCGGATCGAGAAGTGGAAGCACCTGCGCCTGCGACCACCGTATTCGCTCGCATTCCGCTTCCGTATCGGCAAGAAGCCAAAGGCGCAGAAGCGTCCCTTTGGGGTGTTGCACGTATGCGCCGGCGGACCCGCGCCCGAACGGTCCAGGCAGGGGCTCAGCCATACGCGGC
>CAZBZG010000061.1:18730-19532 GCA_964496245.1 uncultured Planctomycetaceae bacterium | reverse complement strand
AACAGACCCGCCGGTTCAGAGCACGGCCAGAGGGCGTGTCGACACGCTGCGGAAGGTCACCCCGCACCATTCGACGCGGTGCACATAGCGCCTTCGCCCCACCTGCGGCCGATTCAGGGACACGGCTGGATGGGCCGTCCGGCCGAGAATGTAGCGCACCAAGACCGCCATCTTGGCCGCTGGCACGAAGAAGTCCGACGCGCCCGTGACCTGCGACTGTTTGAACGATCTGGCAAGAATCTCGTCCAACCCTTCCCGTCTCTTCTTCTTCTGCATGCTCTGCACCCTCCCCGGCCCGCCGTTGGTGCAGGATCGCCCTCGGGCCTGTGCATTCATCCGATGCGACCGCTCGTGCGAGCCCGCAACTCCGCCCGGAATGTCTGTTGCGCTTCTGTGCCATGCCTTGCCGGCTGTCGAAGCCATTTGCCTCCCCTATGTCGCTGATGCAGCCATGTTTCGCGCGTTCGTGCCTTGCAATCAGCGGCTAAGCGTGCCCCCTGGTGCATGGTCCAATCGTCGGCAAAAGGAGCATCGCGCGGTGAATTCTGTAGCAAACGTGTAACCAGAAATGGATGGGCCTGTTTCCGCAAAGCGGACGGCGTGTCCCGGCACACGAGTTGCTACGCTCGCAAACGCCCGCTTGTCGAAGAGAGGGGCGGCACAGGTGTCTGGGTTTGCGGGGGGCTTCGGTCGGGGGGCCGACCAATGAGGGGCCGGGAGAACGCAACGCGCCCCTGACGGATGTTCTCTGCCGTCACGAGAGTGGACGACGCACCCCCCGACCGGCGCTACAGAAGCATGA
>CAZBZG010000061.1:0-18720 GCA_964496245.1 uncultured Planctomycetaceae bacterium | reverse complement strand
GTAGTCGCTGACCTCTTGCAGCGGCCGAGACAAACGCCGCGCGCCGAATCGACCGTGAACCTTTCGCACGTGCAGCGTTCCACGCGCTCCCGTTCGACCGGCAGGGCGCAGCCAAGCAAGACCGCCGAGAAACGGCTACCCCCCCCCGCCCCCCCCGCCGGCCGGCGTACGCTGGCTTCTGGCGGTCGTTGTGGCGTCGGGACTGGTGCTGGCCGGGGGGGCTGTTGAGCGCCGCCGCCCTGTCGGGGGGGAGCGCCGACGGTCAGTCGCGCTCCAAGGAGTACCGCTTCATCCAGCGGTGAACCGTGTTGCGGTGCACCCCGAGCATCTTGGCGGCCCTGGTCACGTTGCCACCGCACGTGCGCAGCGCCTGGACCAGCCTGGAGAGGTCTTCGAGGGTCTGCGGATCGGCCTCCTCCCCCCTTTGCCGGGATGCGCCGGCGGTCATGATCTCGATCGAGACGTCCAGCACGTGGAGCCCGTCGTCTGGCGTGTAGATGAAGAGGCGTTCGACCTCGTTCCTGAGTTCCCGCACATTGCCCGGCCAATCATAGGCGGCAAACGCCTCCAGGACTTCAGGAGAGATGGTGGTCACGCCCTTGCCCACCTTCTGGTCGATGAGATAGAGGAAATGCTTAGCCAGAAGCGGGATGTCCTCCTTGCGCTCCCGGAGAGGCGGGATGCGGACGACCATGCGGTTGATGCGATAGAAGAGGTCCTTGCGAAAGCGCCGCTCGTCGATGAGCGTCTCCAGATCCTGGTTGGTGGCCAGGATCATGCGGGCCTGGGCGGTCTTGATCTGGCCGCCTACGGTGCGATACTCGCCGGTCTCCAGAACGCGCAGCAGGGCGGCCTGAGCCGTGAGATCCATGTCGCCCACTTCGTCGAGGAAGAGCGTCCCGGTCCCGGCCTCCTCGATGGCCCCGCGGCGGTAGCGGTGCGCACCCGTAAACGCACCCTTCTCGTGGCCAAAGAGCTCGCTCTCGACGAGCGACGTCGGCAGGGCTGCGCAGTTGATGGAGACGAAGGGCTCTTCCCAACGCGGCCCGCTGTAGTGAAGCGCCTGAGCGACCAGCTCCTTGCCTGTCCCCGTTTCGCCGGTGATGAGAGACGGGATGTCGTAGTGGGCCAGGTTCTTGACCTGCGCGACGATGGCCCGCACGGCGTGGGAGCAGCCGACAATGTCGTCGAGTCCGCTTCCGCGAGCCAGTTCGGAAACCGCGCGCGCATGCGCCTGACGCAGCCTCCTCATCTCCAGGAGGCGCGTGACGCGGATGCGGATGTCGTCTTCCTGGATCGGCTTGGGTACGTAATCGAACGCCCCCAGACGGGTGGCCTCCTTCACCACGCTCAGATCCCTGCTTTGCGCGGTCACCATGATGACGTCGGTCTGCGGAGCCTGTTCGCGCAAGGCCGTGAGTGCGGACAGATCGTTGCAGTCGGGGAAGTTGATGTCCAGCAGCACCAGGTCGAATGCCTGGTTCCGCGCCGCGTCCACCGCGGCCTGCGCCCGATGGACCGTCTGGGTTTCGTAGCCGAGCGATTCGACGATGTCGGCCAACACCTCGCACACGGCCTGGTCGTCGTCTGCGATGAGAATGCGGATCGGTTCGCTCACTCGCCCCTCCGGCTACTGGCTGTCAGGCATTCTAGGCTGCGACGGGAACCCGTGTCAAGCAGGGCTTCGAGACGTATTGGGTCACGAGAATCGCGGCTGCGACGACTGCCTCATGCGCGGGACGCAATGGTGCACTGAGTGCCACAGCGCGGTGCACTGGCGCCTTGCACGGCCTCACAGCTCGCGCAGCCAATACCTTGAATCGCCTCATTGGCAGAGGTTTGCACGAACAAAGCGACCTTTTCTCGCAAATAGCACATATCTTGCAAATGGCGGACCACTCCAAGGCCCCAGGATTCGCACCTCAGCACGGAGCGCGTCGACAGCATGGAACTCCCATCCACTCCGCTCGAAGCAGGGCCCGCCCGTCATCCCGCACCGCGCAAGGACACGGTTCTGATTCTCGAGGACGAGGGCAACATCCGCGAGCTTCTCACCATAGCCCTCTCCAAAGCGGGCATTCGAAGCCGGAACACGGACAACGGGCAAGACGCGCTTCGGTGGATTCGCCGTGATCGCGACGTCGCCGTCGTACTCACCAACCTCGAGATGCCGGTCATGCGGGGCGAGGAGTTTCTCAAGCGCCTGCAGCGCACTCCGGCGGCTCATCGTCCCTACGCATACGTCATGACGGGAAGCTTCTTGACGGACGCCCAGAGACAGGCGCTGGCCGACCTGGATGTCCTGGAGATCCTGGAGAAGCCGTTCAACCTCCGGCGCTTGCTCGCACTCATGAAGGAGGCCATTGACGCAGCCCCCTTCACGCAAGCTTAGGGTCCGCATGCCCACCCAAGGGTGGGCATGGCACCCCACCTCACCCCCTGATGCTTGAGCTCGGGTGCCATGCCCACCTGGAGGTGGGCATGCCGCCGCCCTGCTTCGCCGTGAGAGAGACGCCAGACCGGTTGCGCGGATGCGCGCCTCACGATTGCTCTGCGCCTCACTCCAGCGCTTCGGCCAGGGCACGGGCGAGATCCTGGTCGTTCAGGTCCGGGGCCTGCCCGGCCGGGGACGGGGCTTCGCCTTCGGTCGGGGACTCGGGCGCGCGCCGGCGCTGGCCTTCGGAGCCGCGCATGCGGTCGCCCTTGCCGGGGCCCGCGTTTCCGCGTCTGCGACCGGCCTTGGACAGCATGCCGGCCAGGCGTTCGACCGCAGCGTCGCGGTTGGCTTTCTCGAGGCCCAGCATGTTCTCCCGGTGCAGCAGGCGCTCGTCCACGATCTCGCCGGCGAGCGCCTTGAGCTGCTCGCCGTGCTTGGCTGCGACCTGTTCGCGCGCGTCCGCGTCCTTGGCGTCTTTGAGCTCGGGCTTCATCTGCTCGGCCAGGCCGCGGATCTTCTCGTGGATGGCCTGCATGGCGGCCTCGTGCCGCTCGAACTCCTCCTCCGCGCCCGGAAGGTTCTTGGCCACCCTCTCCCGCATCTTCTCCCGCCGCTGTTGGATCTTCTTGCGCATGTCCCGGCGCCTGTCCATGCCGCGGCGCCCCTCCTGCTTACCGCCCTCTGCCTTGCCGCCGGCTTCCTCTTGCGCCCGGGCGGTCGGCAGAAGCGAGAGCGCCAGCGCCACCATACCCCCCAAGAGCCATGTCCTGTTCATCGTCGTTCCTCCTTGTGCTCGATTCCCCGGCCCCATTCCAATGCGCAAGCTCCATCAGGCTGCCGTGCGCCTGCTTGCGTGGCCGTGCAGTGCACGGCTTGTGCCAGAATTGTCCCTGAACCGCCAAAATGCGCAAGCCGCTTTCTGGCAAACGCTTGCGGCCTCTGCTCCGCGCACCCTCCCCTGCTGCCAGCCAACCCCGCCTGCCGGAGTTTCCGACGCCTGTAGCCGATCCCTGCAGCTCGGGTGCCATGCCCACCTGGAGGTGGGCATGCCGCCGACCTGCTTGGCCGTGAGAGAGACGCCAGACCGGGGCCCCGGAGGCGTCACGCATGCCCACCCGAGGGTGGGCATGGCACCCGCTCACCCCCCGAACGGCTTGCTCGTCCGGCGGCGGAGCTGCAGGAGATCCGTGATCGCATTGCCCTGCTGGCCGAGCAGGAAGAGCACGGCCGCGGCCACGTCCTCCGGCGCCATGAGCACGGACCGGTCGAGGTCGGGTCGGGCGTCGCCCACGAGGTCCGTATCCACCCCGCCCGGGCACACGGCCTGCACGATGATGTCGTCCGCCTGGCCCTCGAGCGCGAGGACCTTGGTAAGGCCGAGCATGCCGTGCTTGCTCGCGGTATACGCGCCCTGGTCGGCATAGCCTTTCAGGCTGACGACCGAACCGATGTTCACGATGCGCCCGCCGCGGCCCTGCATGCGGCGCAGCGCCTCGCGGCCGCAGAGGAACGCGCCCCGCTGGTTGACCGCCACCACGCGTTCCCACTCCTCGAGCGTGGTTTGGCTCACAGGCTTGAACACGCCGATGCCCGCGTTGTTCACGAGGATGTCGACCGGACCCTCCGTCTCCGTTGCGTCGAAGAGCGCGCGCACCGCAGATTCGTCGGTCACGTCGCAGGGCACGGCCAGCGCCGCACCGCCGGCGGACGTGATGGCGCGCGCCCCGTCCGCGAGCGCGTCCGCCGTGCGCGCAGCCAGGACCACGCGCGCGCCCGCGCGCGCGAGCGCTTCAGCCACAGCCCGCCCGATCCCCCGGCTCGCGCCGGTCACGATCGCGGTCTTGCCCTGCAGGAATGGTTCAACGCGCATGGGTGTCTCCCATCGACCTCTGCATGGCTACCGCTTGCGCTCGAAGGGTCCGGCTCCGGCCGGACCGCTGGGAGCGCCGAGGGAGTACGGCCACAGTCCCGGGCAGGAGCGTCTGCGCAGCCACCAGGCGAACCGCCGGCTACCGCTTGGCGCGTCCGCAGCAGCCCTTGTACTTGCGGCCGCTGCCGCAGGGGCAGGGCGCGTTCTTGGACGGCTTCTTGGGGAAGGTGACGTACTCCGGCCCGACGGGGTCGGCCCCCGCGTCCGCGTGTCCGGCCTCCAGGCGGCGGTTCGTGCGCTCGATGTACGCGTTGAGCGCTTCCTCGTCGCCCGGGTCAATGCCTTCCTCTTCTGCGCCCATCAAGAAGCTCTTGGCCATGCCCCAGTGGGCGGGGTCGTGGGCGTTCTCCACGATCCGGGGGCCGAGCGGCTCGACCGCGCGCGCCAGGGCCTTGCCGTTCGGGTGGTGCCCCTGCTCCTCCAGGAACCGGAAGAACGCGGCGAGCACGGGTGCGGTGGCTTTGAAGAACGGCTCGTCCGTCGAGACCTTGCGCGGGAAGATGAAGAGGCAGACCTCGTCCACCGTGGCCGCGCTCCACTGCGCGGGTTGCTCCCCTTCGTAGGAGTAGGCGAAGTCCGCGAAGTGTTCCACGATGAACGCAGCCTCCGGCTTGTACGCCTCCTCCAGCGCGGCAAAGCCGGCGCTCTGTTCGAAGTCCGCGATCCAGGCGCACACGGTCTCCTGCACGGCCGCAGCCCCTTCGTCGGAGTACTCCTCGTCTTCGTCGTCCTCGTCTTCGTCGTCCTCGTCTTCGGCGATCTCGATTTCCACTTGATGCCATCCGTCCGCGCACGGTTGGGCGGTATAGGGGATGGCGTCGGCGCCGGCCGTCCGCTTCCACCGCTCGAACGCCAGGGGCGCCAGCCGGAAGAGGCCGACCGTATCCGCAAAGTCGTTCAACAGGTCCTCGCAGTCCACGGGCCGGATCTCGCACGCGTTTGGGTTGGCGCCGCGCGCGCGCAGGCGTTCGCGCAGATCTTCGGGCGTATCCGCCACCAGCTCCGCAAACGCCCCATCCTGGACCACCTCCTCGGGCCCGTCCCAGACCGCGTACCCCAAGACATCCACCGCGGGCATCTGGATCACGTTGTCCGCCATCGCATTCTCCTCGCGCCTGCCAGCCGGCCGGCCCCGCGCACACACACCCTACGCCGACGCTACGTCCACGAGGCTACGCAAACGCCCCCCCCACTTCAACCCCGAGGTCCCGGCGCAGTGGCCCCCCATCCGCAGCCCCCTGGGAGCGCCGAGCTCCAGCTCGGCAGGGCCCCGCTCGGCGAACCAGGCACCGCCGCAAGAGCACCCTGCCATCCGCACGAAGGCGCGGCTTCCATGGGACCGCGTGACGCACCGCGCGAAAAGCGGCTCAGGAGTTCGAATCCCTTCGGGCGTGCCAACCCTTCCGGATCCGCATCGCAGGACTCCCTGTTGCGGATCCTGCTTCCGTGCGGCCCCAGGCGCTCGGCAGCCGCCTACGCCCATTGGTCAAGGAATTCAGCGGGTGTCAGCACGTCGCACCCGTGGCCATGTCGACGGGGGAAGTGCTTGCGATTCCCCGTGACCAGCGGCGCCTTTGCAGTGAGAGCCACTTCGAGGAAGGGCGCATCCGTCGGGTCAGGCAACTCGCCAATGACCGCTGTCGCCACCACGCGTTCCCCGTTGCCGCGCAGGTACTCGAGGATATGCTCAACATCCGATGCAGCGAAATAGGCCTCGAGTTCGGGACGACGAAGTACGTCGGCGTACTCGGCGAGAATGCGATCATCGACCGCGATGCGCAGGCCCCCCACGCGCA
The DNA here is from genome assembly GCA_964496245.1 of uncultured Planctomycetaceae bacterium. GTDB lineage: Bacteria > Planctomycetota > SZUA-567 > SZUA-567 > SZUA-567 > CAZBZG01. Next base: position 12,557 of record CAZBZG010000061.1, on the reverse strand, counting down.
GGAGATCCACGATGCGTCCGGGAGGGCCTGAGGGGTTGATGAGGCCGGAGACCAGCACGTTCGTATCGACGACGGCAATCACCTGTTGGACTTCCTGCTCTTCCGGATGGCCGTCTGGATGGCCTTGTCTGCAGAGGGAAGCCTGGCCGCACGGTTGCGCACACGACCGACGGCTGAAGAGAACAGGGCGCGCCGGATTTCCGTGAGCGCATCCTCGAGTTCGTCCGGTGCGATCCCAATGAGAATTGCGCGCGGTTGTCCGTCCTTCGTGATCACGATCTCACGGTCGCTCTCGAGGCGCTCCCAGAGTTCCCGGCTCTTCTTGAGGTCCTTGACCTGCAAAAAGCCCATGTTGATCTCCCTTAAATCTCCTATCTAGCTTACAACAAAGGGCGTCTTACGTCAAGTCGGTATTCCGCGCCAGTATTCCGGGGACACCATACTGAATTCGCCTTCTCTTTTGGCTTCGGCCCGGGTTTCTGCCGGGTTACGATGCGTCCCAATGTCGTTTCGAGCCTGGCTCAGATGTCCGTCGTTTGGGGTGACACGCGCGCGATGAGGCAGGTTGTAGCCCAGGCACTCCTGCCTGGGGCGGAGTACGTGCGGCGTTGCACAGGCAGGAGTGCCTGTGCTACAAACCGCGCCCGCCGGATGTTACCCGGATTTGAACCAGGCACCGTTTCGAGCTTCTGAAGAAATGCCGCGCCGCCCAGCGGCCGGCCCGTGCGTTCGTGCGTGCGCAACCGCTCCCATTCGTCGCCATCGAGGTCTTCGCCCAGAAAGGCGCCCCAGTCGCCAACGCGTTCCAGCAACGGTTGCACCCGTGCGAGTGCGTCATCATCCCCCGACAGATGGGCTGCGGCGCTCGACCACGGATACGCCGTCGGGTCAGCCGACAGGCGCGCGCGCGACGGGTTCCGTTCGACCTACCGGGCTACCGCGAGGGTGTGTGGTTCGTCCATGACAACGGACGCAAAACGTCCCTGCCACAGGTGGCCGCGCCAGCCTTGGCGGAACTTGATGTGCCGCGTGTAGCGCCGATGCGCCTCTCCCATGGGCCGGCGCAAAGCGTCCTCGCTTTGCGGGACCGCGATCAGGTGCACGTGGTTGGGCATCAGGCAATACGCCCAGACCTCCACGCCGCACCGTGCGCACCACTCGGCCATGCGCGTTGGCGGCAAACCCGATAATCCGCTTGCTGGGGCCGGATCTCTCGGATATATTATGTGTTGACGAAGGAGATAGGCCATGACCAAGACCCTGACGCGCCACGGCAACAGCTACGCGCTTGTCATTGACAAGCCGATCATGGAGCTTCTGCACATCACACCGGAGACGCCGCTTGAGCTGGCCACGAACGGCGACACGCTGGTTATCCGCCCTGTTCGGGACAAAGCGCGACAAAAGAAGCTGGACGGCACCCTCAAGAAGATCAACACCCGCTTCGCCCCGGCACTCAAGAAGCTCGCGGAGTAGTCTGTGGCCATGGAGTTCCTTGCCATCGAGGATATCCTCTACATCCATCAGAATCAGATTGAGCAATACGGTGGCGAGCACGGAGTGCGAGATGTCGGGCTCCTGGAATCTGCTGTTGCCCAACCGCAGGCCATGTTTGCCGGCACCTACCTGCACGATGATGTCTTCAGCATGGCGGCCGCCTATCTCTACCACATTGTCCAGAGCCATCCGTTCCTGGACGGCAACAAGCGGACCGGCGCCGTAGCAGCACTCGCATTCCTTGACTGGAACGATGTCCAGATTCACGACGACAATGACGGCCTGGTCGACATCACCCTGCAGGTCGCCACATGCAAGGCCGACAAGGAAACGGTCGCCGTGTGGTTCCGAACGCGAGTCGTCGAGTCGTAGATCGTCCACGTCTCTCGGTTCATCGGCATACCCCGAAGGCGCCTGCACCCATCATCCAGGACGCGGGCATGCACCCCAAGAACATCATGGCGTATTCCGGGGGTATGGTGTCCCCGGAACTTCCCGGCGCGGAAAGCGCTGCGCGGATTCCTCGATCGCTGCGATGTGGGAGCGCTTCAATGGGGCCGCGTGACGAATCACGCGGAAAGCGCGGAGGCTTTTCTGCCCATAGAGGGCCTGTGTGGCTTCAATGGGGCCGCGTGACGAATCACGCGGAAAGGTGCCATGAAGCTGCTACTCAACTACAAGTACGTGCTTCAATGGGGCCGCGTGACGAATCACGCGGAAAGGACGCCACGGCCACGGTCAGCGAGTTCACGCTGCGGCTTCAATGGGGCCGCGTGACGAATCACGCGGAAAGGTAAGGCGGCATGGGAAGAGCAACAAGCAGAACAGAGCTTCAATGGGGCCGCGTGACGAATCACGCGGAAAGTCCGGAGAGCGGCCGGCGAGCAAAAGAGGCTGGACGCTTCAATGGGGCCGCGTGACGAATCACGCGGAAAGTCGGAGGAGTGGTCCGCATGGACGGCGCTCAACAAGCTTCAATGGGGCCGCGTGACGAATCACGCGGAAAGGCGCGATAAGGCCCGCGCCCTAGGGCCGTGCTACGGCTTCAATGGGGCCGCGTGACGAATCACGCGGAAAGCGGCACGCTCGTTATGGTCGCGCGCGGCATGACGCCGCTTCAATGGGGCCGCGTGACGAATCACGCGGAAAGGCCTTGGTCGCCTCGTACTGATGGCTCGAATCCAAGCTTCAATGGGGCCGCGTGACGAATCACGCGGAAAGGGCATGGGAAGCGGCCATACTCGTCAGCGCGATGCAGCTTCAATGGGGCCGCGTGACGAATCACGCGGAAAGGACGGAAACCACCGTACACACAATCACAGAGTTGCTCGCTTCAATGGGGCCGCGTGACGAATCACGCGGAAAGCCCCGGCCTGTATCCGCCTGACCGGCCGCACGATAACAGGGCTGGAGCGAGCGGTCGGGCTGTGACCGGGAAATTGCGCATCCGGAGAAAGTGGAATGGCACTGTAACCCCCTGATTGTCAATGAGCTCGAGCGGCAGCGGGCTTTCGCTCCAGCCGCACCGCTCGCCCGGCCGCTGTCACACGCGGCCCGGGCTGCGGGCCCGCCTCAAACCACCTGCACCCGCGCCGTAGGCTCGTACGCGCGGCCGAGGCAATCCAGGCACGTCTCGAGGCTCACCATACCCGGTCCGAGGTAGAGAATCAACACCTGGTCCTCGTCCGCGTTGATCTCCTCCTGCATGTCGCCGCGCAGCGCGGCCAGCTCCTGCTTGTTCAGCTCGCAGATGAACACGCTGAATTGCACGTGGTCACCGTAGTCCTGCAGGATGTGGAACACCTCGGTCCTGCGCTTGTCGTCGCTGATGTCGTAACTCACGAGATACGCACCACGCATAAGCCTTCACCGTGTGACAAAGCCCTGGTAGTCCGGGATCTCGCCGCGCAGCCACCGGCCGAGCAACCGCGCCTGCAGGCGGACGACCGCGCGCCAGGAACAGCGGTAGTCGAAGAGCGGATGGGTCACCAGCTGATCGAGCCGCGCTTCATACGCCTGGATGAACGCCTTGCGCGCCTTGGGCTTCATCACGCAGCCGGCGGACGAGACCTGGAAGTTGGCCTTCTTCACCATGCCCGTGTTGACCGCCGTGAGTACGGCCGAGTCGGTCACGACCGCGCGGAACTCCTCCATGAGGTCGAGCGCGAGCGCGGGACGGCCATGGCGCGGCTGGTGGAAGAGCCCCCACCACGGATCGAGCCCCTCGCCCAGGAGCGCTGATGTGCACTCCTTGGCGAGGAGGGCGTAGCCGAAGGAGAGCAGTGCGTTCACGGGATCCGCGGGCGGCCGGCGATTGCGGCCTGCGAAATCCCACTCCAGCGGCAGCTCCGGCTGCTTGAACATGGACCCGAAGTGCTTGAAGTACTCGGCTGCGATCGCGCCTTCCATGCCGCGCAGCGCGTCCACGGCTTTGGCTGCATCGGCCTTGGCCAGGTGGCGGGCCATGGCGTCCAGGGCATTGGCCGGCCGCGGCGTGGCGTTGCGCCGCAGGAGGGTGCGCTGGTTGGCGCCCTTGGCCGCCACCACGGCCTTGGCCAGCGCCAGGCGCTTGCGCGGGTCGTCGGCCGCACGGTACTGCGCGGCGCGGGCGAACCCGTTCTTGACCCCGCCGCCCGCGGTCATGCCGTAGAACCAGTTGCCCGTAGACACGTGCACGATGGGGATCGACGCCTCGCACAAGGCATGGATGGCCTGGGCGGAGACCGCCACGTTTCCGCAGAGCACGAGCTGGCTCGTGTCCTTGAAGCGCGCTTTGGCGACCTCCTCCCCGTCCTTGGTGACCAGGAGCGTACGCCGCGACTTGCCCACGCGCGCGCCCTGCTCCTGCACGTAGAAAGGAAGGGCCCGGTCGCGCGCCGGGTACAGTCGCCGGATGTCCGGCACGGACCGGCCCTCGCGAATGGCGGCGAGCGCGCGCGTCTCATCGGGCATGCAGATGCCCACGAGCGAACACCCGTGGCACTTGGGACTGTCCTCCAGCGGCGGGGGCGGCTCCGGCGCGCGTTCGGTCTCGCGCGCAGCAGCCATGAGCTCGCGCGTACGCGCTTCGAGAGCGGGCGTGAACGGCACTTCCACGCGGGTGCGGGATTTCGCGAAGTAGAGCATGCCGTGATCGCACAGGTACTCGTGCTCCCGCAGCAGCAGCCCCTGGGCCATGAGCTGGACGCGTTCGGGCTCCCAGGAACGCTCCGGGTTGTCCGGCACGCGGCCGCGCTTGCGCTCCACGGGCACGGCCTCGTTGTCTGCCGTGGATACGAGGTCGAGCTTGGCCGTGAGGCCGAGCGCTTCGCTGGCCAGGGAGACGGACGTGGCGATCTCGGGCGGCTCGTCGCCTTCTTCCGCGCCGCCCTCCCCGTTTGCTTGGCCGGCCGCATCAGCGGCAGGCGCCTCTCTGCTCGCAGCCTTGCCCGCGCTCCCGCCCGCGTCCGGCAGCACCTGGCTCAGCTTGTCCACCTTTCGGTGCGCCTGCCGGCCTTCCACGGTATACACGTTATCCGCCCATCGCCCCTGCACGTGCATCAGGTAGAAGAGCCGCGGGCAGTACGCATATTCGTTGAGCATGCGTACGGGGAGGAGATCCGCGGCCTCGGCCGCAGGTGGTGCAGGATTCGACATGGCGCCTCCCGATGTCCGCCTCCAATCCCCCCGCAACGCGCCGCCGGCAGCTCGGGGATCGGCTCTACGTCTCCTGTCGCCCTGCACGCGCGCACACCAGCCGTTCGAAGTCGGCCGGCTGACACGACGCTCTCTCGCCGTTTCGTTCAGCGCGCTTTGCGGCCGGCCGGCTTCCCGGCTGCCGCGTGGAGTTCACCGAGCGTGCGCGACGGCTCGGCCAGCGGCCACGCGCCGGCGGGCGCATGCTTGCGGATGCGCCCCAGCACATCCGCGCGTACAGCGCCGGCGTCGTCCGTGACCAGCCGCCGGACGATCTCCTGCAGCTCCGCCTTGCGCAGCCCCCGCAGCCACTTTTCCGCGGCTGCAGTTTGGCCTGTGCGCTTCGGGGCCGCCGGAGACGTTCGGGCCGCAGCCTCGAGCAGCCCGCGCGGCAGCTCGTAGAACGCGGCCAGGTCCGCGAGCGGACGGGGAAGCTTCTCGAGGCCTGCGGGCACGGGCGGTTCTTGCCGGTCTTTATCGTAACAACAAGCGAGCCAGCCGACATACAGCGGCCGCAGGTCCCCAGCCAGCAGCATGTCTCGCAACGCGACCAGGCGATGCAGGGACCCCGACACGTCGTCCAGATAGCCGTAGGTGCCGGCGTCCGCCTCCGGGGAGATCGTCAGGATGCCGGCCTTGCCGCGCTTGTCCTTCTCCCAGGTCACGCAGTCTTCCACCGCAAACCGCGCGAAGGTCTTGGGATCACACGGCGCGTGGGGCAGCCGGAACATGAGCTGGCGGATGCCGAAATTCGCGAAGTGCAGGTGCGCGTCATACCCCCGCCGCAGCATCTCAGCCGGCCGGCCCCGGAAGTCGCCGAAGTGGTATTCGTTGGTAAACTCCCACGGCGTGACCGCCGCCCGCGTGGACTGCCGCCGCATGTACGTCAGCCCCGCCTCATCAACCGGCCCATCGCAGGCGACGAAATGGATGTATTGGTATTCGCTCATGGGGAAGGGTCCTTGTCGTAGATTCACGCGGCCTCTGGCCGATCTTGGCCGCCCTCAAGATCTTTCGCCCCCAGCCATCAAGCCAAAGCCACAGTGCCGGCCTGCGCCAATGACGAGGGGCCCTGGTACCTTCCTGGACTCGCCAAACTCGACGGTCAAGTGAACGGCTGTCTGACTGAGCAGATGATCCGGTCGGATGTAGCCTGTGGGCTTCCGATTCCTGTCGTACTTATGCGCGGACAGTGCATGCGGAAACTGCGAGAACGCGCTCCACTTGAATGTGCAAGGCTGCTCAATGCCAGACTGCGCAAGCGCGGCTTCGATAAGCTTCCGCGTCTTGGCAGGCTTGCGATCATCGTGACCAGGCAGAATGACCGGCGTGACACTGGCCCAGCGACCCGCTGGCTCGGTGTACCTGCGGACGACCCTGTCACAATCGCTGCGCACAAGCGAGGGTACGTCCTGTCCCCACTCTGTTCCATTCTCCGGCTTCAATTGTCGTCCTTCGAGGCGACGCGCAAGATGCATCACGAAGCGCTCATCCCCAGCCGGTGCCGAGACCAAGACGCGTCGCACTGCGTGATCTGCATGCGGGTGCCCGATCGATGGCAAGGGCAAGTACGAGAACTGACGGTGCTCCTTTGCTGTCTTGTCTCGATGTCCGGCCACATAGCGTTCAACCCACTCAGCATCGACATCGGCCGGAGGTGATTGGGTCATCGCCTCTATCGCCAAATGCCGGACCATCCCGGCAATGTGGATCAGTCTGCGCTGCGGGTAACTGCAGAAGGCCCCGGATGCATCACGCAGCTGGAAAGCGGTAGACGGGCGCGGCAAGGGGTCCGTGGTCCTTCGGTAGGCCGCGACTTCGAATTGAGTCAGTGGTTCGACAGGCCTGAAACCCGATTTGGTGATCCGCCCCAGAAAGGAGTCGTGTCGCGCGCGGAGCGCTTTGAGCGTTCCGGCGACTGGCGTTCGCAGCATAGTGGTTCCAGACAGTGCAGTCGGAGTCCAGCACTCGCCCTTGAGTTCCTGGCATCCACCAGCCATCACCCGGCTCCCCTTTCCCACCACAAGGTCGATGCCCCAACCCAGGGCTTTGATACGGCTTGTGGCTTGGGCAACCAATTCCATGAGGTCTTCATTCGCCAGGGATGAACCGCAAAGGCGGTAGAGGTAATGGATGGTGGCTCCATCGTTCAACACCAATGGTTGGACTGTCTTCATGGTCCGATGTGTTGCAGGGTCGTTGTCCTTCTTGCCGAAGTAATCGCCGCGACTCCATGCTTTGGCAACGATGTCCATTGCGTTGTTGGGCACAGAAAGGCAATGAGGAGCCCCCTCTCGCGCTGGAGGAGCCACAATCATCGGAGGAGGCTGGCACTCGAGCCATTCAAGGGCACGCCCAATCCCACTATCACAGCTGAGTCCTTGGGCATTCGCAGCCACCAGAGCCTGGAAAAGCCTCAACGGTGAAGGCGGCCATTCCGGACGACCACCATCACTTCTTCCATGAAACCTACCGTCGATGAAGGTCACTGAAATGCACATATACTGACACATGGGCGTTCTCCGCCTGGCTATTCCTTCTTCTGGACGTCCGCCTTGGCCCTGGCCTTATCGAATTGGACTGTTCGCTCTTCGCCGACCCCAAATGATTCAGCCGCTACAGAGGCATACGAGTACGCGTCATCATGTGTGACCTTGGCGTCTACGCGCCGCCCATCTCGGTAGACCTCGTGAAACTCGCTGGGCTTGTCAGGGTCGAGGACGAGGTTGCAGCCCTGTCTCAAGTATGAAGATGTATTGGCCGTGATTGCGGTCAATGCCAAGCCAAAGACATAGCGACGCAGAGGAAGAATAGCTTCTTCGTCTTCGCCTGCCCTCAGCAGCTGAAGCGCAGCGAGGCTCAACGTAGCATCGCGCCGAATGCCACCCGTCGCAATCACGCCGCCATGAGAAGCGGAAGCTGGGTTATGTACAAACCCTCTCTTCGCCAGCGGGCTCTTCTTGTCTCCCTCGGCCTTCTCTTTGTCCTTCTCGCTGAACACCTCGAGTTGTGCGTAGTCAACGGGAGGCACGTATACAGCTCCTCGTGTCAGCGGCCGGACATCAAAGGCGCGGATTACTGAAGACACCAATCTAGGGAGCTTTGCCTGCGTGTCTCGGGAGTCCCAGACGCCGAAGACCAACGACGTTGGAGCGACCTTTGCCAGAGGCCCCGCGTCTCCCATAAGAACCGCTTGGAAGGCCTCATGAAGCTCGTCCTTCAGTTCTGAGCACCGAAGCAACGCATCCCCGGCTCTATGGCCGGCTTCAAGCATACTGATGGTCTTCTCTCCGGCCTTCACCCCGATCTGTGGAATCAGTTCAGCATATCGCCCTTCAGCGAAGATCGGCTCTATCCGGTTTGCCTGTGATCCGACGCTGTCGATCAGGCAGACATTCTGCCCCTTCTCCTTTTCACCGAACCAATCGATGTTGTAGCCTCCAGGAAAGCCAGCCCCTGCCGCGAAGGTCGGCGGAAACACTGCACCGTCGTGGCCTTCTACCGGCATCAGATGCTCGCGAAGGACCAAGGCAGCGGGGCCGTCTGTCCCGGAAAGCCACTGGTCGTACTTCTTGAGTTCCTCGCTCATGACAGTCCTCCTAAACGGGTTGCGGGAAGAAATGACTTGAGATATTTCGTTCGGTACAACAAGCGGAAATCGTACAGCGTTGTTTCCGATAGCGATATTGCCCCACAAGCGACGGCAGCTGCAATAGCGACAGGAATGGGTTGGTGCCATGCGAAGAATTGATAGGTATTGTCTGGATCAACAAAACGTGGCCGAAATCGTTGTAACCCCACAAAAGCTCCGAACTCGATCATTGGCCTGAACGAAGTCGAGACCTCTAGGGCATCAAGGCTGTACCCGACATCAATGCTGGCGGATTGAGGTCCAAGGCTTGAGTCAAAGTTGAATGGGACGCATTTGGTGTCACAATCGCGACTCAGCCATAATGAGCAAGCCCCTTCTTGTGGCACATGTGTCCCAATCGCCGACTTCATTGCCAGGCAGATATCAATCACAGACTGCTGCCCAGCCCATGTCTTGAAGCGGTGGCCAGCAGAGGCCTCATCCTGAAACCAGTCTATCCTCAAGCAGAAGGGCCGCTGCAGGACAATCGGGGTTTCGCGCCAAAGCTTCTCAAGGTGCTTCTTCTGTGCCTTCTGTTCTGCGTTGAGATCCTTCTTCTTCATGGCCTTCAACTGCTGAAGCCTCTCAACTTGGGAATCTGTCATTGTATTCCTGAGTACACAGTCGTTGATCGAAGATAGCAGATAATCTGGATGAAGACCCACCTGACAGCCAGGCGGTCGAACACGGAAATACCCTTTCTCAAACAGTGCTATTGCGCCGGGCCAAAGCCGATCCACAAGTTCGAACAGCCCACAACACGCAAAGAATTGACCAGGATTTGTAAGATCAACCTTGACCACTATGTCGTGTTGATTCTGATTCATGCCCAGTTCTCCCCTGCCTCTACACCTCGGCGGACGGGCTTTGATGGCTCAGCACTCGCTGCCCAGTCCGCGGCGCGGATAAGGGACTCGATGTATGCCAGTCCCCACCGGCCGTACATTCGCTGCAGTCGCGCGTAGCGGCGCAGTACTTCGAGTGCCTCTGTCTCAGCCTCCGCCTGAGAACGCTCGGGATCCACAATGCCCTCTGGCGAAAAGTGAGGGCGCGCGAGCCCGTGGTGTGCTGCGATCAGGTGTAGGGCCAAATCGCGCATGTTCGGATCCAAAGCTGTCAATTCAGCGCAATGCTCCCCATTGGGGTCCTGAAGATCGAGCACAGAGCCGAATTCGTGTCGGTAGTCGCTGAGATGCTGTGGGCGCCAGGGCCGGCTGTCGCTCGGCTTGCCCGGCTTTGCATGCCAGTCATGCGGTTTTGGATTGCCGATAGAGCGCTGCCAGAGCTGGCGCTTCTTTCCAAGATCGTGGTACTTCGCCGCGAGAATGACGGCCTTGGCCAAATCATCAGGGAGGCGTAGTGCTTTGACTGTCTGCCGGGCGCGCGCGACAACGTCGGCGGTGTGGTGGTCCCATCTGACCGGCTCAACAGAGGCAGCAGTCTCGTTTCCGTCTGTGGAAGGCGGGCGAACATACCAATGCCAGAAACGGCGCTTGGCCAGCACTTGATTGCCATTGGTGGTGGCATGGGCGCTGGGCTCAACAAGATCACGTGGCCCTGGCTCTTCGTCGGCCAATGGTCCAAACTCATCAACATCGGGCTTGAGATCAATAGTCCGGATGAGCGCCATACCTTCAGGCGGCGCCTGATTGTCCCATATGCGTACGCGGCGCTTCGCGGCTCTTTCCGCGTTCTCATACCACTCGTCAGCGACGCAATGCCGGTCGGGTTGCGCGGGATCATACTGGCATTCGCCGGCGAGCGTGCCTTGCTGGGAAAGACCGCCGACATGTGGCGGCAGCAATACCGTGCGATCTGCGATGGCCCGCGTCAGTCGCCTCTTTTCGGCCTTCTTGCTTGCCGCCGGATCGGCCAGAAAGGAAAGCGACATAGACTCGACGTTGCCCCTGTCATCCACCAGCCACCCCGGCGCGTCAGGGCTCCTGCCTGCAATCTTCTGTAGTTCATCGAGGACTCTGTCCGTACGGTCCGACAGCAACTCATGCGGCTTCAGCGGATAGTCTTCAAGGAGTTGTTCAGGGGAATACTGAACAAGGAGATCGCCGACGATATATGCCACCTCCTCGCGCCAGCCTACGGCGGTTCGGGGCGGCTCCCATTCTGAAACCCCGTGGAGATAGGGAGACAACGGAGGCCGTCCCGGCATATTTCCCTTGATGGACGTCATGGCCCATGCGTCAAAGAGTATGTCAGTGCCCGGCAAGATGGTCGGCTGAGGGGCGAAGCATCTCGTGCGGGAGTCAGCGTTGTCCAGCGCTCCCAAGGCATACGGACTGGCATCATAGACATCGTCATCGACCTTAGGGGCATGGGCCTTGGGCAACCGGCGAAGCAGGGCGAGCGTATTCTTGCGATGCGCGTCCATATCGCTGAGCTTGTCGTCCTTGTCCCCGTTGTCGAACTGACATGGATATACCACATCAATGCGCGTATCCTCGTGATTTCCGAATCGATTCACGCGCCCCAAACGTTGCGTCATGCTGTCAAACGTAGATAAGTCACAGACCATATGGTGGGCAGACAGGTTCACGCCGACCTCGCCCGCAGAGGTGCACACGAGATAGGCTGTGCCCTCTGCGGGTGTGATGCCTTCAGGACGATCTTCCGGTGACATGAAACGTACAAAGACAGGATTGGAACGGACCAGTGCATCGCGTTCGTAACCGCGCATTGTACCCGTGAGGGATGCGACATTGACTGGCAGCTTGGCCTTATTCAGCTCCTTTCCAAGCTTGCTTTGCACGTCATTTGCCTGCTCCACACGGCGCACAAAGATCAGCACGGCGGCGCCCAGTTGCTTGAGTTCCAGTGCTAGATCAACGAGCTTGTCTGTGAGTTTACTTTTCTCGTCCTCACACTCGCTCAACCGAAGGTGTTTCTTGGCTTTGAGTCGACGCCAGACGTGGTGAAGCGGCTCCGTAGGCGTGTCGGGCAAGGCTTCTGGTGGATTTCGTTCGATCTGGGTGAGGGCGAATCTCTTGGCATTGTTCGTGGTTGGATCTTCGTTGTCGGTTCTTGCGGTGGCAGACAGCGCCATCACTCGAAGCTTCGGCCAGGGCAAATCTCGCGCATTCTCTCCAGAATCTTGCTCCCGCTGTATGGTTTCGATGAGTTGCTGGAAAGCAGGCTCAAGGTGGGATTCGTCATGAACAATGAGCACGTCCTGCCCTAGAAAGCCTGCGTGCAAGGGCCGGCTTTTGAAGCCGAGGCGATAGCCGCCAAAGAGCAGACGGCTTCCAATCATGTCCACGGTCCCGCAGATCACAGCAGGGCGGGATGGGTCTTCGGACCATTCGTGATTATCGGCAAATTGACCACGGAGGGTGCTGACCCCCAGCGATGTGAAGCGTGCATCAAGGACCGGTAGCTTCTCGCGAAGACGTAGAACCTCGGCCGTGGTCTGGTCGACCACCGTACGCCGATTCACGACGTAGACCAATCGGCGCGGGAGCTTCTCCGGGTGCTTGATCAGTGCGAGAAGCCATATGCCGACAAGGCTTGTCTTGCCCAGGCCTGTGGGGATGGAGCCAACCTGGGGAATGGCTTCCGCCCCCTTGCAGAAGCGCTTGTAGAGCTCTTCCTGCCAGGGAAAAGGCTTGTGACCGGTCAGTTTCTCGAAGTCGAGGTGGAATCCTTCATCAGCCATGTGCGGTAGACTCCTGTTACATTTCTCTCAAGACGACCAACGACTCATCTCCCTTCCCGAAGTGCAGGCTCAATCGCTCCCCCTGCG
>CAZBZG010000060.1:0-19534 GCA_964496245.1 uncultured Planctomycetaceae bacterium | reverse complement strand
ATCTCACACCGTATGGAACACGTCTCCCGACGCATCCACCCACCCGCAGAACAGGCAACGATTGAACTTGGCGCATACGGCCGCGCCGCAGTCGGGGCAGCGCTTCTGCTCGGGCGTCATGCGGCCGTCTGCCTTGCCGTCGCGCAGGTCGATCTCCAGGATGCGCTCGGCCAGCTGCTGTTCGGTCACGCCCGTGGCCTCCGCGAGCAGTTCGAAGGTAGCCTTGCAGATGAGGACCAGCTTGTTCATCCGTTCTTCGAACTGGCGCAGATCGGCTTTCATGGCGCCCTGATCGCGGGCGACTGCTTCCTCCACGCCACTCGCGCCCTTCTCCAAGCGATGGATCTGGTACTGCTGCACCGTATCCCAGACGAATCCGGCAGGCGTGGTCACGTCTCTCTCCTTTCAGCGTCGAAGAGGCGGGCCTCCCGCGCTTCCGTGGGCCCGCCTGGCATTCACCTCCGTGCGGCCGTTCCTGGGAACGCCGCGCTCCAGCTCGGCCATGTGCCGTGACAGGGCCGAGCTGGAGCTCGGCGCTCCCGGGGGAGGCGCTCCCGGGACTCACGCAAGATCGGCCTCTTCCTCTTCGGTGAGGTACTGGCTCGGGCCGAGCACCTTGTTGGCCACGCTGAAGAGCCAGACAGCCACGAACACGATGAGCATCGTGGGCACGGTCTTCACCACGGTGTCGAGCGTGAGAACCTCCCAGATGCCGAGGATAAGCAGGCAAGAAGTCAGCACCACGCACCCCACGAACACGCCGAACAGGACCTGGTTCATGGTTTTGAGGCGTACGTAGCCCACCTTGACGAGGTAGCGGCGCGGCTCCTGCTGGGCCACGTGGTGCAGGAGCAGCCGTTTGGCGGCCAGGCTCTCGGAGAGTTGTTCGTCGCGCATGTCCGGACCCTTCGCCTCCCCGGACTTCCCAGGCGCATCGTTCATGGCACGTCCTCCTGTGGGCGCGGGTGACGGCGGGCCTGTGGAGACCCGAAGAAGGCTCAGCGTCGATCAAGCCCCGCTGCCATGCTGCGCTTCCCGGCTCCGCCCCGTGCACCTCGACACCGATCATTGTACCCTCCCCGAACGCCTGCTGCAAGGAATCGCGCAGGGAACACGCGCATCCTCAGCCGGCCACGTCCGTAGAGCTCTCAGCATCGCCCGAACCGCGCCCGCGATTGCCGAATCGCGACCACGCGCCAGCCAGGAGACCCGAAAGCAGCACGGTGAGCAGGGAGCCGGCGACCGCCCAGTCGACCTGCTGCCAGAAGTTGCCGTAGGCGAACACGGGCAGGCCCACCGCGATCGCGGCGAGGATTCCCCAGAACACGCCGCGCTCGCAGGTGCGCTCCCAGACGAGCGACAGCACCGTGGGCAGGAAGGTCGACGCGCGCAGCGTGCCGTAGAAGAGGAAGAGGTAGAGGATCTCCATACCCGGGAGGTTGGCGATGACGAGGCCCGCCAGGGCGAGGCCGAGCATGCTCCAGCGGCTCACCGCGACCACGCGGCCGCTCTCTGGCTCTTCCGCTGGCGCGGCGCTGGCGCGCGCGAACCCGTCGTGCCCGCAGAGGCTGGCGACAGCGCAGAGATTGGAGTCGAGCGTGGAGACGAGCCCGGAGAGCAGGACCACGAACATGGGGAAAAGCACCCACGCAGGCAGCAGCCGCTCGATGGCCTCGAGGTTGACGAGGGCCGGATCGCGCGCCTGCCATCCCTGGCCGGCGGCCAGAAAACCGAGCACACAGAGCAAGAGCGGCACGAGCGCGAAGAGGAGCGCCCCCCACACAAACGCGCGCTTGACCTTGTCGCGCTCGATGGCGAAGGCCCGCTGCCAGAAGGACTGGTCGCCAAAGGGGCCGGCGAGCAACCCGATGGTGACCGAGATCCCGAAGCTCCAGGCGACGGACCCGCCGGATGCGGAGAAGAGACTGCGAAACGCCCCGCTCTGGCCGCCCAAGCCGTCGCCCACGACCGCCAGGCCGCCCGCGCGCACCACCGCCCACGGCACCACCACGAAGAGCACGCCGAGGATGATCACCATCTGCGCGTGGTCCGTGATCACGGACGCACGCAGACCGCTCAGCACCGAGTAGCTGAGCGCGATCCCGGCAAGCGCCACGGTCACCCAGACGAACGGCAGCCCGGTCAGGGACGCGATCACCTTGCCTCCGGCCAGCAGCTGCACAGCGAACGAACAGGCGGCCAGCCCCGCCATCTGCAGGAGGTAGAGCGCCTGCACGCGGCGCGAGTAGCGCGTGCGCATGTAGTGCGAAAGGGTGAAGCCTTCGGGCACGAGCGCGCGGATGCGGTCGGCGAAGTGGGCGAAGAGGATGAGGCAGAGGACGTTGGGCACGGTGAACCAGAAGACGCCCGGGATGCCCTGGGTGTAGGCCTTCTGCGAGGCCAGGAAGAGCGCGGGCGCCCAGATCCAGGTGGCCGCGATCGAACAGGCCGCCTCCCAGACCCGGAGCGCGCGGCCGGCCACCAGGAACTCGGTCTTGGTCGCGCGCATCCTGCGCGACAGGGCCCAGGTCAACGCCAGGGTCGTGGCGCCGTAGGCAGCCAGCACGGAGACGCCAGCAACTGGAGAGACGGTGGCACCGGACACGGTCGCCCCTTCCGCAAAAGCCCGTTCGGATGCTGGCGCATTATGCACGCTGACGGCGTCTTGCAAAGCCCTTCTCCGCCGCGCGGAAAAGGTTTTGACCGGCGCGCGCAGCCTGCATCCGAGCGGCACGGTCGCGCTCCGCGCAGGCGACCACCTGGTCATCGCCACTGCAACCGAGCGCGCGGCAGCCATCCACGCGCTCAACAAGCCCGCCGGCGCATCGTCCTCGTGATCACACAGCCTCACCCTCGAGTACGATGCGCCGCCAGATCTCGAAGGTGAGGAGCATCCAGAGGCGCAGGCCGTACCGTCCCGCCCCGCCTTCGAGATCGTAACGCAGGAGCTGGCGCACGCGTTCCGGGTCGAAGATGCCCGCCCGCCGGATCGGGCCGGGACGGAGGATCTTGCGCGCGTAGCGCTTGAGCTCGCCCTGGAACCAGAAGTGCACGGGCACGCGCATCCCGCTCTTGGGCCGTTCGATCACTTCACGGGGCAAGGCGCCGGCATAGGCCTGTTTGAGCACGACCTTCTCCACGCCGCTTCGCAGCTTCAGGGTCGTCGGCATCTGGAAGCTGAGACGCAGCAGGCGCTCGTCGAAGAGCGGCGCGAGGGGCGTCACGCCCCAGGCACCGGTCATGCGCTCGACCTTGGGCAGAATCAGGTGCGCACCCTTGAGCCGGATGTTGATCGCCATGAGCTTGTCGAGCAGATGTGCGGGCCGGTCGCAGGAAAAGAACGGGGTGAGCACGCCCTCCAGTTCGACCTGCGGGTCGAACCGGCGCTGCCACGCGGGCGTGAGCAGGGCCGGGAGGATGTCGTACGCGCGGCGGTAGGAGGCCAGGTACGCGCGCTCGCGGAAGCGCGGTCCCCGCTCGATCCCGCCGTACCAGTGCTGGAGCATCATGGGGATGTTCTTGGGCCCGCCGAAGAGCGGATCCCCGCCCTCGCCGTTGTAGACATGCCGCACCTCGGACGAGACCTGGCGGGAGAGCTCGAAGTTGGGCATGGTGATGGGATCACCGATGGGCTCGTCCAGATGCCAGATCATCTGGCGCAGCCGCGGCAAAAAGTCCCTGGGCCGGATCAGGACCTCGTGATGGTCCGTCTTGCAGCGCTCGGCCACGGCGCGCGCGAAGTCGAGCTCGTGTGGATGGTCCGCGCCAAAATGGATGGCATAGGTGCTGACGGGCTTTTCCGCGCGCCGGGCGACCTCGGCCGCGACCACGCTCGAATCGATGCCGCCGGACAGATACAGGCCGATGCGCTCGTCCCGGGGCAGCCGGTCGGCCACCGCCTGGCCAAAGGTCTGCCGGAAGCGGTCGACCCAGACGGCCTCGGGCGCCTCCTCCTTGTCCGCGATCTCGAAGGCGAACGTGCGCACGAGTTCCTCTGTGCCGTCCGGCCGCACCGTGAGCCGGTGGCCCGGGAGGAGCTCGCGCAGGTCCTCGAGCATGGTCTGACCGCCCGGCACGAAACTGAACGTGAGGTACTGGGCGACCGCACCGGGCCGCAGCCGGCGCGGGAATCCGGGCGCGGCCAGTACGCCCTTGGGTTCGATCGCGAAGAAGAACCGGCCGTTCTGCCGGCCGTAGTAGAGCGTGCGCTGGCCTGCGCCGTCGCGCGCGAGATGCAGCGTCTTCCCGTCCAGGAGCGCCAGCACGAACCCGCCGCGCAGGTCCTCCACGAACGCGGGACCGCGTGCGCGGTACTGCGCGAGCAACGTCGGCAGAACGGGCGCGAGCTCCGGGGCGTTGGTGAGGCGGCCGGCCAGGGCCACGGCGCAGTCGCCTTCGACATGGAGACCGGCGCCCAACAGCGCCTGCTCGGACGCCTCGCCGCGGCCGCGATACCCGATGGTGCCGCCAGCCTGTTCGGCGAAGGCCGCGGCCCGCGTGCCGCGGTGGGTGAGCACGCGCTCCATGCGCTCGCAGAGGGATGTTTCGGGAGTGCCGGTGAAACCGAAGAGCGCACCCATGCCTACTCGACCTCGCCCGCTTCAGCTTCGATCAACATGCGTCCGCGCCCGGCCAGGAAAGCGGTCATGGCTGCAGCCTCGGGCGTCAGGGGACCGTCCGGTTCTATGGCCAGCGCCTGAAAGCGTTTGCGCGCCTTTGCCGTGTGCCCTTCCCACAGGTCGACCACGGCCAGCTTGTATCGGCTCTTGTGCGCTTCGAGAGAATCGGGATGGATCCGCAACACGGCTTCGAACGCCGCGCGCGCAGCGCTCAGGTCCTTGCGCCCGATGTGCGCCTTGGCTATGAAAAACCGGGCCCGGCTGGCATTGCGCCCCTGCGGGTATCGCTGAAGATACTCTTCGAGAAACGCGAGGGCCGTGTCATAGTCGCCTGCAGTCACCAAGTCCCGTCCCTGCCCGAAGGGCCCGCGCGTGCCGCCCACGCGCGAGGGCGGCGCGCGATACGCGAAATAGACGGCCACACCTACGGCAGCCGCAAGCAAGACCACGAGCACGAGCTTGGTGACGTCCACGAAGTTCTCCTTGGCCGAGAGGTGTGCACGCGCCACGGGCTACCCGAACCCGGTGACATGCCCGCCGAACGTGCTCCCGCGCCCCTCCTGCGCCGCCAGGGTCAGGATCTCGGAGAAGGACTGCCTGCGCTCCATTGCTTCGGCGACCATGCCTGACAGGGCGGCATAGGGGATCATGTCCACGGGAATCGCATAGTCGCGCTTGGCCGGCTTGATCGCGCGCAGGCCGGGCATGCGCTTGACGTCCAGGGGCGAGAGGCCGAGGTCGATCACCGGACGCCTCTCCGGGTGCGGTGGTCCCGCGTCGTCCACCTCGAGTCCGCCGAGCCGCTTGCCCGCCATCTTCATGCCTGCGTGGTCCGAATCGTGGAGCAGGAACACGGGCAGATCGGGCGCCTCCTGCAGGAGCTTTTCGGCCACGGGCAGGAGGTAGGCGGGGTAGCCGCTCGCCGAGAGGATGAGCGCGCGCTGGTCGGCGTGGAAGTTGTTCCGCACGAAGAGGTCGACCAGGACGTCGCGCTGCACCACGAGCACCCGCTCCACGCCGTAGGCGTAGATGTCCTGCTCCTGGTAGCCCGGAGGCGGCGTGTCGAGCTGGGGCTCGCGGAGGAGAGAATCGATGCGCATCCCCACCCCCCTCCCGCTTTCGCCGAGCCAGGTCCGCAAAGGGCCGCCAATGGCGTCTTCGGCGGGCGCGTCCATCCAATGCACCTCGATCAGCCTCCAGGTCCAAGCGAGGAACGCCACCCCAGCAGCCATCAGGAGGAAAACCGTGAGCAGGAAGCTGAAGAACCCGGCGGCAAGCGCGCCAAGCACCAGCGCGATCCAGAGGATGAAAAGCGTGCGCGGCCGCACCCCCTCGTTCTTCTGGCAGTAAGCGGCATACAGCTGATGAGGAGTGAAGCGATGGCTCCCGTCCCCGCTCGCCTTCTTCACGTAGCTCAGAAACTTTCCGTCGGTCAGTCCCTGCTCTGCCCTGGGATCGAAGACGAAGCGGTACCCGCACGTGCAGTCCATGCCGTCCCGGGCCCGTTGCTTGTTGCCGCACTTCGGACACTTCATGATGCCACCTCCCGACAGCCTGGAGAGCGGTGCCTCATGCCTGAGCAGTGTACGACGGACCGCGACGTGGTCAAGCCCCATCCAGCCGCACTCCGCTCCGGCCTTGACTCCGCAGCCTTCGGCTCCTAAGCTCGCAAGCTCGCCCGTTCTCCGCGGCAGAGCCACCACAGGAGCCGTCCATGCCCCAGCCGCCGGTCATCCTCCAGAGTTTTCACTGGTACCTGCGCCCCGAGGACCGGCTGTGGGAGCGCATCCGCACGCAAGCGCCGGACCTGGCCGCAGCCGGGTTCACCCACCTCTGGCTGCCGCCGGCGTGCAAGGGCGCGGCCGGGCGGAACGACGTGGGCTACGGGCCGTACGATCTCTTCGACCTGGGCGAGTTCGACCAGAAGGGCACGGTCGCCACCAAGTACGGGACCAAGGCCGCGTACGTCGCCGCGGTCCGGGCCGCGCACGAGCAGGGCCTGCGCGTGCTCGCGGACACGGTCTTCAACCACAAGAACGGCGCGGACGCGACCGAGGTCGTGACCGCCACGCCCGTGGACCGGTCCGACCGATCCCGGCGCGAGGCGCCAATCGAAATCGAGGCCCACACGCGCTTCACCTTCCCGGGCCGCAGAGGCGCCTACTCGCCGATGGAGTGGAACTGGACGCACTTCGACGCCGTGGACACGGACGCCCGCCGCCCTGAGGAGGCGGGCCAGCGCATCTTCCTGCTCAAGGACAAGGCGTTCGATCCGGGCGTAGACAAGGAACACGGCAACTACGACTTCCTCATGTTCGCGGATCTGGACATGGAGAACCCGGAGGTGCGCGACGAGCTCAAGCGGTGGGGCGTCTGGTTCCTGCAGGAGACCGGGGTGGACGGCTTCCGGCTGGACGGGGTCAAGCACATCCACGCGCCCTTTCTCGCCGAATGGCTGGATCACGTACGCGCCGCGAGCAAGAAGGACGACCTCTTCGCCGTGGGCGAGTACTGGAAGTCCGACGCCGGCGCACTGGCCGGTTTTCTCGAGCGTACGGGCGACCGGCTGCACGTGCTGGACGTGCCCCTCCACTTCCGCTTCCACGAAGCCAGCCACGGCGGCGGCCACTTCGACATGCGCAAGCTCCTCACGGGCACGCTCCTCGAGCGCCGGCCCGACCGCGCGGTGACGTTTGTGGACAACCACGACACCCAGCCCCGCCAGGCGTTGGCGTCGTTCGTGTCCCCGTGGTTCAAACCGCTCGCGTACGCGGTCATCCTGTTGCGCGCCGAGGGTCTGCCGTGCGTCTTCAGCCTGGACTACGAAGGCGGGACCTACACCGACGGCGGGAAGGCGGACGGCGAGGCGCGCGTGGAGATCCCGGCGCACAAGGAAATCCTCGACACGCTCCTCGCCATCCGGCGCGACGTCGCCCACGGCCCGCAGCAGGACTACTTCGACGATCCAAACGTGGTGGGCTGGACACGCACCGGCGACGACGACCACCCCCGCGCCATGGCCGTGCTCCTCACCGATGCGGACGGCGGCGAGAAGTGGATGGACGTGGCCCGGCCGGGGGCCACCTTCCGCGACCGTACCGGGCAGGTCGACGGTACGCTCGAAGCCAACGACGACGGCTGGGCGCCCTTCCGCGTGAACGGCGGCTCGGTCTCGGTGTGGGTGGAAGAGGCGTGAAGGGGATCCATCCGATCCGCCGGGTGCCATGCCGGGTGCCATGCCGAGTGCCATGCCCACCCTTGGGTGGGCATGCCGCCTGCTACGTGTAGGAGATGCGCACAGCGCTGGAGACGGGAATGGAGACGGAGAAACGTTCGTTCGGCCTGCGGGAGGCCTTTGGCCTGCTCGACCGCTTCCGCCGGGAGTGCATGCAGGAACACCGCCGGGCCTTCTTCGGCATCTGGATTCTCCACGTGCTCTTCGCCGCCACCCTGGTGGCTCCGCCCTTTCTCGTCAAGCTGATCCTCGACAAAGGCGTGGCGAAGAAGGACATGCGCCTGGTCGTCTGGCTCGCTGTCGCCATGTTCGGGGTCGACTTCCGCATCGCGCCGGGCGAGACCGTGGCGCTCGTCGGCCCGAGCGGGGCGGGCAAGACCACGATCACCCGCCTCGTGCCCCGGTTCTACGAGCCGCAGCAGGGCGCGATCCGGATCGACGGGACCGAACTCCGCGAACTCGAACTGTCGTCGCTGCGCGCGCAGATCGGCATCGTCATGCAGGACGACTACCTCTTCAGCGACACGCTCCTCAACAACATCGCCTACGGCCGCCCCGGCGCCTCGGACGAGGAGATCCGGGCCGCGGCCGCACAGGCCAATGTGGACGAATTCGCCTCGCGCCTGCCCCAGGGGTATGAGACCCCACTCGGCCAGCGCGGCACCAAGGTCTCCGAGGGCCAGGCCCAGCGCATCTCGATCGCCCGGGCCGTGCTCAAGGACGCGCCCGTCTTCATCCTGGACGAGGCCACGAGCTCCGTGGACTCGGAGACCGAGCGCCTCATCCAGGAAGCGCTCGAACGTCTCATGGCCGACCGCACCTGCATCGTGATCGCCCACCGGCTGAGCACCATCGTGAACGCGGACCGCATCTTCTTCGTAGAGGGCGGCCGCATCGTGGAGCGAGGCAGCCACCAGGAACTGCTCGCCCTCGACGGCAAGTACGCCTACTACTACCGCCTGCAGTTCAGCGCGGCGTGAGGCGGGCGGGGGGCACCGAGCGGGACGGCCCGTGCGGATAAATCCAAAGCGCCCGTCCCACACGACCTCCGCAGGTCGAAGACCACCCGCTCAGGGGCCATCGTTCGGGAGCGCTTTTACACATGCCCGGGAATCCTACGGCAGCAGGAACGCCCTCTTCCCCGCGGCGCCCGCCTGCACGACGACCGGCCCTCGCTTGCGCAGCGCTGCTGCTTCTCTCATGCTTTGCCGCCCATCTTCTGCACACGTGGATGGCGTTGGCCGCCGGGGGCGCCATCTGCGGTCTCATCGGACTGCAGTGGATCTTCGGCCATCGCAAGGGGCTCTTCGTCTGCATCTACATCGCCTACCTGCTGGCCGTGGCCGAAATCGTCGAGCGGGGTTTCGGGACCCACGGGTGTCCCTCTTGGAGAAGGAACCTACGGAAGCGCCTTTTGGGCGACGTCCAGGACGACGGCAAAGCGCAGGTGGGACAGGCGGCCGAAGCGGGGGTCGCGGGTCAGGCGGGCGCGCGAGGCGGCGGGCGAGGCGAGACCGCACAGGAAACGCGTGAGCTGGCGAGGGGTGGCTAGAGCGTTGTGCTGTTCAGCGGCGAGTTCATCGATTAGAGACCGATCGTCATCCGTAACGGTCGTGTTTTGCACGGGGGGCATGGGCAGGAGGGGCTCGCCCAGGCAGCGGTCGCAGTGGCCGCAGTCGATTTCCAGCGCCTCCCCGAAATACGACAGCACCGCGCGCACCGTGCAGGACGCCATGGTCGCAAGTTCGCCCACTTGTTGGATGCGGGCAATGTCGCGGCGCTCAGACTCCTGGAACCGCTCGTAAATTCGCTTGGCGAGGCCGGCCGCGGCAGGGGGCCGTTGCACAAACCGATACCCCAGACGCAAACCAGCCACCTTGAGCGTCAGGTCCCTCTGCTCCTCGAAGTAAGTCAACGCCGCGACGATCCGTTCACGGCGTTCGTTCAGCGCATCGGCAATCAGGCCGATGTTCAGCGAGAACCAGGTGCGGCCCTTCTTCGCCCGCGCAAACACGGCGCGGGCAAAGGCACGACGCTCCTCGTCCAGGCCGGCCAGCATCTCGTCCGAGCTGCGGTGCGGCTGGAACCTGTATTCGTTGTAGAACGGCCCCGTGGCCTCGATGATTCCTTCCAGCTCCAGGTACGTCAGCAGCGTGGAAACAACGAGCGTGCGAATGTCATATGCCCCCGAAAGCTCGTAGACCGACACGTCGAACGCATCCGGCTGCTCCAGGATGTACGCCACGAGTTCGTCCACGGCTTCGGCGGTGGGCGTGTCGCCATAGGCGAAGTTCTCCAGCGTGGCCACGTCGTCGGGACAGACGAGCAGGTCGCAGGTCGACGGCATGCCGTCCCGACCCGCCCGGCCGGTCTCCTGCATGTAGTTCTCCAGCGACTTGGGCATATTGTAGTGATAGATGTAGCGAATATCGGCCTTGTCGATGCCCATGCCGAAGGCGATCGTGGCCACAACCACGGCATCCGGCGAGGCCATGAACCAGTCCTGCGCGGCGTGGCGCTCTTCGCCCTCCATGCCGGCATGATAGGCGCGGGCCGCGACACCGTTGGCGGCAAGGAACTCGGCTACCCGCTCGGCAGTTCGCTGCAGCGTCACGTAAACGATCGTGGTACCGGGCGGACGCGTCCGGATGCGTTCGAGCAGCAGGGCATCGCGCTCGCTCGCGCCACACGGTGTCGAGCGCATGGTCAGATTGGGACGGTGAAAACCGGTGTTGACGTAGGCATCCCGATCGATCCGGAAGTTGCGCAAAATGTCTTCCGCCACCGAGGGCGTTGCCGTCGCGGTCAACGCCAGCACGCGTTCGACGCGCAGTTCCTGCGCCAAGCGTGCCAGCTTCAAGTAATCAGGACGGAAGTTATGGCCCCATTCCGAAATGCAGTGCGCTTCGTCGACGACCATGAGATCGATCGACGACCGTCGCATCCGCTGCAGAAACCTCTCGCTGGCAAATCGCTCAGGGGCGACATACAACAACTTGAGACGGCCGTTCCAGAGATCGCCCCAGACCGTTCGCGCCTCTTCCGAGGTTAGGCTGGAATCGAGTCGCGCGGCCCGCACGCCCTTGTTGACCAGAAAATCGATCTGATCCTTCATGAGCGCGATCAACGGAGAGACAACCAGCGTCATGCCCTCCAGCATCACGGCCGGTAGCTGGTAACAGAGGCTCTTTCCGGCACCAGTCGGAAATACGGCCAGCGCCGAACGACCGCACAACAGGTGATCCATGACCTCGCGTTGCCCGATGCGAAACCCGTCGAAACCGAACACATCCTTTAGGACGCTATCGGCTGTGCCGTCTTTTGTCATCCTGTGCTCTCCTTGCAGGGGGAGTATAGCATGCCCCTACCAAGGTACGCAAGGACAGTAGCGGGGGGCGGGGGGTAAGCGCCCGCGTCAGGCGACCAGCCGGTCCTACCGGCTCTGCCCGAAGTACCGGTAGTACACCTCCAGCATGAGCGCCCCCAGCGCGGTCTGGCCGGCCCGGCCGAGGTCGCGGGATGAGGCGTCCGTCTCCGACCGCCAGGATCCTTTCTCCCCCTTGCAGGTGCCGGTCTTCATCTGGGTGGCGAGAAGCGCCTGCTTCATCCGTCTGTTGAAACGCCTCCATGGAGCGCTGCGCACGCCCAACCAATGCAGCGCCAGACCTACCGCGCGTTCGGTCCTGCGGGAACCGCTGCCGCGGGCCACGCTGTTCCTCCGGCCCCCGCCGCTGCGGAATCCAAAGCTAACCGACTGATGCAGTGTTGGTTGGATGTGTGGGGTGCCATGCCCCCCCCTTGGGTGGGCATGGCACCCGACATCCGCCCCGCTCAAACGCTTGGACGCATGCTTGCCTTTCGCCCCGTGCCAGCTATGCTGAGGGAAAGAGAGGTCCGGGCGCGAGCGGTGCAGTGCATCGCCGCGCGCGACCGGCGGCGCTCGATCTCACACGCACAGGAATGTCCTGCGATGCGTATCTCAGCAGCGCTCTGCGACAGACTGAACCGGCTCTTCGCCGGCGCGCGGCACCGGCCCAAGCCGCTCGATCTCGGCTACGCCCGCGGCCGCCATGCGCACGGTGCGAACTTCGCCAAGCGCTTCGGCGCCCTGGCCCGCGTGGCCGACGGCGAACAGCTGCTCGACCTGGGATGCGGCTGCGGCGGGCACGTCCAGTGGCTGGCCGAACACGGCACCGCCGTGGCCGTGGGCCTCTCCTACGGCGAGGAGGAGACCCGCATCTGCGCTGCGTTCACGCGGGAACGCGGGCTCCGCTACTGCCACACGATCCGCGGCGACGCGCATGCCCTGGGCCTCCGGAGCGAAACCTTCGACACGGTCATCACGGTCGACACCATGGAGCACTACCATACGCCGGAGACCATGCTGGACGAAGCCCACCGGGTGCTGCGCCCGGGCGGGCGATTGTGCCTTCGCTTCAACCCGTTCTACTCGCGGCGCGGCCACCACCTGCGCGCGTACATCCGCCTGCCGTGGGCGCACGTCGTCTTCTCGACCGACACGCTGCTCGACGTCTGCCAGAGGACCCGCGCGCGCATGGCGGACGGGCTCCCGGCCGCCGAAGCAGACGAGCTGCGCGTGCCCACGCGCGCCGCGTACCACGCCGAACTCAACCGGATCACCGTGCAGCGATTCCAACAGGCCCTCCGCCGCCGGCCGTGGCGCGTGGTGCTGCTGGACCTGCAGCACCATGCCGGCCCGCTGGGCGCGCTCATGAAACGCCTGCCCGTCTTGCGCGAGCCCTTTGTCAAGCGTATCCTGTGCGTGCTGGAGAAGCCCGCGGCTGCGGAAGCCGGTTCCGCACCCTGAGAGGAAGCGTCATGCATCCGTCTGACGACCTGCGCGGCCGATGCGCGGTCCTGGTCTTGGCTCTGTTGTTCGGCCTGGCCGCCCGACCGGCCGGCGCGGCCGACGACCGTCAGGCTGCGCTCGACTTCGCCCAGCGCCTGCGCGAAGACGGGCCGTTCACGCGCGACGAACGCGAATGGGTCGTGAAGTTCCGACGCGAAAAGCGCATGACCAACGAACAGCTCGCCGATCACGTGCTGCGCTGCTGGGACCGGAGCGAGGAGATCGAAGCCAAACCCGAACTCCGCCAGCGTCGGCTCCGCCAACAGAAAGCCCGTCCCCAGGCCGACCCGCCGCTCGGCTATGCCTGGCAGCGGCCCGTAGGCTTTTCGCTCGCCATCGGCGCAGCCATCCTGGCAGCCATCCTGCTCGTCCACCGCCTGCGGGAACGGATCCGCTGGAGCCGATCCCTGCAGGGCACGGGGGACGGGGCGAGCGTGAGCGAACTGGTGAGCGCGCAGCCCGTGGCGGAGAATGATACGCCCCCTGATGCGCCGGGCCGGCCGGGCGCCCCGCCTCAGCCCTAACGCGCAAGCGCCCGCGTCAGGCGATCCGCGAGATCGATCCCCTTGCGCCAGTGCAGCCGGAAGACGGGCACGCGTTCGACGAGCGCGCCGACCGCTGCGAGACGCTGTTCCGCATCCGCCGGGCCGGCGTGGATGGGCGGCACGTGGAAACATCGCGCCACAGCCTCGGCCGGAGGCACGCGCTCCAGGTCGAAGTCGGGGCCTGGCGCAGGCAGGCAGACCGCCAGCACCGGCCGCTCTTCAGCCCCCCGACCCTCCGTCGGCAGCCACGGCGCGCGCGCAAAGCCCTGTCCGCGCGGCTCCAGCAGCACGAAGTCCTCGTCCAGGACCTGGTCGGCACCGAACGCGTGCGCAGCCGTGGTCTTGCCCGCGCCCGATGGCCCGGCAAAGACGCACACGCCAGCGTCGCAGGCCGCGGCCGACGCGTGGAGGCACACGCCGCCCACAGCCACAGCATGCTCCATGGCTGCGATCCGGAAGAAGGACTCCACGCCCACGGCAGCGATCTCTGCATCCCGCGCAAAGACCTCACCCGCGCCGGTCTCCGTATCGAGCGTGAGCGCCAGGGACTCGGCCCACACGCGGACTGCATGCGGTCCGCGGCCGGTGCGGATGCTGCTCGGCGGCTGGTCGGGACCGACCACGATCCGCAGGCGCGTGTCGGGATCGACCCCGGTCCGGAAGGCCAGGCGACGGGCGAGGGCTTGCGGAAGCGCGTCCGAAGCGCCCTCGACCTCCACCCCCCAGACCCGCCCCTGGCAGGCGAGCCGGCTGGCGGCTGCAGCGCACGGGCCGGAAAGCAGTCCCACTGAGAGCCCGAGCCAGCAGACCGCATGCTGCAGCCGTATCCGAACGCGTTCGCCAACGCTCGAAGCGCGCACACGCGCCGCAGGCGCATCCTCGACACCCACCGCCCGTCCCACCAGGGCCGCGGCCGGCCAGGGCCGGTCCGGACGGCGACGGCGGTCGGCCTTGCACACGAGATACCCGACCCCGTCGTGCCGCCAGGCTCCGAGATAGCGGTGGAGCACCGACTGCCCGCCCAACCGCAGCAGCACCACGTCGCCCGGCGCGAGCGCTGCAGGCGTGCAGCAGGCGATCTGGACGCGCGCGCCCGCCGGGATGCCCGGGCCCATGCAGTCGGAGGCCACGCGCAGCGTGAAGACGCCCGCCTGCCGGCAGAGATCGAACGCAGCCGCCCGCTGCATCGGCAGGCAACTCATGGCTCGTCCCCCGCCCGCGCAGCCGCCTGTTCGAGAAAGGTCCGCACGCGGCGGGCCCGCGCGCAGAGGCTCGGCGCAGGCTGGCGTTCGTCCCCGCATTCGTGCCAGGCCCGGCCCGGGCAGAAGGTGCAGAACGGCTGGTCCGGGCACTCCGTGCACGCGGTCAGCTCCCTGCGTCGCAGGCGCCGGAGCGCTTCGAAGCCCGCCCCTTGCCAGATCGCGGCGAGCGGGTCTTCGCGCACCTGTCCCATGGGCTTGCGGTACGCGATGCAGGGGAAGACTTCGCCGTACGGCGAGACGGCCACGAGCCCCCGCCCGGCACTGCAGAGGCTCTCTTCCGCCGGCCAGCGCGGCGGCAGGGGCCTGGCAGGATCGACGTTCGGCCGGGGCAAGCAACAGAAATCCTCGCAGCGGACGATCAAGTCATCAGGCACGGGCGTCTCGTCGAGCGTGGGAAAGAGCTCGACCGACCGCACAAAGGAGTCCGCGTGCGCGGTTGCGATCGCCTCCATGGCCTCAGCCTCCTGGACCGCCAGCCGCGTGATCACGAGCTTGGCGACCACGCGCACGCCGGCCGCGCGCAGCCCGTCCATGATGCTCACGGTGCGGACAAACGAACCGGGCTGGCCTGTGATCCGGTCGTGCACGGCTTCCGTGCCGAGCAGCGTGAGATGCACCTGAAAGGGACGGAGCCCGGCCAGCCTTCGTACGCCCTCGGCATCGAGCAGCGTGCCGTTGGTGAGCACCGTACAGGCGAATCCCCGGGCGCGCGCGGCAGCCAGCAGGTCGAAGGCGTCTTCGCGCACGAAGAACTCGCCGCCCGTGAAGGTCAAGAAAAGCGTCCCCAGGTCCGCGAGCTGGTCGAGCACGTCTTCGACCTCGGCCAGCGTCAATTCCCGGCCGGCCGGTTCGTGATGGCCCTCGAGGTAGCAGTGACGGCAGCGGAGATTGCAGCGGTGGGTGACTTCGAACTGGGCGTAGAGCGGAATGGCCCGGTCGCTCGCGCGCCTGCGCAGCGCGGCAAATTCCTTGGACGGCATGCGGGACTCAATCCATGATATCAAAACACCCCAGGGCCGACGTACGGCAGTCCGCAGTGGGCTCGCCAGTGAAGGCCGAGTCGCAGGCGCCGGCCAGGGTTTCGAGGGGTTCGGCCACGCGCACGGCAGGCGGTGCATACGTCCCCGCCTCGGGCAGGGGCTCGGCTCGCTCGGGAGACGGAACCGCTGATCCGGCCGTCGCCAGCAGTCCCCGCTCGAGGAGCTCGTCCAGAAATGCCTGAATCGCCGGCGGCTCGGACAGAACGTAATGCGCCTGGAGGGCGGCGGCGATCTCCATTCCGGTGCGCGTGCCGTCGGCGAGAGCCCAGACCGCGCCTCCGCTCTCGCTCAGCACGGTCATCTCGGCATCGGGCAGGCGTACGATCACGGTCTCTCCCGCGACCAGACGGCTGGCGGTTTCCTCAGCGTGTTTGTAGTACGGTCCGCTCATCCAGACTCCTCCTGTTCCCCCTCGCCACGAAGCCTCGTATATCAATACTACACCGCGAGATGCATGATGCAAGGCGCTTGTCGGTCATTTCTCGGCGCTGCGGCGACAAGAACCCTGCGGCGTCTGTTGACAAGGCGTGCGGATTTCGATATCCTTCGTTCCGCCATACGCTTCGAACCGAGCTGCCGCACGCGGACGACCCGCGTGCGTAATTTTCCAGGAGCGGCGACCTACGGAGGAGACCATGCCCACCGTTCCCGTCAATCAGGTGTCGCGCGGCCAGGCCGTGCTCATGGACGGCCAGATCTGCGTGATCGTGAGCATGGAACACATCAAGCCCGGCAAGGGGCCGGCCTACCAGCAGATCAAGCTCAAGAACCTCGAGACCGGCAAAGTCACGGAGAAGCGCTTCCGCACGGCCGACCAGATCGAAGCCATCGACGTGGACCGGCAGACCTACATCTACTCCTACCGCAACGCCGACCTCTTCGTATTCATGAACGCCGACACCTACGAAGAGATGGAGGTGCACAAGGACATCGTGGGCGAGCTCGCGCCGTTCCTGCTCGAAGGCAACCAGGCCGTGCTGCTCGTAGCGCAGGGCCGGGTCATCTCGATCGAGCTGCCCGCAGCCGTGGAACTGGTGGTGACCGAGTGTGAGCCGGGCGTCAAGAACGCCACAGCCACCAACGTCTTCAAGAACGCCACGGTCGAAACCGGCATGATCGTGCAGGTGCCGCCGTTCATCAACAAGGGCGACAGACTCAAGCTCGAGACCGGCACCGGCAAGTACCTCGAGCGCACGGCCATCGGATGACCCTTTTGCCGGATCGTTCTTCCCCGCTCAGCCCGAATCCGTCCCCACCCGGCCGCGACCTCGCGCTCGTCGCGCTCGCCGGCGTGCTGCTCTTCCTCCCGTTCCTGGGATTGCGCCACATCTGGACTTCGGGCGAGGCGCGCGTGGTCCAGGTCGCCCGGCAGATGCGCTTCTCCGAAGACGCGCGCGACTGGATCATCCCCCGGTTCGGCGACGACATCCGGCTGCGCAAGCCTCCCTTGGCCTACTGGCTGACCGCGCTTGCGAGCCTGCCCTTTGCAGACGTGGACGAGTTCAACTCGCGGCTGCCGAACACCCTGGCGGCCATCGGCGTCATGGGGCTGCTCTACAGCCTGGGGAGACTCTTGGCCGACCGGCGGACCGGCCTGATCGCGGCGCTCGCCATGGGCACCACCGCGATCTTCTGGTGGCAGGCGCGCACCACGGGCATCGAACTGCCGCTGCTCTTCTTCAACACGCTCGCGCTCTACGCCTGGTGGCGCTACCGGAACCCCGCCTCGCACGAAGATGAGGCGGGCCAGACCGCGGCTCCGGCCACCTCGGCCGAAAGACGTCTGCCCGGGTGGCTCGTGCTCACCTACGCTGCGCTGGGGCTTTCGTTTCTGGAGAAGGGGCCGGTCGGACCGGTGCTGATCTTCCTCATCCTCTGGGTCTACCTCTTCGCGTCCGGACGCTGGCGCGAGGGGTGGCCGCGCCTGGCCCACCACGCGGCCGGACTCGCGCTCTTTCTCGCGCTCGTCCTGCCCTGGCCCCTGCTCGTGCTGCGGGAGATGCCGGAAGCCTGGGACATCTGGTTTCGCGAGACCGCGGGCCGGTTCGAGGGCTTCGACCACATCGAGGCGCCTCATTACTTCCTGGTCAAGTTCCTGGGCGACGGTCAACCCTGGTCCGTGATCGCCCTGCTCCTGCCGTTTCTCCTCGCCGGCCGGCCGTGGCCGGTGCGCAACCGCCTGCTCTTCCCGCTCGCCTGGGCCGTGGTCACGCTCGCCTTCTTCTCCATCCCGGCCAGCAAGAAGAGCTACTACATCATGCCCGTGTATCCGGCTCTAGCCCTCATGGCCGGCTGGGTGCTCTCCGCTGCCATGGCAGCGAACGAGGAGACCACGCTGCGCCGGATCCTCCGCGGGCTGCTGCTCTTCGCCGGCGGGGCGCTCGCGCTGGCGGGGGTCGTGGGCGCCCTCAGCCTGCTCGCCCAGGTCACGGGCGTGGTGCCGGTCTTCCGCCTCATCACCAAGAACACGCAGATCAGCACCGCGTACGCCGAGCACGGGATGCACCTTCTGGCAGGGAGCGTGCTCCTGCTGCTGTTCGGACCCGCCCTGTTCCTCTGTGCCCGCCGGCGGACGTTCGGACGGGCCACGGCCGCGATCATGATCGGCATGGCCGGCGGCTTCGCGCTCCATACCAGCCTGCTGCCCGCGCTCAACGAACACAAGTCCGACCGCCTCCTCTGCCGCTACCTCCGGCCGCAGCTGAAGCCCGAAGACCGCCTGTACACCTACGGCATCTCCGGCCTGCCCATCATCACCTACTACATGAGCGAACAATCGAATACGCGCCACGTGGAACGACTCCGGCGCGGCACGGCCGTGCTCGAGGCCGTGGAGACACCCGCGAAAGGCAGGTCCTACATCCTGACCCAGGCGTGGGACCTGGGGCGCCTGCACAGCTTCTTCATCCTGCGCGTTCGCGTCTCCGCGCCCGACGCAACCGCCTCGGAGATCCGAAGCCGCCTCGCGCACGCAGAGGATCGCCTGCGCAACCGGAAGCGCCTCCGCTGGCTCGGCACCGGACGGACGCCATCTGCGTCGCCCGTCCTCGGCCGGATTCGAGGCGCAGGAGCGGACGACTCGACCGGAGCGTTCGTCAGCGCGGCGTGGGCCCTGGTGCTCGTGCAGCCGCGCCCCGGCGAGAAGGGGCCGCCGGATCCCGAAGAGAGCGCCCGCTACCTGGCCGACCGGCTCGAGGGCCTCGCCCTCTGGCACCTGCCCCTGGCCGACCGCCTCGAGCGCCTCGACCACCCTATCGCGAAGAACAACGGCCTCTGGGTCAGGCCCCTCCCCTCACCCCTCGCAAGCAGCCTGCCAGAGGATACGGCGGTGGAGCCGTAGGGCGCTCCGTTCGAGCTGCCGGTACAACGCGTCCGCCTCGGGATGCGCCACAACGGCAGGTCCGGGCAGGAAGACGAGCTCGTGATGGGGTGTTTTGCGGTGCTAGACGTCGGAATTCGGCTTCTTCAACCGGGAAGGCGATAAAGGCTTCACCGCTGCTCACCTGTCCCAAATTCCGAATGGTGAAGTTGGAGTCGAAAGACCCCTTCGTTTTAGGTACAGGGTCGAGAGAGGCTTCAACCGACACTTCTGAGCCGGGCACCCCAGCTACTCTCTTGATCACGAGTTCCCGTGGATCATTCCAGTGACGAAAAACCAAAACGTCACCCAGGTCATGGATTGGCGAATGTGTGACGACAACCCTGTCCCCGGGGAGGAAGGAACAAGCCATCGACCTCCCCGATACACGGTATACGAAGGGAGAGATGAGGAAGTGCCCGACCCCAAGGCAGAGGAGGAGACAAGCGAGTAATCGGGTCACTGGGTGCCTTGTGCGGCAAGACGAGGGATCGGACATCCTCGCTTTGTCCCTTCGAGCAGCTCTTCGACACCGACGATCCTGGCCCATACTGTGGGATTGTGGACTCCTACGGACGGGAAGTGGGAAACCTCTCGTAGGATTA